>JBEKEP010000070.1:0-43755 GCA_050013775.1 Occallatibacter sp. | reverse complement strand
GAGGCGAGAATGGCGATGGGCGCGGGGAAGTTGCGAAACTCGGCGAGCAGAATGCCGAAGACCAGCGCCAGGGCGAGCACCAGAACCTGCAGGAGATCGTGGAAGGATTGTTGCTGTTCCTGGTAGGTGCCCCCGTAAACCACGCGCACCGATGACGGCAGGTGAAGGCCGGCAACGGTCTGCTGGACGCGCGTCATTGCGGAGCCGAGATCGGATCCCTCCAGGAGGCCGGTGACGGTGACGAGTTGCTGCAGATTTTCGCGGAGGATCTCGTTCTGCGGAGGCAACTGTTCGACGGTGGCCAACGATCCGAGACTAGCCGTGTGTCCGGAAGAGCTGTTGAAGACCGTGTCTTCAATCGCGTTCAGCGAGCCGCGGTGTTCTGCGTCGAGGCGCACGCGGATGGTGTAGGGGCGGCCGTTGGCGATGAGCGGATTGGTCGTGGCGACGCCGTCAAGAATCGATGTAGCGTCGAGAGAAACTTCACTCGGAGTAAAGCCGAAGCGAGCGGCCACTTGCGGATCGACATCGAAGTTCGTGGCCGGGCCGCTGATGGTGTTATCGATTCCATTTTCGACGTCGACAACCCCTGGAATCTTGCCAATGGCGTCGCCCACGCGTGGCCCGAGCTGTGCGAGGAGATTGGTGTCGCTCGAAAAAAGCTGAATCTGGATCGGCTCGGGGGCATTCGAGAGGTCGCCGATCATGTCCTGCAGAACCTGGGTGAATTCGACATCGAGCTCCGGCTCGGTGGACTTGATCTGCTCGCGGACATCTTCCATCACATCGTCGATGCCGCGACTGCGCTTGTCTTTGAGCTTGACCGTGAAATCGCCGGTGTTGGCTTCCGTCACGGCGGCAAGGCCCATTTGCAGGCCGGTGCGCCGCGAAATGATCTCTACTTCAGGCGTGGCTTGCAGAATGCGCTCGACATGTTCGAGTACGCGATTGGTCTCGCTCAAAGAGCTTCCCGCGGGCATGATGTAGTCGAGGATGAATCCGCCCTCGTCCATCTCCGGCAGCAGGTCGGAGCCCAGCATTTGATAGCCGCCCCATGTGCCCAGCATCAGCAAGATGCAGATGCCGCCTACCCACAACGGTTTGGCGAGGGCCCACTCTAAAACTCGGGCGTGAAGGTGCAGAACGCGCTGCAGCATGCGGCCCGCGGAGCGATCCTGCTCCAGCGGCGTAGAACTGCCGCTGTCGTCCGCGGAATACTCTGGAGCGGGATCGCTTTCAGGTGCGCGCTCGCGCAGCAGCACATAACTCAGGCTCGGCGTCCAGGTGAGCGCGAGAGCGAGCGAGGTTAGCAGCGCCGCAGTCATAGTGATGGCCAGGGCACGGAAAAAGATGCCGGTGACGCCGCTGACCGCGACCAGCGGCAAGAAAACGACAACGGGCGTGATGGTGGACCCGATGAGCGGCACCGTGATTTCCTTAAGCGCCTTGCGCACCGCCTCCGCGCGATGCTCGCCCGCGTCGCGATGCAAAAAGATGTTTTCAACCACGACAATGGCGTCGTCAATCACGAGACCGATGGCCGCTGCCATGCCGCCGAGGGTCATCAGGTTGAAGCTTTCGCCGATGAGCCAAAGCGCCGCAATGGTGACGGCGACCGTGACCGGGATGACGAGGCCGGCGATCAACGACGAGGTCCAGTCGCGCAAGAAGAGGAAGAGAATTACGCAAGCCAGCAGAAGGCCGATGCAAATGGCGTCGCGCACACTGGAGATGGAGTCGCGCACGAGTTGCGACTGATCGTAAAAGACCTGAAGCTTTACACCGGGCGGCAAGTTGGGCTGGAGCTGTGCAATCTGGGCAGCGACCGCATCGGCAACGGCCACGGTATTCGAAGATGGTTGACGCGCGATGTTCAACAGCACCGCATTTTTTCCGTTGGCGGTGACTGTGGTGTAGACAGGCATGGTGGATGGTTCCACCGTAGCGACATCGGCGATACGAACGGGCGCGCCGGCAGGAGTGGTTTTGATCACCAGTTGCCGCAACCCCGCGGCGTCGTGCACCTGCGCACCCACAAGGCCAAGGGTCAGTTGATGGTTGGCTTCGTAGAGGCCGGGCGACTCCACGATGTTCGACGCCTGAATGGCGTTGACAAGATCCGTGATGGTGACGCCCGCGGCTTGGAGCAGCGCCATGTTGGGCACCACGGCATACTCCGGCACCTGGCCGCCTTGCACCGTCACCGTGCTGACGCCGACAACGCGGTTCAATGGCGGCTTCAGATCGTAGGTGGCGATCTCCCACAGCTGGGTCTTCGGAACGGTATCGGATGTGAGACTGTAGCCGAGAATGGGGAAGGTGGCGAAGGTGAGCCGGTTGGTAGTGATACGCACGGTCGACGGCAGGCTCTGCGCCGCCTGGGCCAGCGCTGCATCCACCAGTTGCAGGGACTGCACCATGTCCACGTTCCAGTCGAAGAAAAGACTCACTTCGGCCGAGCCGCGGCTGGTGGTGGATCGCACCGTGAGCAAACCCGGCACCGTGTTGATCGCGTCCTCAATGGGCCGGGTCACGGTGACTTCCATCTGTTCGACGGGCATGACGCCGTTGTCAATGCCGATGACCACGCGTGGAAAATTGGTCTCAGGGAAAACGGAGATGGGCACCTTGAACGACAAATAGATGCCGGCCAGGGTGAGCATGACTGCGAAAAAGAAGATGGTGCGCGTTGACCGTAATAACCAAAAGGGCTTTCGCGCGTCGCCCGGAAGATCGATAGGCGCTTCGCCGGGCATCAGTCGGAACCTCCGCCACCCGCTGCCGGACCCACCTGCACCTTTGTGCCTTCGTCCAGCGCGTAGGCGCCGCCCGTAATCACCATGTCACTGGGCGCTACGCCGCTCAGTACCTGAACGTCGGTGCCGTCATCGATGCCCAGAGTGACGGATTTGCGATGTGCCGCGCCGTCGCTGCCCACGACCATCACGGATTTCGTACCGTCTTCCGCCGTCACAATCGCGGTGTCGGGCACCTTCCATGCCTGGGCAACGCTTTTGCCGCTGATGGTGATTTTCACTGGGGTTCCTGCCTTGAGCTTGCCGTCCTTGTTGTCGATTTTCATCCACGCTTCAACGGTGGTGCTCCCGGGGTCTAGTGCCGGACTGATCATGGAAACCTTCGCCGCTACCGGGACGGCAATTCCCGGCACATGCACGGCAACCGCGTCACCCAATTTCATTTGCTGCGCGAGGCTCGCGGCGAGATGGGTTTTGGCCAGGAGCACGGAAGTATCCATCACGGTGATGAGCGGCGCACCAGCGGGCGCGGTTTCACCCGCGAACAAGGGCCGGTCCGTTACAACTCCATTGATGGGGCTGCGAATTTCGGAGTAGTCGACTTGCGCCTGAGCGCCTTTGTATTTGCCCTCGGCAGAGGTGAGTTGTCCCTGCGCGGCTTTGAGTGCGGCGTCGCGGCTTACCTTGCGCACCGACTCAAGATGCCGGAGGGCCGCGTCGTAAATTGCCTGCGCCTGCACCAGCGCGGCTTCAGCGGTGTCGAGGTCGCGGCCCGGAATCGCGCCCTCAGCGAACAACTGTTTGCGGCTTTCCACAATGCTCTTGTTGAGATCGAGATTGGCCTTGGCCTGGGCCAGGTCCGACTCCGCCTTGAGCGTATCTTCCGGTACCTGCGCTTTGGTGGACGTGTCATAGTTTGCCTGCGCCGCATCAAGCGATCCCTTGTTGTCCATCGCGGCTGCCACCAGATCGGTATTTTCGAGCGTTGCCAGCAGCTCGCCGGCGTGCACACGCTGCCCGCGCTCTACATAGAACTTCTTGATGGGGGCGCTGATCTTGGGCGCGATCGCGGCCTGGGCCACCGGGGCCAGAATGGCATCGGCGCTGATTTGTTCCGAGATCGGCCCCTGCTCCGGGTGCTCGGCTTGCACTGTTACCACGACTGGTGGCGGCGCATCTTTTTTGCAGCCCGGCAAGAACACCAGAAGCAGTGATGCCGCGGCAACCAGCATCGGGTACAGCCGCAAGCGGCGCGTACTCTGCGTTGTGCTCCGGTTCGTCAACTCGTTCATAGCTGGCTCACATCGTCCCCGTAATGGCTTGCAATTCCGCTCGCGCCGTCTCATAGCGCACGCGGCCATCTTCGCGCGCGTCTTCCGTGCTGACGTACGTGCTCTCGGCGTCAACGACCTCCAGCACCGTGGCCTCGCCACTCGCGTAGCGCAGCTTGGTGAGGCGCAGGCTCTCGGCCGCGTCGGCCACGCTCATATCGAGCGAGCTCAACTGGTCGTGCGCGGCCCGGGCTTCGGAGTAGGCCTCATCCAGTTGTGCGATGAGCCGCCTCTGCGTGTTGCTCAATGCCACCTTTGCGACATCGCGGCGAATCTCGCTCTGCTTCACCTTGTGCTCGCTGGAAAGCCAATCCCAAACGGGGAGGTTTACGGTAACAGTGGTGGAGTAGCCAAGGTTACGCGCCTTCAAGCCGCTGGGGTCTACCAGGGGGCCATTGACGGCAAATTCATTGGCGTCGATTCCGTAATTCACGGCCAACGCAGCGTTCGGAAGCATTGCGCCCCAGGCGGCCGTCACATCCGCCTGGCTCGCGGCCAATGCGGCCAGCGCGCTCTTCAGTTCCGGATTGTTCTTGGCCGCAGCCTGCTCCACATCTTCCTTTGAGGCGAGCGGCGCATCTGCCGGCGGCGCGTTCAACGTGTAGGGCGTGCGCGGGTCGCTGAACAAAATCACGCCCAGCTCCAACCGCGCCTTCTCGGCAGCCAACTGCGCGTCCTCTGCGTCGCGGATTCGCTGCTGCTCGACGAGTTGCGCCTTGACTACGTCGGCATGCGCGACCTCTCGCGCCTGCTCCCGCTGGCTCGTGAGCCGGGTAAAGTCAGCAACGTCCTGGCGGGCCTGCTCGGCCACCGCAAGCTTGCGATCCGCCGCAAGAGAGCTGTAGAACATGGTCGTGATCGCGACGACCAACCCGCGCCGAGCGATCTCCTGTTCGGCGCTGGCCATGGCGGCTGCTGCGTTGGCATGGCGCACGCCGGCGAACCCCGCCACGCCGAGGGTTTCCTCTGCAATTCCCTGGGCGATGTACTCTCGCGGTCTCGAGTCGTTGGCGACAAACTTTGGATTGGGCGAGGACACACCTTCTCCGCCCTCCGCTTTGATTCCGTTGGGTTGCGTATAGATGTCCTGGTTGTACAAGCGCGCACTGGGCAGCAGAGCGGCGAGCGCGATAGAGCGGTCGAGGGCCGCGGACTGGCTGGTAGCCTTAGCCGTCGCATACCCAGGCTCGTTCACCTCCGCCAACCGGATGGCGTCGTCGAGTGTGATCACCACCGGAGTATTGGGGCCCGGCGAGCCTGCGACGGCATTGCTCTGTGTCTGGCCATATGCCGCGAGCGCAGCAGACGGCAGCAAAAGCAAGATCATTCGCCAGGACAAAGGGGCGATCCGGGGCGCAATTCCCGAACGGAACTCGTGCCAAGTGATCACACCCAAAAGCATACAATCCGAAACCGGGTTCTGCCGTAAACAAGATGCCGCGGATCGCTCTTTACCCAGTGCGTGACCGCGAAAGGGACATGGCGCCGGAATGGAAGCTAAGCGCCCCGGCGCCCAGGGGCTCCGGCTGGCTTTTTCAAAAGGTCGCCTCCCGCCCCCGGCCCGGCTCTGCGATACTTATTTGTTATGCCGATTGAAGACCTGCAGCAGGCTGCGCAAAAAATTGCCGGATTTTTGAACACCTTGAACAAGCTGGGCGGAATGCGCCTGAAGTACCGCATCTCGGCGGGCGAAGTCGCGCCCGAGGCGGAAGGTGGCGAGGTACGCCAGATGATCAACGTGGAGCTGGCCGGCCCGGATGTACCACTTGTCATCCAGCACAACGGCGAGTTGCTGAGGGCTCTCGAGACCCTTGCGTCGCAGATGATGCGGCTGGACCATCACGAGCATCACCTGGTGAGCTTTGACGCCGCGAACTTCAAGGCGCTCCATGCCCAGGAGGTGCAACTGGCCGCGGAAACCGCGGCGGACAAGGTGCGGCAATCGGGGATGCCCTATAGTTTTCCGCCCATGAACAGCCGCGATCGGCGCATGATGCACATGGCGTGCAAGGGGCTCCAGGGTGTGGAAACCGCCAGCGTGGGCGAAGGGCCCGACCGCTTTCTCGTGATCTTTCCCGAGGGCAAGACCGATATGCCGGTGGCGCCACAGACAAGGCCGCATAGCAGGCCGGATTTCAAGCCGAGAGAGTTTGGCCGCGATCGAAGAAGGTAAAACAGGGATCAGGTTTCAGCCACCCCAGCGAACACAGATCGTTCGCCGGGGGCCCCGGCAGGGGTCGGGGATCAGCAACGGGTGCCAGGCCATGGGGCGATCTGCTGTGCCACAATACCCTTCTATGACAAGACAGCTTGCGATTCTGTTGCTGGCGGGTTGCGCCGCATTGCTGCCGGCGCAAAAGCGCCTGGTGCTGATCGATCAGGACGGTTCCGGTCCCGGCGGATCGGACCAGATGGCGATGCTGGCGCTGTTGCAGGCGCCCGACGTGCAGGTTCTGGGCATCACCATCGTGACCGGCGACGCGTGGCGCGACGAAGAGACGCTGCACACCCTGCGCATGTTGGAGTTGACCGGCCACGCGGACGTGCCCGTGGCGCGCGGCGCGGTGTTTCCGTTGGTCCGCACGCAGGAAGAGACGCAACTCGAGGCCGCGCTCGATGGAAAAGTGACGTGGCAGGGCGCATGGGGTCGCGGCACGACGAACCTGACCGAAACCGGAACCGGGACGGCGCCCGCGCATCTTGAATCGCACGGGCCCTACGAGATTCCACCCATGCCCGAAGGCATGCCCACCACCAAGCCGATCGATGAAGATGCCGCGCACTTCCTCATCCGCCAGGTGCATGCGCATCCGCACCAGGTAACGATTTACGCCGCGGGACCGCTTACGAATATTGCGCTGGCCGTCGCGCTCGATCCGGTATTTGCCGCGCTCACCAAAGGCATCGTGTTCATGGGCAGCAGCCTGAATCCGCAGACCAGCGATCCGGAATTTGCCACCAGCCCGCGCCACGAGTTCAACTTCTGGTTCGATCCCGAAGCCGCGCACATGGTGCTGCGTGCCGACTGGCCGCGCATCGACGCGACGACGGTTGATATCTCAATGAAAGCGCCTTTCACGCAGGCTATGCTTGATGATCTCGCGAAATCGCAGGCGCCCGCGGCGCGCTACATCGCGGCATGGAGCAAGCAGCGCTACTACATGTGGGACGAGCTCGAGGCGTGCGCATGGCTCGATCCCACGATCATCACCAGGGAGCAGGCGGTGTACATGGATGTGGACCTGAACCACGGCCCCAGCTATGGCGACACGCTTACCTGGCCGGAAGCGCTGAAGCCGCAAACCGGTGTGCGCCTGGTTCACGCGCAGATGGATCTGGATTTGCCGCGCTTCCAGAAAATGTTTGTGGAGTTGATGACGCGCACGCCGTAGCGGCGGGTCCATCAGTTTGATTCGTGCCCGTCCTCGTCGTGATGGTCGTATTTTTTGATGGTGTCGTTGAGGTGGTCGGGATCGACTGATACTTGCACGATATCCATCTCGTTGCCGTCGAGATCGAGGATGAAGAGCCCCATGCGATTGCCTTCGCCGCGCGCGAAGATGAGCGTTTGCTCGTTGCCCTCGCGGCTGGTTTCGCGGATGATTCGAGACCATCCTTCGCCGAGCTTTTCCTGGACCATGCGGTTCAGCTCTTCGCCATCCGCGGGCTTGGTGAAGTGTTCGAACTCGGCAATTTGCACCCGGCCCACGCCGCCATGCGTAGCCGTGCCCGCGAGCAAGCTTGCCAGGCCCATGAGCGGGATGCGCGTGGCGCGCACGTGATATTGATGCTCGATGGAGTCGACTACACCGTCAAAGCCGCCTTCAGCGCCCGACGCGCGCACCACCCAGGGGACGCACACCAAAATGGCGAGAGCTGTGCAGCCCAGAGGAATCCAGATCCGGGGCCCCCGGCGACTGGTCTTTGTCGACGGGGTGGAGAATCGACGATTCATTGTTGACCTCCATCTGCGGGCTTCTGGTCGGCCTTGTACTTTTGCTTTTGCTTTTCCTTTCCGATGTTGCTGAGCGCATCGAGCCCACCAAAGCCTTTCAACAGGCTCAACTGATCCATATGAATGGGGCCGAGGATGAGCACGATGCATAGTTCCTTTGGCTCGGCCGTCAACACGAACATGCCGCGCGATTCGCCATTCACCTCCTTTATCAGTACATCGGTGGTTTCCGCGCCGTTGCGCTCGCGGGTGCGCACAATTGGCGTCCACTCCGGAGTTTCGAAGGCCTGGCGCAGCTTCTCGATATCGTCCATCGAATACTGGCCCTCTTTGTCGAACGTGTAGTCGCGGACGTAGATGCCGTCGAGGCCCTGAATCAGCCGCTCGACCGTGGCCTGGTCCTTGTCCTTGCCGTCCATGAATTTGGCCGCGAAGGCGAGCATGTCCTTGCCGAGCGTTACCTCGGTCACGTTGGAAGCGCGCGAGGCCAATTCCTTTTCGACGGGCGTTGGCAAGGGCAGCGGCGAGGGCTGCGGCGCGGGTTGCTGGGCCCATGCGGGGCAGAGGAACGCCACGGCTCCCAGTGCGATCAATAACTTGCGGCTCTTCATCTTCGATTCTCCTTTTTTATCCTTTGCGCTACGTGCGCATTGCGGCTCGTAATGGTTACTGCGCATCCCGGTTGTGCTCGGCGAGTTGCGCATTCATCTGCTCCAGCGCGTGATTGGCGATGCGCAGCGCCGTGAAGACCTGCTGCTTCGCCTCCTCGCCCCTGCGCTTCTCTACTTCGTGATGCCAGTACGCGGCGCCACCCGCGACGGCAACGAGAATCACCGCGGCTGCGAGCCGTTCCATCCAGATCATGCGGCGGTGCGAACGGCTGGCTTGCTGCCACAGACGCCCCACGATCTTGCGCTTCAGGTCCGGCGGCGCCGGCCGGCGCGCCAGAGCTGATTGCAGCTCGCGTTCGAAATCTGCAATATTGTCCAACGGTTCAAGCTCCACGCACATACTCCTTCAAATGGATCGCGGCTTTGGCCCGCAGCAGCTTGAGTCCGCGCTGCAAATGGCTCTTTACCGTGGCCAGCGGCGCGCCCAACGCGGCCGCAATCTCTTCCGGCGTCAGGTCCTCCTGATAGCGAAGAACGAGCGCCGCGCGCTGCGGCTCGGGCACCGTCGCCAGCAGGCGTTCCACGCGATCGGCCAGCGGCGAAGGCCGTTCTTCCGCCTGCGCGCCGTGGATCTCGTCAATCTCCACCCACTGGTCGATGCGGCGCACGCGCCGCCTGCGCAAAGCATCAGACGACCGGCTCATGGCCACGCGCCGCAACCACAGCAGCGCATGCAAAGGACTTTCGATCTTGTTCAAGTGCCGGTCCAACTCGAGAAAAACATCCTGCGCAATCTCTTCTGCCAGACCGCGGTCGCCGGTCATGCGCAGGGCCAGCGAAAAGACCATCGACTGGTGCTCGTCGATAAGTTGCTCGAAATCGGGCTGCCAGTCACCGGCCATAAATCGCTGCTACCTAGTATTCCGCAGGGGTGCGCGGGATGGGATGCAGAGAGTTACGCAATCGAGGCGGGAAAGTTCAAGGGAGAAAGCGGAGTTCGCGGAGCTGGAAGGGCAGCATGCGGGCTGATCCCTGACACCTGGAACCTGACCCTTGGCTTTCGGCCTACACTGTTGGCTATGCAACGGTACGGATGGTGGTTGGCGTTCGTTTTGTTGACGTGCGGCGTGGCACAGGCGCAGTGGGAGATGGAGAGTTCGGGCACGACGGCTGATCTGCGCGGCATCGACAACGTGGGCGACGGAGTGGCTTGGGCCTCGGGTACGAATGGGCGTGCGCCATTCCTCCGGGTGCGGAGCATCTGGACTTTCGCGGCGTGCAGGCGTTCGATGCGAACACGGCCATCGTGATGTCGAGCGGCAAGGGGGATTTGTCGCGGTTGTATAAGACGGCGGATGGATGCCACACGTGGAAGCTGGTGTTTACGAACCCGGATAAGGATGGGTTTTGGGATGGAGTCCAATTCCCTGACCAAAGAACCGGTTGGGTTCTTGGCGACCCTACCCACGGCCGCTTCCGACTCTGGAAAACGAATACCGGCGGCAACCAGTGGGAGCTCGACAGCGGGAGCGATTCCCTGAAAGCAGACCCAAAATCTGCCGGAGTCTTCGCTGCAAGCAATTCCTCACTGGGCTTGTGTCCGCCGCTGTCGGATTACCCCGTCTTTGGTTCCGGAGGAACTTCAGGCGCCTTCTTTTACCGAATATACGAAGTCACTGTTTGTTTTGATTGCAGGGGTCAGCAGAAACACCATTGGCAAAGGGTCATCACGCCGATTGAAGGCGGGGCGGAAAGCGCGGGTATCTTTTCAATCTCAATGAGGGATGCATTTCGAGGTGTTGTCGTCGGCGGGAATTACTTGAAACCCGACGAGGCAGAGAAAACCGCGGCATTCTCAAACGACCAGGGGAAGACATGGACCGCCGCTCAAACCCCGCCGCACGGCTACCGCTCTGCCGTGGCTTACGACGCCGCGAGCAAGACCTGGATCACGGTGGGTCCGAATGGGACGGACATTTCTACGGACGATGGGAAGAATTGGCGCGCGGTGCATCCTGATCCGGCGATGCATGAGGCGCCTGACGCCGACCGCGATTGGAATGCGCTGTCTCTGCCGTTTGTTGTGGGGCCGCATGGGCGGATTGGGAAGTTGAATCCGAAGGCGCTCGCAAAGGAAAGCAAATGAGCGATCGTGGTCTCCCACCCATTCCGCGATGAAACTGCGGAATGGATGGGGCACGGTGCTATTTTTCTTATTCCCTTATTCCCTTATTCCCTCGGTCCCTGCTCCTAAAACAAATCGGGAATGCTGTTGAAGGCTATGCGCGTGGGCGCGGCTTTATACGCGGTGAGCATGGCCGCGGGGGCTAGCGTGCTCATGCCGTACTTGTCGTTGATCTGGTCCATGGTCGCAAGCAGGCGCGTGCGGGTTTGCTCTTCTTCAAGGCCATCGAAAAGCGCGAGTGTGTGCAGACGGTCGGGGACGAGGTTGTTGAGCTGCACGCCGATGAAGTAGGGGTGCTGGTACTGCGCGCCGGAGGGTTGCGAGTCCCACAGGCGGCGCAGAGCGGCGATGAGGGTTTGATTGTCCTGGCACTCGTGGAGCTTGATCTCACTGCGCCAGCCGCGCGCCGGTACTCCAAAACGCGAAACGGGCGTGTTCTCACCGCGAGGCACGGCGAATCCAATGGCGAGGCCGATGTTCGAGGCCCAGAGTCCCTGGGAGCGCAGGCGCATGGCCGCTTTGTGGAGCAGCTTGTGAGCAACGGCCCAGGCTTTTTCCGGCGTGCGCATCTCCGGCGCGAGCACGTGGGAGTGGCTGATGGACTTTTGATGTTCGAGCTCGGCCATCTCGAAGTCTTCGCCGCGCAGCCAGTGCCAGAGCCTTTGCCCCCAGACCGATCCCCAGATTTCGCCGGACTCTTCACAGTTAAGCGCGAGCAACTGGTCCATGGTGTGCAGGCCTTTTTCGTTGAGCCGCTTCTCCGTGCGTGCGCCGATGCCGGGCAGATCGCGGAGGGTGAGCTGATGGAGCGCTTCAGGAAGGATGTCGAGGGGGAGGGCCACAAGACCGTCGGGTTTTTCCATGTCGCTTGCGATTTTGGCGAGGTAGCGGTTGGTGGCGAGACCCACCGAGCTGCGCAGCATGGGACCGACGCGCTCGCGAATGGTTTGTTTGACGCGCATGCCGAGATCGATGGCGGCGAGGAGGGGCCGCTCGCGGCCGATGAGGCGGCACGCCATTTCGTCGATGGAGCAAACAGCGGTGACGGGCACGCAGCTTTCGACGGCTTCGACAACACGATGGTGGTAATCCGTGTAGATTTCGTGCCGCGCTTCGACTAGAACGATGTCGGGGCAGAGGCGCTTGGCGTCGGCCACGATGGTTCCGGTGCGCACGCCGAAGGCCTTGGCCTCGTAGCTGGCGGCAATGCAGCAGGTGGTGTCGGCCATCATGGGCACCACGCCGACGGGACGGCCGCGCAGCTCCGGCCGCGCTTCCTGTTCGCACGAGGCAAAGTAGGAGTTGAGATCAACGAAGAGCCAATTGAGCGACGAATCCTGAGCGGATTCCGCGGCGGCAGCTTCCACCGGCTTGCGCCCAGTGCTTTCCGCTTTAAGGCGCAGGTTCACAAGCTCTTCAGGCCACTCCTCGGGAGCTGGCGAGAAGGCCGGATTGGGCGCGGCGGCCATTTGTGGATTATTTTCGCCTTTTATTCTCTTCTTGGCAAGAGAAATCACGTGTCTTTAGTCACCGACCTACTCAGAAGGTGGCATGAGATAACCTGAGAAGAGAGAGTATCGTCTAAATTGTCAGCCGACCCCGTAATGTTGAGCAGTGCAAACCTCCGCAAAGGGCCGGATCGCTCAGGAATGGTGACCAAGAAATGCAAACCATAACGCATTGGCTTACGGCGAACGGAAGCGTTCTTGCCGTGGTGGTCACGGTGGGCGTGGCGGTACTTCTGGTGTGTTGCCTGGAATGCACCAAGTGCGGCTGCCACGACAAGGATGACCTTTTCAATCACCACGAGAGTTAAACACTAGTTGCCGCCAGCAGCCGGTGGCTCCGGCTTCAAGTACATTTCAAATTGCGCCAGAATCCGGCTGTAGAGACTGGTGCGCACATCGGCTCCGCTGATGGAGTGCGTCTTGCGCGGATAGATCTGCAGGTCGTAGGGTTCGCCGGCCTCAATGAGCTTCTGCACGAATTGCACGGTGTTTTCCATGTGCACATTGTCGTCGCCGGTTCCATGCGCAATCAGCAGACGGCCTTTCAACTTCGCCGCTGAGTTCACCACGGAAAAGTCGCGGTAGCCGTCGACATCCTCGGCCGGCACGCCGAGATAGCGCTCCGTGTAAATGGAATCGTAGTTGCGCCAGTCGGTAACAGGCGCGACAGACACTCCGGCACGGAAACGGTCGGAATGCGTCATCGCGTAGAGCGTAAAAGTGCCGCCCCAGCTCCAGCCCCACCAGCCCAGCCGCTGCGGATCGAGCTGCGGAGTCTGGTCGAGCGCGGCATCGACCACGGTCAATTGATCTTCAAGCTGCACGGGTCCGAAGTTGCGATAGGCTGTCTGCGCGAAGGCGCGGCTGCGGAAGCCCATGCCGCGATTGTCGGCACGGAGCACGGCGAATCCGTGCTGCGCGAGCACATTATCGAAGAGCAGGTTGTCGTGCCACTGGTTCACGACTTCCTGGGCGTGAGGTCCGCCGTAGGGATTGACGATGAGCGGAACGCTGGCGGGATTGGACGAGCCGGTGGGCATCAACAGCGTGGCGTAGAGCGTGGTTCCGTCGTGGGCTTTGACCTCAAGCTGCTGCGGCGTTTTCAGTTGGTAGGAGTCGAGCGCATGCGTCTCCCAGAACACGCGGCAATTCTGGGCTGAAGCAGGGCCCTCCTCCGCATGACAGATGCGCAGGACCGGCGTGGTGGCGCGCGTGGAGTACTTGTCAGTGAAGGTTTTGCCGTTGGGCGCGAAGCTGGCGTCGTGAAATCCTGCGCCTGCGCTCAACTGCATGCGCTCGCCGTCGAAGGTGACCTGCCAGATCTGCTGCTCCAGCGGATTGCCTTCGTTCGATGCGTAGGTAGCGATCTTGCGCTCGGGGTCGACGGAGTACACGTCGCCCACTTCGAAATCGCCCTGGGTGAGTTGCTTTTCCAGCTTGGCGTCCGTGGCCAGCGGACTGTTGGAGTTGTAGCTATAGAGATAGAGATGCGTGTGTCCGTCGCTCCAACTGGTGAGGACGACGGCGCCATCGCCCACAAACACGTCGTAGTCTTCGTCGAGGAACTTGTCGTCGCTGATCTCCAGCATCTTGCGCGCGTCGCCCAGTTCGGCGCCGACGAAATACAAGGCGCGATGCTTGTGATCGCGGCTGACGGTCTCGACCCACAAGGTATTGTGATTGACCCAGCCGAGGCGCGGGATATAGTCGCCGGGCTGAAAGGGAATGTTCATCCACGTGGTCTTGCCGCCCTTGGCGCTCACCACGCCTACCTGGACCAGCGGGTTGGCGTCGCCGGGCTGGGGATAGCGTTGCGACTCCACCTGCGCGTGCGTGGGAATCCAGTCAGTGAGCGGATACTGCGGCACGGCAGTCTCGTTCATTTGCAGATAGGCGATATTCTTTGAGTCTGGCGACCAGAAGTAGTTGCTGCGCGTGTCGAGCTCTTCCTCGTAGACCCAGTCCACCTCGCCGTTCAGAATCGATTGCCCTTTGCCGTTTGATGAGGCGGGTGCGGGCGCCACGGCGATGGTAGGCGTGCCGGGGTCGCGAAGATGGACGACGGAAAGCCCATGATCGCGAATGAAGGAGACGGCCGTGCCGTCGGGCGAGAACTTGGGGTCGTCGCCGGCTGCGGCTCCGGTAAAGCCGACCTGCACGCCGGTGCCGTTGCGCAGATCGTAGAGCCACAGGCGGCCATCGGCGTCGAAGAGGAGGTGGGTGGAGTCGGGCGCCCAAAGATAGCTGGCCATGTTGTAGCGCTCGCGATGATCGCGGTCGCGCTCGGAGCCGCTACCGCCGTCGAGCGAAGCCATTTTGGCAGCACTCACCATCACGTGCGTCTTGCCGGTAACCGGATCCACATCCATCAGCTCGCCGCCGTCCAGATAGGTCAGATGCTTGCCGTCGGGAGACCAGTTGAGCGTTTCGGGCCCCCTGGGAATCAGCGGGCCGTGCGCGAAGATGGCTTCAACCGTGAGCTGCTTCTGCGGCGCCTGTGCGGCGGCGTGAGAAGCGAAAGACAGGGCAACGAAAACGACGGGCAACAGAGCGGCGGCTCGCGTCAAAGAGAGTTCCTCCTGAAATAGAAAGTCTGGGGAGCAGCCCAGATAAGAGAGATCGGGCCGAAAGGGAAACAGGCAGGGCTTGAAGAAAAGTGTAAATCACTGACTCCGACAGAGGAGTCCGCGATTTCGTTCGAGCAGTTTTCTCTGGAATTTAGGGCTTGCTCGAATTCGACAAAGCCACGTATATTCTGGAAATTCCCCGGGAGGGTTAAGCGTGTCGACAACGTACGATGTGGCCATCGCCGGCGGCGGCCTGGGCAGCGCAGCCTTGGCCAAAAACATAGCGGAACATGGCGCCAAGGTTCTGGTCATCGAGCACGAACGGCAATTCAAGGACCGCGTGCGCGGCGAGGTGATGTTGCCGTGGGGCTACGCGGAGGTGCAGGCCCTCGGAATCGCCGATTGCCTGGCCGGAGCCGGCAGGCACCACCTCCACTGGATCGACACGTATGTCGTGAGCGACCGGGTGGAACATCGCGAACTTGTCCCAAGCACAAAGCACCAGCTGCCTTGCCTGGCCTGCTATCACCCCGCTATGCAGGAGTCGCTTTTGCAAGCGGCGGCGTCAGCGGGCGCCACGGTGCGACGGGGCGCGGCGGTTCGCCACGTGCGGCCGGGCGCGAGGCCGGAGATGGTGATTGAGGAAGATGGCCGCGCTGAAACCATCGCCGCGCGGCTGGTGGTGGGAGCCGGGGGACGATCGTGCGTGGTGCGCTCTTCTGCGCACTTCCCGGTCCTGCGCGATCCTGAAGACGTGATGATCGCCGGAGTTTTGCTGGAAAACGTTCCCGCGGAGGAAGACGTTCTCCAGGGCATCTACAACTTTTCGCTGGGTCAACTCGCGATCGTCGGCCCGCAGGGCGGCGGACGCGCGCGGATGTATCTGTGCTACCACGATGGAACGCAGACGCGCTTTCAGGGGCCCGGCGATTTGGCCAGATTTGTTGACGGCTGCAAAAAAGCAGGCGCAAGCTCGGCGCTCTTTGAAGATGCCCGGCAGATCGGCCCCCTTGCGACTTTCGGTTGCGCGCACACCTGGGTCGATCATCCCTACCGCGATGGAGTGGCGCTCGTCGGCGACTCAGCCGCATCGAGCGATCCCACCTGGGGGCAGGGACTTTCTCTTACCTTGCGCGACGCCCGCGTGTTGCGCGATCACCTGATGCGCAGCGACGACTGGGATGCCGCCGGCCATGCCTACGCCGACGAGCACGATGGCTATGCCGGCCGTCTGCACACCTTCCACCAGTGGATGACGGCGATGTATCTCGGCACAGGACCGGATGCCGACGCGCGCCGCGCGCGAGCCATGCCGCTGATTGCGCAAGACCCCAGCCGGCAGCCGGACGCGCTGTTCGTAGGGCCCGACTTGCCGGTTGACGAAGCGGCAAGGAAGCGCTTCTTCGGCGAAGACTGACGCCGCCGGTTGTTTTCGCGTGGGTCGACGGTGTATGTTCCGCAATATGCATTGGGCAACTCCGGAAGAACGTCGCGCACTGGGGCAAACGCGGCGCAAGCAGGTGGGACGCCACCAACAGGAAACGTGCGACTTCAAGGCGCGGCCGGTTTCGGCGCTGGCGCTCGTGGAGCGATCGATGCGGGGCCGCGTGCCCGCACTCATTCCGATGAAGTACCAGATGATGGCCGCTTCGCCCTTCGGGTACTTTCGCGGCGCTGCGCCGGTGATGGCGGCGGACCTGGCGCAACTGCCATCCACCGGGATCATCAGCCAACTGTGCGGCGACGCGCATGTGCGCAACCTGGGCGCGTATGCCGCGCCGGACGGCCGGCTGGTCTTCGACATCAACGATTTCGATGAAACGATTCGGGGCCCGTTCGAGTGGGACTTGAAGCGCATGGCCGCCTCCCTGGTGCTGGCGGGGCGCGCCGCAGGACACAAGGATGGCGCGGCGCGTAAAGCTGCCGTGGCATGCGTGGAGCGCTATTCCGCGCAGATGCGCGTTTTTGCACGCATGCCGCACCTTGAGATCGCCCGATACCAGGTGCATCGCCTGGGCCTGGCACAGCCGGTGCACATGGCGCTGGCCAAGGCCGAGCGTGCCACGCCGATGCACACGCTGGAACGGCTGACAATGCCGGCTTCAACGCGACCCGGCGCACCGCGCCGCTTCAAGGAAATAAAGCCGATGCTGACGCGTGTGACAGGGGCCCGTGCGGCCGCGGTGCTGGCCGCGCTTGAACCCTATCGCGAGATGCTGCTTCCGGAGCGGCGGCACCTGCTCTCGTTTTACCGGCCCGTGGACGTGGCTTTCAAAGTGGTGGGCACGGGATCGGTGGGTCTGCGCGATTACTGTATTTACTTTGAGGGAAACGCTCCCGCTGATCCGCTGTTTCTGCAGATCAAGGAAGAGGCGGCATCGGCCTATGCGCCGTATCTGCCCGACGCGCACCCCGCGGCGCATAACGGGCAACGCACAGCCGAAGGACAACGCGCCATGCAGATCCAAACCGATCCATTTCTGGGTTGGACGCACATGGGTGGGCGGCAATACCTGGTGCGCCAGCTGAACGACCACAAGGGAAGCATCGCGATTGAGGACCTGGCGGGCGCGAACCTGAAAGCCTATGCCGAGGTCTGCGGCGAATTGCTGGCGCGCGGCCACGGACGCTCAGGCGATCCGCTGGTAATTGCCGGCTACATCGGAACCGGCGCGGCTTTCGCGGCTGCGATCGCCGAGTTCGGCATGGCCTACGCCGATCAGACGGCGAAGGACTGGGAGCAGTTGAAGAAGTCGGGGAAGGCGAAAAAGGAATTCTGAGCCACCTTCGCAGTCCTCTGCAAGGGGAAAACTCTTCCTGCCCTGACTCTAGCGTGAAGACGGAGACGCGCCGCAGGTGCTCCTCGACCAACGCCATGTCACGCCTTATTGCTTTCCCCATATAGATGGTCTCCCGGTGCGCACCGACATTCTGCGCGAACCCGAAGAGGGCGGCTTCGGCACGGTGAAACCTATTGCGGCGGATTAGTGCGGGGCAGATTGCCCGGCGAAAAGCTGGGAGAGGGAACCGAGGCCGTAAAGTTGTTCTGCAATAACGAAGGTCGGGGTCTTCTGTTGGTCTTTCAAATTGTTGTCTGAGAGATCCTGCGCGCCGAGGTCCACGACGAGATACCCAAGGGTGCGCCGCGATTGCACCTGATACCCAGGTGGGCCCTTCAATCTTTTCAAGCGATCAAGCCAACGGGCGGTGCACTCGATGGACCAGGGGTACCAGAGGTAGGTCACTGTGACGGTGCGATTGATGTGCTGGCCGTCGAAGTTGGTGAAATTCTTCGAGATGATTCCCTCGCTCGTCGCGAAATCACTCGGTCGACGGAGCAACGTGTTGATGTGATGAGGAATTGCGGCCAGGATTGCCGGTGGAATCGGGACGTTTGCTTCGGCCTCGGCCTGGAGCAACTCGCTGTAGATTTGCAGCGTCAAGCCGTCAGAAACCTCACCCGTATTCGCCGAGCCAACGTCGTTGAGGTGCACGCGCCATCCGGCAGGAGAGACAGTGGAATCGAATTGGCTGGCAAGCCATGCAGCGGATGCGCGAATCATCTGGTCGAGCTTAGAGGCATCCCCGTGCCATCCAAGGCCCGCTCGTCGAAGCTGCAACATTGTGAGCAGGCCCAGCGCGGTAGTGTAGGTGTCGTGCTGCAATGGATCGTCCTGCTGCGGCAGGATATTCCAACCGCCGTCTGTAGTCGGGCAATACATGTCAGAAGCCGTCTCCGCGTATTCGAGTTCCGTCATCAAATGCGCGCGCGTCTTTGCGTCGAGCAGGTCCTTGCGATCAAGAGCCGCGCCGAGCGAGGCTACGGTCCAGAGAGCAGGCTCCGCCATCGGGTAGTCGGATTCGCCGACGAACCAGCCAAATTTCTTCGCGCCCGCCTCAACTGCAAGACCCGGGCTAAACGGCGCGTCGAGGGCGGCAAAGAGATCCGGCAGATATTGCGGCTTTGGCCCGAGGGCGCGGAAAACCGCGGCCATCGCATGAGCCGAGACCCAGGGAGAAATCGCGACTTTTGGCCCATTCGTGCGTGTCGCGCTGGAGTAGTTCCATGCCCCCGAGATCCAATCCGCGCGGGTGCGATCGATGGAAGTGGACTCCGCGCGCGCCGTCACGTCCATAATTTCCTTTTGCGTGTGAGCGGGGCGAAATACTGACAGCCCGTAGCGGTCGATCGTCAGGCGAATCGAATCGCCGCCGGGAATCATGACGCCGTCATCTGCGACTCCCAGATAGGTAAAACAAAGCAGGGCAATTATGCCCACGCTCAGCGCCGCCAAACGCAAACGCCCCGCGCGGCGCAAACGGTGGCACGCCGCCAGGTATCGGGAGACGTCGGGCGGCAGGTGCCCTGCAAAATCGCTGCGTCGCGCTACGTTCTCTGCTTCTTCAAGCCGCCTTCCGGTGTGGCTGAGCCAATCGTGACGGCGGCCGTTGGCGACCCAATCGCGGGCCGCCCGTTTGACGCCATCCAGCACGACCAAGGCGCCGCGATCTTCTTCGAGCCAGGCGCGCAGCCTGTCCCACTGGCGAAGGAGCGCTTCGTGCGCAGGTTCAATCGTCACGTCGAAGCTCTCCACTCCCGATTCCCGAATCGTGACGCGATCAGTCGTCAGAAGGCGCTGTTCGACGAGGAGTTGGAGCAGAGGACGGCATTCGCTCGGGATATCCGCGAGCCGGGCGATGCGGCGGCGCAATGCGGAAGTTTCGGGGTCAATTTCGGCGAGCGCAGGGATCAGGCCTCGACGCAGCAGCGCAAGGCGGCTTTGCCGGTCGCGAGGGATCCGCGCGTCCTTGTCCGCTTCGGCAAATGCGCGCTGCACCGCTGCTTCGATTGCGCCACGCAAGCCTCCGAAGGCGATGTAGTCCGAAAGTTTCAGCTTGCCACAACCCGCGTACTCCGCGTAGAGCTGCTCCAACGTGAAAGCGAGCAGCGGCAAGGCGTCAACACTGCCGCCTTCTTCGATGTCCAGCAGCAGGCGGTGCGTGAGTTGCGGCTCCATCTCGACCCTCCGCGTTTCCTGATTCAGGCGCGCGAGCGGGCCTTCGATGACGATCTGGTACGCGCCGTGAGGCATGGGCAAAAGAGAGAAGGTTTCCTGGCGAAGTCCTTCTAAGGGTTTTGCCCGTTCCAGGCGGTCGTAGGAATCGGAGCGAATGGTGAAAAGGGCGATAATGCTCGGGGAGTCCACTCTGACTAGATCGCGCAACAGGCCGAGGAACTGATTGCTTTCTTCGGCGCCTTGCTCGAGAAAAAGCTCCTCGGCTTGATCGATCGGCAAGATGAGCATTGGTTTTGGAGCGCCCTCAGGACCTTCAGAAAGTACGGTGACAGCATGCTCCATGAGCGTCCGAAGCAGGGATTGCACGCTCTCTGCGCCGCGTTTGACAGCATCGCGGACGTCCGCGCGACGCACATGCAAATTTTGCGCGGCGAATGCCCCGGCCAGCGCGCTGATGAAGCCTCGTTCCCCGCTCAGCGCGGCAGCTTCGGGGCGCATCACAGGCAAGGGGAGAAAATTGCGCTCGTCTCGAGCCAATCGCGGCAGGAGACCTGCGCGAAGAAACGAGGATTTTCCTGCGCCGGAAGCACCGAGAATCACAAGGATGCGAGGCGGCACTTTATCTTGCAAGCCACGCAGCGTGTCCAGCGCCTCAACGTTCGAGGCTTCGCGGCCAAAGTAAATTCCGGCATCTTCCGCTTCGAGCGGCTTGAGGCCGCGATAGGGAAGGCGGTCCGGATCGCTCTCCGGCGGCCAGGAGAAGAACCGCGGATCAAGACCGGCCTTAGTGAGGCCGTCTTTGAGGCGAGCAAGTCCTTCGGAAGAGAATGTGACGTGGACTTCCTCGTGGGAAACCGGAACAGTGACGCGGAAGATTTTGTGATCCTGCCCAGACGCAAGCTGAACCATCTGCCACGCCCCGGTTAATTCCGACGGCACTTCGGTGAGGGGGATCTCATCGATGAGGGCGCCGAATAGGCGCTTGTTCAGACGGCGAGCCAGATGGAACTCGTTGAGGCACCACGGCCGCTCAAGCCAGGAACGCGAGACGAGAAAAATCACGGCTTCGCAGCGCGATGCGGCTTCGTGCAGTGCCCGCTCCCAACGTTCGCCGGGTTTGATGCCGCCGCGATCGAGATCGAGGAATACATCGTTCCAGCCGTTTTCGATAAGCCAGTCGCGCACTGCGACAGCTTTGGGATTGTCCGCACTCGAATGGCTGAGGAAGAGGCGAGACATTGTGTCTTTCATCTTACCCCGGGGTCGTGCGCGAATTGGCCGCACGCCAACGGCTGCCATGACGAATTGAGATCACTTTCTCTGCGAACGTCGCCCCGGCCCTCCGTCGAGCGGGCGCGCTGGCTTTCGTGATGACGGGGTTGCGCCGCAGCGCGAAGTTGGACCAGCCGGCACGTTGAACGCTAGCGGCGGTACACATCGTATCCGCGCAGATGCGCCGCGGGCGTGAACTCCTGCATCATCAACTGCATCAATTCCGCGCGGTCGGGCGTGGGGTCTTCTTTGGTCTGCACATCGGTCTTCACAATCAGCCAGTGAAGGTCGCGCGCCCGAACGAGATCGGCAATCTCGTTCGGCGAGTACGGATCGATGGTGGGATCGAAAAACGGCACCGGAAATTGCGGCGCGCGGCCGGTGGCGAAATAGAACGGTTCTTCTCCTGGAATCAAAACGATTCCGTCGTCGAAGGGAATGTTGGCTTGGGCGTAGCGCAGCAATTCGTCAATTTCCGGCAGATACGGTCCCGGCGTAGCGAGACCCGCAAGCGCGGGAAACGCGGAGTGAGCCGCGGGGCTGTCGGGAAGGTTCGCGTAATTGAGCCGCTCCTCGCTCACGGTGTAGAAGGCTCCGCAAACCAATAGCGTGATGGAAATGAGCGCGGTCAGCGCGGGCGTGAGCCAGCGATTTGCTTCGGCGCGTACGGTGAGAGGTCTGAGAAACGCCAGCAGCTCCGCGATCAGCAGGATGAGCAGCGGCCAGATGCCGTAGGTCGAGCCCCACAGTTGCTGTGACAGAAACGTGCCATGAATGGCGGCGAGCAGAATGAGCGGAAGGAATAAACGCAGGGAGGGATGACGACGCAACGCGAAAAGATTTGCTAGCGCCAATGCGGTGGCCAGCACGAGCAGCAGCGGCCATAGGGCCAGCAGGCTGTCGCCGCGCTCGTCCGCGTTGTCGTAGATGAGCAGCGAAGCGAGGGTGAAGAGAAACGGGGCGGCGAGGAGAGCGAAGGCGGCGATGCGCGCCCAGAGTCGCTTGGGTCCCAACCACAAAAGCGCCAGCGCGACGACGACACAGGGCAGCGTCCACGCGAGCGTGGTATCGCTGTAGACGCCGAGCATGAGGCTGAGTCCCGGCATGCGGCGTTGGCCTGCATATTGAATGGTCCAGTGAAAGTAGTTGCCGAGACCGGCGGTGCATTCGAGCGCTAGCAACGCGGCCAACAATCCAGCGCAGGCGCCGGCAAGATAGGCGCCGCGGGCGCTTTTGCCTTTTGGACCGGGGATAATGCGGCAAAGCAGAACCGCGCCAACCGCCATGAGCAGAAACGGAAGCCCCATATTCTGCTTGAAGAACACGGGCACGCACGCCAACGCACCTGCGGCAAATGCAAAAGCCACGCCTTTTCTTTGATCGAGTTGCGTGAGCATCCACAGTGCGACCAGCAACCAGAAGCCGCAGTCGCAATCGTACTCAGGGTTGGGCACGATGCAGTAGATGCCCAGGAAAACGAGCGGCTCAGCAATGAGCAGAGCCAGCGCCCACGCGGCGGCTACGCGCCCGCGCAACGAGGCGAGCGCGATTCTCCACGCCAGCACCGTTCCGAGGCCGCCGGTGATTGCGACGTAGAGCACATGGTGAAAAAAGACTCGACCGGTCAGGCGAATGATAGCGGCCTGGATGAGAAAGGTGAGCGGCGCGTGCGCCAGGGGAAAGTCGCGGTAGGGCACCTGGCCGAGCGCGACGCGCTGCGCGGTGTTGAGGATATAGCTGAGATCGAAGAGAACGGCGACATGCGCGTTCTGCCAAAGCACGACGGCGGCGGTCGCAGCAAAAAGCGCCGCAGCCGCAACCCAGTCGCGCAGCGCCCAGCGCAGCCCAGTCGAGACAGGATCGGGGGGTTCGGAGTCCGGCGGATTCGATTCTGTTGGTTCGGGTGCTCTTCTTACCATCCGCGATGATAGTAATAGGCGCACCAGGGCGCGGAACATAGCGCCATAAGAAGGGCAACGAACCAACCCACCACAGTCCAACCAAGGAAGATGTTCAAGAGCAGGATTCCCGTGGAGTTGTGCGTGTGCCGCGCAGCCGCAATGATGGCGGGGAGAAAATAGAGGACGCCCAAAAAGAGCAGGAAGTGCATAGGAGCCTCCACACTGGTTCCAGGAGTGTTACGCACAGTCTAGCGCCGGAGTTCCCTTGTTTCCCCTGGATTTTGGCCAGCCTGGCGAGAGGCGGGATTCAGCCCGTGTTTCTTCGTTGACCGTTGTGAGCTCCTTCGACTCCCTCCGAAATTCCGTATTTGTGATTCTCGGCGGCATTGTTGGCGGGATTGTTGCGGATCTTTTGGATTACCTGGTGGATGGATTGTGGCTCGGGCAGCGTTGGGCTGATGCCATGAGCTTTCTTGGGCATCCCGGGTTCACGACGAACATGTTGATAGGGTTCGATTTGCTGGGAATCGTCGTCGGGATCGTCACGATCTGGATTTACGCGGCGGTTCGGCCCCGCCTTGGCCCCGGATTGGGGACGGCGATCCGCGTTGGGGTGGTCGTTTGGATCATCAGCGTGCTCGTGCCCAACGCTTCCTTCATGTATGTTGCCAAACTGTTTCCGAAGGGCGTCACGCTCTACACGACGCTGGGCGGCCTGGTTGAAGTGGTCGTGGGCACGATCGTCGGAGCGTGGCTGTACAAGGAATAGGGCCTGCTCGCACGAATGGGGCCGCCGCAAGGCCGGTTCCTTTGGCAGATTTCCGCGGAGCCACGCACGCGGGCGTGAAGACGGGAAGCAATTCTCTGCCAGCGACGGCCTCCTATGGCTGGCCGGCGCGGGTCGGCTGCTTGCCGGCCCTCTACAATGAACCGGTATGCCGACAGCGGTCCGATCACATGCGAAGATCAATCTGGGACTCTATCTGGGAGCGCCGCGCGCGGACGGCTTTCACGCCCTCGTTACCGCCTACCAGACGCTGGAAGTGTATGACATTGTTACGGTTACTGCCAGGACCGCCACGGAAACCAGCATCCGGCTTACCTCGGACGATGCAGGGGTCCCTACGGACGACCGCAACACGGCCTGGAAGATGGTTTCCCTGGCTTTGGAGGAGATGGGTGCCGGAGCCGCCGTCGATATTCATATCGAGAAGCGGCTTCCCGTGCAGGGTGGCCTGGGAGCCGGCTCGGGAAACGCGGTTGCTGCGCTGGTGGGGCTGGAACGAGAAATCGAGAAGCAGGGAACAGGGATCAGGGAACAAGGATCAGCAAGCAATAACACCGATTGGGCCGCGCGATGGACGGAGCTTGCCGGTCGGGTCGGCTCCGATGTGCCGCTTTTTCTTATCGGTGGAATGGTGCTGGGGCAGGATCGTGGACAGGAGGTTTCTCCGCTCCCCGATTTCGAGCCCACCTGGTGCGTGGTGGTGGTTCCGGAAGTGGGCGTTTCCACGCCGCAGGCCTTTCGCGACTGGGATGCGCTGAGCGCCGCGGAAGGTTTGACCCCGGAGGCAAGTGCCGATAAACTAAAAGAGTCGAGCCATGCTTACGCAGCAGCCTTCTCGGGAAGTTCCGGGTGGGCGGGCCAAGCAGGCTCCTCCGGTGTCTTCTCCTTGGGAGAAGACCTGGCCGGACCGCAAGAGTCGAAACACGGGTCTGGGCTTGTCCGCACCGGGATCACGAGCTGGATTGAGAATGACTTCGAACGCGTAGTCTTTCCCCAGCATCCCTCCCTTGCAGAGATCAAGCGTCTTCTTGCGGCCACCGGTACACCGGAGGCAGCCCTGTATGCCGCGTTGTCGGGGTCTGGATCGGCGCTCTTCGGGTTGTACCTGACCCGCGGAGATGCAGAAGCGGCACAAGACCGGATCGAACGAGAGTCTCAAACGCTGAAAGTGCGGAACACGGTGGTCACTCGCACCTTGCCTCGCGCAGCGTATTGGGACCAGATGATTGTGGAAAGCTAGCCAGTTTTCGACGTTGACAGTCGCTTGTTGGGCAAGCGAAACTCGCCCACGGCTGACCGTATTGGTGGGCGATCGTTCAATGGTAGGACAATGCCCTTTGGAGGCATTTATCCAGGTTCGAATCCTGGTCGCCCAGCCAGAAAACAGCTTTTAGCGTTTCGCTATTAGCTTTGACAAGAAACGCAGCCATAGCCAACCAGCATGGAGGTGCTTCAGATGGAAACGGAAACGTCGACGGTGACAGCGGAAGACAAGAAGCCGGGCGAACCAGGCTCGGGCAAGTCCGACGGCGGCAAGGGCAAAGATGGGAAGCCGGCGCCGCAGCCAGAGCGCAAAAAGCCCTCGAAACTAAGCGAGGACAAGCGCTTCAAGTTGTTTTCCGGAACGGCGAATCCGCGGCTGGCTGAGGAAGTGGCGCGGCATATCGGCGTAACCGTAGGGCAGGTCAAGCTGCAGCGTTTTGCCGACGGTGAGGTTTACTTTCAACTGCTCGAGAACGTACGCGGCGTAGATGTTTTTGTGGTGCAGCCCACCTGCTATCCGGTGGATCAGCACCTGGTGGAATTGCTCATTATGATCGATGCGCTCAAGAGGGCCTCGGCGGCCCGCATCACGGCGGTGGTTCCCTACTACGGGTACGCCCGCCAGGATCGCAAAGACCGTCCGCGCGTAGCCATCAGCGCCAAGCTGATCGCCGACCTGCTGACCACTGCAGGCGCCAACCGCGCGCTCTTTGTCGATCTGCATGCCGCGCAGATCCAGGGCTTCTTCAATATTCCTGTCGATCACATCTTTGCCAGCCCCGTTCTGGTGAGCCATTTCAAAGAACTGAACCTTCCCAATCTGACGGTGGTTTCGCCGGATGCAGGCGGCGTGGAGCGCACGCGCTTCTTCGCGCAGAAGATGGGCGCGCCGCTGGCTATTGTCGATAAGCGCCGCACCGACCTGAACGTTGCGGAAGTGATGCACGTAGTAGGCGATGTGGAAGGCCAGAACTGCTTGATCATCGACGACATTGTGGACACCGCCGGCACGCTGGTGAAAACGGTGGACGCGTTATACGCCAATGGCGCTGCGGCAGTGTATGCCTGCGCCAGCCATGCCGTGCTTTCAGGCCCGGCCATCGACCGCATTGCCAACTCGCGGCTGGAACAGTTGGTGGTGACCGACACGATTCCGCTGCGTGAAGCGGCGCAAAAAGTAAGCAAGATCAAGGTGCTCTCAATCGCCGGCCTGCTGGGTTCGGCCATTGAGAACATTCACATGGAGACCAGCGTGAGTACGCTGTTCTCGTAACAGGGGTCAGAGATCAGGTTTCAGGGATCAGTGACCTACGACAAAGGATTCGCCAGTTAGCAGGTATAGATGCGGGCATCGGGACGGCTTTTCTGATCCCCGACACCTGAAACCTGACACCTGGCTTTGCAAAGGGAGCGGACTTCAATCCGTGCCCGATTTTTGAAGAAACGAGAAAACGTAACATGCCAGAAGTCGTCGTAGCTACGCCCCGCAAGGGCAAGTTCAACAAGAATGCCGCGCGCCGCGTGCGCGTTGCAGGCAAGATTCCGGCCGTACTGTATGGTTCCGGGCACGAAGCGGTTGCCGTGGAATTGGATCCCAAGCAGATTTTGCGGATCCTCTATTCCGAGAGCGGCCACAACACGATTTTTGATGTGGAAGTTGCAGGGCAGCCCGCAGCCAAAGCCATGATCGTGGACTGGCAGCGCGAGCCCCTCAAGGACAACCTGATCCACATCGACCTGAAGCGCATTGCGCTCGACAAGATTTTGAAAGTGCGCGTACGCGTCAAGCTGCTGGGCATTCCGATAGGCGTAAAGGCCGAAGGCGGCATTCTGGACCAGGTGCTGCGCGAAGTGGAAGTCGCATGCCTGCCCGCGGACATTCCCGGCCACATCGATGTGGACGTGAGCGAATTGGGCATGCACCAGGCGATTCGCGTGAGCGGTTTGCCCCACTCCGACAAATTCAAGTATCTGACCCCGGAAGATTCTACCGTGTGCCACGTCGTCCACATCCGCGAGGAAGTGGTTGCGACGCCGGAAGTGGTGGAGGGTGCGGAGGCAGCAGGTGCTGCAGCAGTACCGGGTGCACCGGGTGCGCCGACTGAGCCTGAAGTTGCGAAGAAGGGCAAGGGCGACGCTGACGCTGGAGCGGCCAAGAAGCCCGAGGCGAAGAAGTAAGCCTTGGCAGATGCAAGCGAGACCGGTTCTACACGCGGCCCTTTCCTGATCGTGGGGCTTGGCAATCCCGGTCTCGAGTATGTGTGGACCCCGCACAACGCGGGATTCATGGCCATCGACCGCATCGCCCAGCAGGAGGGCGTTGTGGTGCAGAACCGGCGCTGCCGGGCCACTACGGCGACTTGCAGAATTGCAGGGCGGCAGGTGGTTCTGGCCAAGCCGGAGACGTTTATGAACCTGAGCGGCGCAGCAGTGGCCGCTTTGGTTGAGGAGTTTGGAGCCGACCCGGCAAAAGACCTGCTCGTGATCTACGACGAGCTCGATCTGGTGTTGGGGACCTTCAAGATCAGGGAGCGCGGTTCGCCGGCGGGGCACAACGGAGCCCGCAGCGTAACTGGCGCCCTGGGCACGGAAGAGTGGTTAAGGTTGCGCATCGGCGTGGGGCCGGATTTACCGCCTGAAGCGATTGCGGCGGGGGGCGGAAAGCGGCCGGGCAGGGATTTTCTGCTGTCGTCCATGCGCAAGGCGGATCTGGCGGTGCTGGACGAGGTGCTGGACCGGGTGGCAACGGCCACGCGGCGCATTCTCGAAGTGGGACCGGCAGCTGCGATGAACGAGTTCAATCGGAAAGACGAAAAGACAGGGAACAGGGAGTAGGGAAAAGGGGATAGAGATCACGAACCACGAACTGTCCACTGTTTTTTGAAGGCTGAATGTTGTAAGCGGGAGCGAGGCGTTTCCGCGGAAAAGGAAACCTGATGTCGCGTTTGTATGAAGTAATGTTTATCGTCCGCCCCGATGTGGAGGACGAAGAAGCCGACAAGCTGATCGAAGCCTTGAGCACGACGGTGAAGACCGGTGGCGGCGTGGTGAAGTCGGCAGAGAAGCTGGGCCGGCGCAAGCTCGCCTACCAGGTGCGCAAGTTTAACGATGGCAACTACATTCTGTTCACCGTTGAAGCCAACGGCGCGGTGGTGCTGGAACTGGAGCGCCGTCTGCGCGTGACCGAGCAGGTGATCAAGTTCATCACCGTGCGCATCGACGAGGAAGAGAAGCGCCTGGCCAAGGTGAAGGCCAACCGCGGCGTGCGCCGCAAGGTGGTCAGCGAGCCTGCGCCCGCGCCTACACCCTCGCCTGCCGTAGCTGCGCCTGTGGTTGAAACCGCAGCCGAGCCGGCAGCGCCAGTGCAAGCCAGCGTGTAAAAGCGGGGGCCGAAGGATCAAGGGAACAAGAACCGCGGGATTCGCAGGCAGCGAAGGCCGTTTTTCTGATCCCTGATCTCTGAAACCTGACCCCTTCGAAAAATTCTCCGGCGATGCCGGAACAAAGAGAGCAAAGAGGAAACACGATGTCTGAAGAAACCCAAGCAAAAGCGCCCGCTACGGCGGACGCAGCTCCAACTCCACAAGCTTCATCGGGCCCGGGCCCCGGATCGGGCTCCGGTCCGAGCTCTGGCCCGCGCGGTGCAGGCCGGCCCGGTGGCGGGCCCGGCGGACGCGGCAAGTTCTTCCGCCGCAAGAAGGTGTGCAAGTTCTGCACTGAGAAGATCGACGCCATTCCTTACCGCGACGTAAAGCTGCTGCAGGGATTTGTGGCCGAGCGCGGCAAGATTGTGCCGCGGCGGTTGACCGGTGTTTGCACCACGCATCAGCGCCGTTTGACCCGCGCCATCAAGCAGGCACGGAACATCGCGCTGCTGCCGTTTGCGACCAGGCACTAGGGCGGTTGCCGAGCTCGATTCGGAGCCGATTGAGATTTATGGCGGCGTGGCCGGCGAGCCGAGCCTTTTGCCAGAGCGGCAAGAGCGCCTTCGGCGCCGCTGACTGAGCGCCGCACGATAAAGATTTGGAGAGTTTCCCATGGAAGTAATTTTGAAGGAAGACGTAGCCAACGTAGGCTTTCGCGGAGAAGTGGTGAAAGTTGCCGACGGGTACGCACGCAACTATCTACTGCCGCGCAAGCTGGCCATGCAGGCCACCGCGGCCAACAAGGCCGTGATCGAGCAGATGAAGGCTTCGGCCGCACGGCGCTCCGCTACGGAGAAGACGCAGGCCGAGGAGTTCATGGCCAGGCTCGAGCCCGTCGTGCTGAGCTTCACCCGCAAGGCCGGCGAACACGGCCATCTCTTTGGCTCGGTCACATCGGGCGACATTGCCGCGGCATTGGCGGCGCAAGGCCTCGAGGTCGATCGCCGCAAGATTCAGCTGGGTGACGCGATCAAGGGCCTGGGCGACTTCAAGGTGGCCATCCGGCTGCATCGCGAAGTGACCGCGCGCGTGACCGTGAAGGTTCTGGCGGAAGTGGTCGAGGGCGAAGTGCCCGCGGCGTCTGCTGCCGAGCCTGTTGCGGAAGAGCCGACTGCGGAAGAAGCAGCAGCGGAATAACTCCTGCTGCGTGGCCGCCGCTTTGCGCGGCGGCTATGCGGTGACGGGATCAAAAACCTGGACGCGGCATCTGTTGCCGAGAATCTACGTTGGAAACAGCGTTCCGCTTGCAGGCGAAATAGCGGTGAGCCGGCTGCGGCGCCGTGCCGGCTGCGGCTGTGGAGAGGCCAGCAGGCTGGCGATCTCACGCAACTCGGCGCGGGCATGGCCGATGACTGCAGCCACGGCATCCATCGACTTGTTCGGATGTTCGGGCAAAGCCAGGGCGGCCTCGGGATCCAGAGTGCCGCTGGGGCGTTTGCCGGGGCGGCGATGCTCCTGCTCGAGAACGGTTCGCGCACCGGACAGAGTGTAGCCTTCAGCGTGGACCAGGCGTTTGATCTCCATCGCCAGTTCCACGTCGCGACGGCGATAGAGCCGCTGGCCTGTTCCGCTCTTGTTGGGCTTTAACTGTGGGAACTGCGACTCCCAGAAGCGCAGAACGTACGATTCGACGCCGCACAGCCGTGCGACATCTCCAATCTTGAAATAAAGACGGTCTGGGATCGGCGGTGGTGAGTAGGCGCGCTTCCGGTTCAGTTGCGTTGCCATAATCAATTGGCGAGGAAGCCACAGGGACCGGGGAAATCCCTCGCACTACACGCAGTATAGGACAGGTCTTGAGCAGTTTGGGAAGCGAATGAGCCTCTTGAACCAACCTTTACAGAGGAAAACTAGGCCCAATTGAGCGGTTCCAGAGTTCACCTGCTCTATGCGCTTCAGCGACAGGTGACGTTTTCTTAAGGAAAACGCCACTTGGCAACCCGGTTCCTGAGTAGAGCTACTCTGGAAACGCTGACATGCTCGGGAGCGTCGGATCGGGAGGTTGTTTGCGGTCCACTGCGGTGCGCGCGGGCGAACCCTGAGGCGCGGCACGCAGGTATTGTTTGGGCCAGCTCACGGTTTCGCCGAGCGCCTCCGCGGCGTGCAACGGCCAATAGGGATCGCGCAACTCGGCGCGGGCCAGGAACACAAAATCGGCCTCGCCGCCGGCAATGATCGCGTTGGCCTGATCCGGTTCGGTGATGAGCCCAACCGCGGCCGTGGCGATGCCGGCTTCGCGGCGGATCCGGGCGGCAAAGCCCACCTGGTATCCCGGCGCGACGGGAATCTTTGCATCCGCCACGTTGCCGCCTGAGGAACAATCCACCAGATCGACGCCGTGTTCGCGCAGCAAGCGCGCCAGCGCGACGGATTCATCCGGATTCCAACCACCTTCGGCCCAATCGGTGGCGGAGATGCGGACAAACAGCGGTAAATGCTCCGGCCACACGGTGCGCACGGCGTCGACCACTTCGAGCAGCAGGCGGGTGCGATTGTCGAAGCCGCCGCCGTAGACATCGGTGCGGAGATTCGAAAGCGGCGAGAGAAACTCGTGAAGCAGATAGCCGTGCGCGGCATGAATCTCAACAAAATCGAAGCCGGCATTGAGCGCCCTGCGCGCAGCGTTGCGGAAGGCGTCGATCACGGAGGAGATGCCGGCGAGATTGAGCGCGGTGGGAACGGCGTAGCCGGTTGGCGCAAAGGCAATCGCGCTGGGCGCCACCGGCTGCCATCCGCCATCCGCGGGCAACACCAGGCCGTGGCCGTTGAAGGGCGAAGCCGTGCTGGCCTTGCGCCCGGCGTGGGCAAGCTGCATTCCAACGCGAGCACCCTGCGAATGGACGAACTCCGCGATGTTCAGTAAACCAAGGAAGTGCTCGTCCTTCCAAACGCCAAGATCGTCTGGCGAGATGCGGCCCTCAGGAGTGACGGCCGCGGCTTCAAGCGTGACCAGGCCCGCGCCGCCCTGCGCCCGGCTGCCTAAATGGACAAGGTGCCAATCAGTGGCGAAGCCGTCGCGGCTGGAGTACTGGCACATGGGCGAAACGCCGATGCGATTGCGAAATTCAACCGAGCGAAGCTGAAAAGGTGAAAAAAGCGGAGCGCCCATATCCCTTGGATGATAAAAGCGTCGCAGGGATGCATCCACAAAAAAACCGCTCTACTGTTTTTTGAGCACAGCGGTGCCCTTCTCGTCAGAGAGGATTGCTAACTCAAACTTGCGGAAATCGGCTGCCCGATCCGCGGGAAGCTCCACCTGGCGCACTGTGTACACCATCTCGTAATGAAGCACGTTGCCCTTGGCCGTTGCCGAGGCATGGTAGCTGGCGAAATCCATGTCAATATCCACGGGATCGGGCGTCTCGTCGACCACGTAGCCGGCGGGCAGCGTGATGTCGTAACTCGAGTGCCAGCGGCCGGTGGCGTCCAGATCGAATGGAACCTTGCGCGGCTTGTCGTCGAAACGCAACGACTCCGAACCCAGGACACGCGGACGCACCAGCAGCAGCGGCCCGGCCACGTGCGCATACTGATGCGCCGTGACCTTGTAATGAAGTTCGATGGGCTTCGAGAGCGCATCCGGCTCAACAAACTGAAAGGAATCGACCACGACACCGGGCAAATCCAGCGCCACAGATGTCTCCAATGCGTCGCGCCGCTCTTTTTCGTCGCTGAATTTGAGAACCGAGCGGAGTTCGGCGCCCGAGGGACCGATGCGCAACGTATCGACGGAACCGCTCAGGGTGCCGTCCGCATCGAGCGTAAACTTTCCGCTTCGGTCGGTGCCGTTGGCTGCGGGGTCGAGCACCGGCAACTCCACAATCTGGCTTGAGGGCCCGGCTGCCAGCAGTCCGTAGCCGCCTTGTTCCTCGGAGGGCAGATTGCCGACGGGCGTGCGTTCGTCGGTGGGATCGAAGATCAGATAGCGGTTGCCGTCGGCCGCGTTCACCACCGCCATCAGCCGCGGATCCTTGACGTCGGGCGGCAGCTGGATGGCCGTGATCATGTGATTGCCGACCAGCGATGGCACCTTGGGATCCACCACGCCGCGGCGATTATCCACCGGCACATAATATGCCGTGATGCCCGCCACCTGCAGCATCGAGATCAGCAGCGTGGTTTTGTCTTTGCAATCCCCATAGCGATTGCGAAAAATGTCCGCGGCGTGGTTCGCCTGCAGTCCGCCTATGCCTCGGGAAACTATAAAGTAGCGAATGTTTTTCTGGATGTAGGAGGTAATGGCGACTAGCTTGGAATAGAAATCCGGAGCGTTCGAAATCAGCTGTTGCGTTTGGGCGACAATTTCCGGCGAGGGGACGGGGCGATCCGACTCAAGCTGAGTCGTCCATTGGCCCAGATACTGCCACTCTTTATCATCACCCGGCACCGCTGCATCGCCCCACTGTACCGACATGCGCGCGGCCAGAGCCTCCCAAACGGGCCGCGACGGCACATCGCGCAGATTCAGAGCGTGTTCGTCTCTAATCTCCCAACGCCATTGGCGAGGCGCCACCTCAACGGCCTTCACAGGCGCCTGGTTGTGCCACGCTTCAGTATGCGCGCGGCCCGGAGGAAGATCGATTTCGAGAGCCTCGTACACCACAGGCTCGGCAGATTGAAACCACCAGTCCTTTTCCTGAATGTAGGGTTTGAGCAATTCCTCTGACTCGCAGATGAGGGTCGCACCTACGTCGGCCGCCGGAGCGTGCACCATGCGCGTGCGCGCGGCAGACAGCTCGATGGGCTCAGACAAGTCGCCCACATCGGCGAAGTCAGTATCTTTGGCCTGGAAGGTCTTGCCGTCGGCGGTCAGGGTCCACTCGCGAAAATAGTTGATCTTTTCGTCGACGTCGTACGAGACCATGCACGAGGTATCACGGGCTTGCGGCTTCAGAATTCGGATCGCCTTACGCTCCCGCTCTATCGCGCGGCCCTGGTCGTCGACGGATTCTACATATTCGTCGTAAAGGATCACCGAAGGGGCGTCGCCGGCGTAAGAGGGCGTGGGAGTTTTCGCGGCGTCCAATCCCCACTGCGGCACGGGGCTGTCTTTGCCGAACATGCCGGCATGCGCGGGCACGGCGGCGCAGGCCAATAGTGGGGCTGCCAGGACAAATGATGGATGAAAGCGCGAGCAGAACCCGTGGCTCATGGTTAATTCCCCTTGTTTGAGGCAGCCCGCGACAACACGATCTGCTGCTGATCGGCGGCAGCCAACTTGAGATAGAAATCGTGGAGATCGTTATAAGCCTCCGGCCGGAGGAGGGTGTAATTGCGCGCAAAGACACGTGTTACGTCGAGAGTGCCGTCCTTGTTGACCACCGAGTTGATCCCCAGCGCTGCAAAACCAGGCCACTTCACGTCGTTGGTGTGGGGCGCGCTCTCCACGGAAAAGCCCGGCGGCAAATGATAGGTAACATCGTCCTGCTCCATCTTCGGGTAATGCACGTCGATAGGCGTTTCGCGCTTGTCCTGAGCGACGAAGGGATGCTTGGCGCGCGTCTCAAAGAACAGGCCGGGAAGGATGAGGCGCTTGCCGGCCGGGGTGCCCAGGCTGCCGCTGATGTTTACGACGGCCGTAAGGTTTCTTTCCGGGTCGTCTAGACCTAGAAAGTGATCGAATGCGGCTGTGACACCCTCGGGAATGTCATCGTTGAGGGAATCTTCGAATTTCTTTTTCAGTTCGTCCTGATCGTTGTCGAGAGCCTGCTGCCGCCAGTAGGTGGCGTCGGAGCCGGTGAGTTCGATGCGCGCAACGCCCTTCACATTACCCTGGGCGTCGACATTCAAGTCGGCAATGCGCACATTGGCATTCTCCTTGTATGTCGCTGCGGGTGTATATCCGGTGTCAGCGCCGATTTCCTGCATAAGTAAGCCGCCAGCCAACGTGTGCGTCCAGAAGAGTTCGCCAAAGGGGCACATTTTCTCTGCGGGATCGACCCAGATATTCTTACCGTCGATCACAACCCTGACGACGTACTCATCAAGTTGGTCAGTGCTTAAATTGCTTTTGTCAAAGATGGCGGTATCGCGGTCGACGATCCTCGCTGGCCACGCCTTCAACCCCGCGGCTCGGGCCAGGGATGCATAGAGCAAGGCGATGGAATTGCCTGTTCCGCTCTGGTTCTTCCAGATGTCTTCGACGCCGTGAATCTCCTTGAGCTTTTCTTTCTTCCGTTCCGCCTCCGATTTCACGCGGCTGAAATCGGTGTTGTCGAGCTTGGCGACGGCGGCGTAGATCTTGCGCGCCTTCTGTTCGTCGGTGTCAGAGGGAGAAATGATTTCGTCGACTGCCTTTTTCAATGTATTCGTGGGCTCGATAAACGCGTTGACACCCAGGGTCCACCATTTTTCCTCTGCGCTCCAATAATCCTCGAGAGTGGTCGCATACGTGTAATAGAACTTGACCCTCCAATTGATCACGTTCATCGGCGGCATCCAATCGTCGTCGGGAACGGGAGGAACGTCAGTGAGATCGACGGTATAGTACTTTTTTTCGCTGTGCACCGCCGCCTCTTTAGTGGGCCCGATGATGGACCACATAAGCTGGCTGAGCGTCTGGCCACGATCATTTCTGATGAAATAGTCGCCTTGCCAGAGTGGATGGAACATGAAGTGTTCCTTGTGCACAAAGTACGGCTGCTGCAGATTCCACGTAGGCGAGGAAACCATTCCATCGTTGTAGCGCACCTGAAGGCGGTACTCCAATATGCTGCCGATGTCCACGCTGGGCAACGTGAACACAATCGTGTCCACCTGGAGATGCTTGGTCTTGACGTCCACCAGATCTTCCGGTTTGACGCTCAGCGGGAACACGGTCCCGTCCGAATGGATAGTGCGGCCCTCGATGTGCACCACTTTCGACTCGCCGCGCTCGTAGGGAGTGCGAACGGTGGCCAGGTCCTTGCCTTTGTCTGCGAGCACTTTGATGCGCACATAGTATGTGTGGAGATGGCGATCATCGTCCGTGGTTTCTTCGCGGTAGAGATAGACCGCGGCCGCCCCCGGCGCTTTGGGGTCAGCGGTCATCTTGAGCTCATCGGGAGTAGGATCCTGGAATTGCGCGCGCAGCGCTAGAGGCGACGCCGCAAGCCATAGCAGCGCTATACTGCCCAGAAAAACATGAAACCGCATAGTAGCGTCCCTCGAACGTGTGCGACGATGCAATCAGCTCTCGATCCTCCACTTTGTTCTTGGGGAACGCATCAGTTTCCCTTGACCGCCGGCGCCGCAGGGGGCGCGGGCGCGATGGCCAATACAAGTTGCGCCTGTTCGGCCGCGTCCACCTTCTGGTAGAAGCCGCGCAGATCCTGGTATTCCTCCGGTTTGGCGAAGGTGAATGCCTTCGCGAGGGAGCTGGCAATTTCAATCTGGTTTGAGCCGGCCTTGCTTTTGATGATGAACATGGCGTGGCCTTGCCAGGACACGGTAGCATCCTGCGGAGCTCCCTCGACGGCTGCCCCCTGAGGCAAGTGAAAGATCACATCGTCGTTGACGCGATCGGCATAGTGCATGTCGACCGGTTCGAGCCGCTTCTCCTCGTTGACAAATGGAACATGTCCGCGCGTTCCAAAGAAAAGACCCGGAAGCAGAAGACGCTTTGACGTCGCGGTGCCCAGGGTTCCCGTGATGTTGACCATCGCCATCAGATTCTGGTCGGGCTGGTCGACGCTTAGGAAGTGGTCGACGTGCGCCTGGACGCCTTCGGGCACCTGACTCTCCAGCTCGTGGTCGAACTGCTTCTTCAGCTCGGTCTCGTCGTTCCTGAACGCGATCTGGCGCCAATGCAGCGCCTCCTGTCCGGTCATGATGATCTGAATGTGCCCGGTGATGCCGCCATGCGCATCGAGGGTCAGGTCGGCCAGGCGATTCACCGTATTGTCCTTGTAGCTCTGCGAGGGTGTGATCGAAAACGAAATGCCCTCCGAGCTCTGACCGACGCCGCCGGCGTACGAATGACGCCAATTGACGGTGGAGAAGGGGCACATCTTTTCGCCGGGATCGAGAACAATTTGCTGGCCGCCTGTATTGAGCACGACCAGGGTCGTGTCCAACTGATCCAGAGTCAGATAAGTGCGATCGAAAACTCCCCGTTCGCGATCCACCACTTTGGTCGCATACGCGGTGAGCCCCGCGGCGCGCAGCATGGCCAGGTAAAGCATGGCGATGTCTTCACTGGAGCCACTCTTCTGCGTCCACGTATCTTCGGCATGCCGGGCTTCCTTGATTTTGAGCTGCTTCATCTCCGTCGCGCTCTTTTGGCGCGAGTAATCGGTATTGTCGAGGGCCTGCACCGCGGCGTACAGCTTTTTCGCTTTGTCGATTTCGCTGTCGCCGGGAGCGACAAGACCAGCTACCGCGGCTTGAATGGTCTTCGAAGGCTCCGCGAACTTGTCCACATCCTTTGACCAGAGTTTGCTCTCGCTGATCCAGAATTGCAGCGCGGAGCTGGCAGCCTTGTAATAGAACTGCACTTTGTACAGGAGGCTGCTGATCGGCGGCATCCACTCTTCGTCGGGAATGGGCGGAACGTCGGTGACGTCGACGTTATAGGAGCCGTTCACACTGGTCGTCATGTCGACGCCGGGAGGCAGATGATTCCACCAGATCAGGGTGTTCACTACTCGCCCGCGCGAATCCGTCATATACATGCTCGTCCCTTTGTCGGGAGTGCCGTCGGGCATGAAGGCCTTGAAAGGCGTGAACGAGTAGTGCGCCTTGTGCACGAAGTAGCTGCGCTGGATATCCCAAATTGGCGAACTGCATTCATCGTCGTCGTAGCGCAGATCGAAGCGGTATTCCAGAACGCTTCCCACTTCCACGCTGGGCAAGGTGAAAACCTTGCGTCCAAACTCCATGTCGCCGGTTTTCACGGCGAGCAGGTCCTCCGGCTTTGCCGTGAGCGCAATGATGGTCCCATCGGAATGAATGGTGCGGCCTTTGATGTCGGTGACCTTCCAGCTGCCCCTTAGATAGGGGAGACTGACCGTGGCCAGCTCCTTGCCTTTCTCTTTGAGCACCTTGATCCGCGCGTAGTAGGTCTGATAATGCATGGGATCGTTGGCGATCTCCTCGATATCGAGAAACACCGCATCGGCCCCGGGAGCTTTGGGGTCGGCGGTCATCTTCAGTTCATCGGGATTTGGCGGCTGGAATTGCGCGTAAACCAAGGCTGGTGACAACGCTGCAAGCAGCAGAATTGCACTGCGCAGGAAGAATGAATTCTTCATAAGGTTCTGTCCTGTAATCAATTTCCGACCATTCTACCCCGGAATTTGCTCCCCAGGCTGTGTCGGCGGCATTTTTCGTGGAAAGGCGGCACAAGGCGCGGAGCGCTTTCAATAGTCGCAGGATTCGAGCAGAGTGCAGACCAGGGCCAATGGCAGGCCTACCACGTTGAAATAGCAGCCCTCTATGCGGGGAATCCAGCGGGCGGCGCGGCCCTGAATGGCATAGGCGCCGGCCTTGTCCATGGGCTCGCCGGAGGCTACATACCCGGCAATGTCTTCGTCTGAAAGGGTCAGGAAGCGAACTGCCGTGACTTCGGCAGCAACTTCAGTGCGCTTTGCGGTCACGAGGGCTATCCCGGTGATCACGCGATGCGTGCGGCCTGAGAGCAGGCGCAGGATGCGCGCGGCATCGGCTGCATCCTCGGGCTTGCCCAGGATGGCGTTGTCGAGAGTGACGGTGGTGTCGGCGCCCAGCACAGCCAGGTTTTTTTCTGGTCCTGGACTGGCATTGGTCAGCTCGCGATAAACGGCCTCGGCCTTCTCCCGCGCCAGCCGCGTGACATAGACGATGGGATCCTCGTCCGGCAGCGGATCTTCAGGAATATGCGCGGGATGCACCTCAAACCTGTAGCCGACCTGCGTGAGCAATGCGCGGCGGCGCGGCGAGGCGGAAGCGAGAACCAGCATGATGGAATTATGGCAGGCAGGGCGATTGCTGCTTGCCCATTTAAACTAGAAAAGGGGCCGGCGGCAAGAAAAGAGCCGGCTCGGACAGGGTTTGAATGCATTTCAATTTCGATTTTTCGACGGCCCAGATTCTTTGGACGCTGACGTTTGCGGCGCTGCTGGTCCTGCTTGTGGTGTTGCTGGGGCGCGATCGCGTGCGCCGTTTCCCATGGTTTACCGCTTCGATGGTGTTGATGGCGCTGCGCATGCTGGCCGGCCGCCTGCTGTATCACCGCCTGTCGATGGTGCTCTCAGAAGAAATCTTCCTCGCTTTGGCCGATGTGGGCGCGATCATCGCTCTGCTCATCGTGGTGGAGATGGCGCAGCGGGCCTTTGCCAGAGCGGATCGCAAAATTTGGATTGCGGCCACGGTGGCCCTGCTGGCCGTGGGCGGAGTGGTGCTGGCCCTGTGGGGCCCGTGGCCTTCGTTCAAGACGCTTTTTGTCGCCTCGGAGGAATCAACCCTGCGGCTGATGCAGCTGTTCGCGCAAAAGGCCGACCTGCTGGCCGATGTGCTGATCATCCAACTCGGCTTGCTGGTGGCGCTTTTCGGCCGTTATTACAATGCCGGCTGGCGCAGCCATGTGCAGCAGATCGTCATCGGCCTCTCCACCGCGTCGATCGCGCAGTTGGCGATACGCGGCACCTTGCAGCACATTGCCACACACGCCACCATCCACAGCCAGGATGAATATCAGCACATCATGGGCTTGATGAATAAGCTGGATAACGCCAACAGCGTGATTTTTCTTGTCGTGCTGGTGTGGTGGATTATCTGCCTGTGGATCGATGAGCCGGGGACGAAAAGCAAGGATCAGGGAACAGGGATCAGGGTTCAGGAAGCCGGAACCGGAGAGTAGGAAATAGCAAGGAGTGTGAGTGCGAGTGTGCGCCGCCAGGATACGAACACATGCACACTCACACTGGTCTTTAGATATGGCAGCTTGCCAGGCCGCGCTTTTGAAGGTAGCGCTGGTGGTACTCCTCGGCGCGCCAGAAGGTCTCGGCGGGGACTACCTGGGTGACAATGCGCTTCGGCTTCCAGCGGCCATCGGCCGTCAGCTGCTCGATTTTGGCGCGAGCTTGCGCTTCCTGCTCCGGCGAATGAAAGAAGATAGCGGAGCGGTACTGCGTGCCCCAGTCCGGGCCCTGCCGGTTGAGCGTGGTGGGGTCGTGAAGCTCAAAAAACGCGTCGAGCAGCCGCTCGTAGGTCACCTTTTCCGGGTCGAAGTCGATTTCGACCACTTCGGCGTGGCCGGTCTGGTCGGTGCACACGTCTTTGTAGGTGGGCTTGTCGTGCTTTCCGCCCTCATAGCCGACTGCCGTAGCCGTCACGCCGGGAATGGCCGCAAACGCGGCTTCCACGCCCCAAAAGCACCCTGCTCCAAATGTCGCCTTTTCTGTGCTCATGATTATTAGGATGCACTAAAGCGCGCTTTGGCTTCCAGCACTTTCCTGCCCCATTTGGGTCAGTCAGCTGAAACCCGACACCTGAACCCTGAAACCTGTTTCCATCAGCTGATCGGCGCCAGGTGCTTGGTGTTCTGGTAGGTGTACACAACACGATGCACAACGGTGATGGTAGAGAACACGGCCAGAATCCACAGCACCGGAGCCATCACGCCCCAATGATTGAAGAGCGCGCCCAGCAGGATGAGCACGATGCGCTCCGGCCGCTCCATGAAACCTACCTTGCACGAGCCGATGAGCGCCTCAGCACGCGCCCGCGTGTAGCTGACCATCAACGACGTGATCATCACAAAGGCCACCAGCACTACGTAGCGGAAACGATTGATGCGGCCGTAGTAGACCAGCAAGCCGAAAAAGAGCACCACGTCGGAGTAGCGGTCGATGACGGAATCGAAGAAGGAGCCAAAGACCGTGACCTTGTTGATGCGGCGCGCCACGCGGCCATCGGTCATATCGAAGATGCCGGCGCCGAAGATGACCAGGCCGGCGTAGAAGAACATCCAGTCGGCGTTGGTGGCGTTGGCATGGCCAAAGAAAAACGCCGCAATGATGTTGATGACGAGCCCAATGAAGGTGAGGACGTTGGGTGAGATGCGAGTGAGCGCCAATCCATGCACGATGCGGTCGAGCAACCATCCGCAGGCACGGCCAAAAGCACTTGTCCAGGTCATGAAAGCTACTAGCCTCTAGCTTCTAGCCTCTAGCCTTTCCGTGCTAGAACCAACGTTGTTGCTTTCTCGTGAAAGAGCTGGAAGCTAGCGGCTAGAAGCTAGCAGTTGCTCCTGGTGCTACTGCGCTGTGCCGGCTGCGGTTTCACCTTCGTGCGCGGCGGCTTCATCGTGGATAGTGGTCAGTTTAAGGATTTCCAGTTCGCGTTTGCCGTTGGGCGTCACGATGGTGGCCACATCGCCCACCTTCTTGCCCACGATCCCGCGCCCGATGGGTGAAGTGGTGGAGATCAGTCCCTTGGTCACGTCGGCTTCTTCGCTCGTCACCAGTCGATATTCAATCTCTTCGTCTTTGGTGGAGTCGTAGACCACCACAGTGGACCCAAATCCCGCTTTGTCCCTGGGAATGTTCACCAGGTTCACCAGCGAAAGCTCGCCCATGCGTTTCTTGAGCTGGCCGAGGCGGGCATTCACAAACTCCTGCCGCTGCTTGGCCATGTGGTACTCGGCGTTCTCCGAGAGATCGCCCAGCGCCCGCGCCTTCTTGATTTCGGCCGGGAGCTCGGTGGTCAGCTCGTACTCGAGCTGCTTGATCTCATCCTGGAGCTTCTTCTTGATGTGCTCGGGCATCCGTGATCCGGTGGCGGGAAGGGAGCTGCTCCAACCGCAAGAGATAAACGTTCCTGAAAGTTGATTATAAGACAGGGGTCAGGTGTCAGGTTTCAGGGATCAGAGTTTCGCGCGTCGGGCGCCGCTTGTTCTCCGGCAAGACAATTCAGGCAAAGAAATGGTGGAGAGGCCGCAGCGCCTACAGCGGCTCATTCTCTGACACCCGAAACCTGACACCTGACCCCTGTTTCTCGTCCAGAAAAGATTGCAAGATAAGCGTCGCGGCCACCTGGTCGACGACTTTGCGGTGCTCCTGGCGCGCGTGGCCGGCTTCGTAAAGGATCTGGTGGGCCTCGTGGCTGGTTAAGCGCTCGTCCCACAGGTGAATGGGCAGGCCGGTCAACGCGCCCAGCTCAGCCGCAAAGGCCTGATTCTTGGCCGCTTGCGGGCTGGTTTCGCCCGAAAGGTGCACCGGGTTGCCCACCACGATGCCCACCACGCCGAAGCGGCGGCAGAGCCGCGCCAGCGAACGCAAATCCTCCCGTCGGCTGCTGCGCCGCTCGAGCGTCAGCACGGGTTGTGCCGTCAGGCCCAGCTCGTCCGACACCGCTACGCCGATGCGGCGGTTGCCGATATCGAGACCGAGAAATCGGGGAAGGGCGACGGGTTGCACGATGCTGTTCATCATAGTCAGCTTATGGCCCGACGGGCCCTCCTCCGCCGGTTTTTGGCCGCTACAATCAAAAGATAAGGAATCCCGGGCGGATTTTTCACGTCAGTTATTCAACTGGAAGGGTCCACATCGGCAGGATGGCGCGGCGCAGGCGGAAAAACGGCAGGAAAAAGGGTTCCGGCGTTGGTGGTTTCCTGCTGGGGATGTTTCTGCTGGCCTTGCTCGCGGCGGGCGCCGGGGCGTGGCTGGTGCTTACGCCGTACGGGCCACAAACAGAGACCCTCGTCAATATAGCGCCGGGATCGTCCGCTACGGCCATTGGGCGGATTCTGGAGAGAGCGGACGTGGTTCGCAGCCGGTACGCGCTCGATCTGGTGCGCTGGCTCCGGCACGGGAAACTGCAGGCGGGGGTTTACCTGTTCGACCATCCCGCCCCGGTGACCGAGGTCTATGCGCGGATTGCGCGCGGCGACGTGGTGACCGTATCGCTGACCGTGCCGGAAGGCGCGAATGTTTTTGATATTGCCGCGCGCGTGGAGCAGGCTAAGTTGGGCACGCGCCAGGACTTTATGGCCGCCGCAGCCAGCCAAACGGGGCTGATTGCCGACCTGGATCCGGGGGCAAAGAGTCTGGAAGGCTATTTGTTTCCCGACACGTACCGGTTTCCGCCCACGGTGACCGCGGTGCAGTTAGTAACGGTCATGGTCAAGCGGTTCCGCGTGGCGGCCCAACAACTGGGTTTAAAGGAGAATGTGCACCAGGTGGTTACGATGGCATCGCTGGTAGAACGCGAAACGGCCGTGGACGCAGAGCGTCCGCTGGTGGCGAGCGTGTTTGAGAACCGGCTGGCGAAGCAGATGCCCCTCAACACCGACCCGTCTGTAATTTATGGCCTGGAGCTTGCGGGCAAGTGGCGCGGCGCCATCTACGCGAGCGATTTGACGCGCGACACGCCGTACAACACGTATCTGCACGCCGGCCTGCCACCGGGACCGGTGGCGAACCCAGGCATTCCCTCGCTGCGCGCGGCCATGAATCCGCCGAAAACCAACTATCTCTACTTTGTGGCGGCGGGAACCAATGCGCAAGGGCACTCATTGTTTGCAGAGACGCTCGACGAGCACAACCGCAACGTGGCCGAGTACCGGCGCATGCAGAAGAAAGCAGGTGGGCGATGAAGATCGTGCATCGTTCCGGCTGCGCCGCGGCGCTTGCGCTTTCACTTCTGCTTGCGGGCTGTTCGCTGTTCCCCACCACGCGGCATCTGCCGGTGCCGAGGTCCGCCACGGCGCAATCGGCAACGCCTCAGGAGCTTGTGAACCAGCTCAACCAAAGTTGGGACGCGCTGAATACGATGACGGCCAAGGTTGAGATCCTGGCCACGGAATTCAAGACCGCCGAGGGCGTTGAGAAGGACGAGCCATCGATCCGCGGCTATATTGTCATGCGCAAACCGAACAAGTTGCGCGTTGTTGGCAAGGATTTTGCCGCAACAATTTTCGACATGGCGAGCGACGGCAGTCAATTTAAGCTCCTGATTCCCCTCGACAAGACGGCCATCGAGGGTTCGAACACAGTCAAGGAAAGATCGCCAAATCCTCTCCTCAACCTTCGGCCGCAATTTTTCCTCGAAGCCCTTGCGGTGCGTGGGCTCGACCCCAGCAACGAATACATGGTGGCCGGCGATTCAGAGACGATTGAAGACACGGCCCGGAAGCATCTTTATATCGAGCAGGAATACACCCTGAGCGTGATGCAGCCGAAGGCAGGTCCGGTGAAACTACCTCTGCGCGTCATCAC
>JBEKEP010000069.1:0-20529 GCA_050013775.1 Occallatibacter sp. | reverse complement strand
GCTGATAAATGCGCCGCCGTCAATTGCCACACCCAACGGGGAGACACCGGCCTTGCGTGCCAACAAGTGTAGAGGGCTGGTGGTATCGCTCAGAGTGGAAGATTCGCCGCGAAGGCCCAGCACTTCAGAGTATGCACAGAGCATGAAAAATACGCCGGAGAGCAGCGCACACTGCAGAACGGCGCGAGGGATGGTCTTGAGAGGCTCGCGCGCCTCGCCTCCCAACGTGGTGGCGCTCTCGAATCCCACAAAGCTGAAGATGGAAAGCACCAGCGCCGTGCCCAGCGAGGATACGGGAACTCCCTGCAATTGGAATTGCTGTGTGTCGAGATGAAGGCCCATGCGAACCGGCAACAAGGCCAGCACGATCAGGATCAGGCTCACCGAGACGGCCTCAATCCAAAGCATCACTTCAGCGGAAAGCTTGACGTCGCGATAAGCAATGCAGCCCGCGACCAGGCAGACCACAAGCAGCGTAGGAACGGCGGGCGGCGCCCAATGAAAAAACTGCTGGCAGAGCACCGTGGCATAGTAAAGAGCTCCGCCGGCAACGGACGCGCCGGTGGCGAGATAGGCAAGCAGCAATGCCCAAGCGGCTACGACGCCGAACGCGGGTGGCAGTGTGTCCGCGGTGTAGCTGTAAAGCGATCCCGGCGAGGCCGAAAGGCGCGCGAAGCGGCTGACGCAAAACCCCACCAACAGCATGGAGGCGGTTGCGATGAGATAAACAAACCAGGTGGCGTTGCCGACGAGTACACAAATGAGCGGGATGGTAAGCGAAGCAGATGTGCTGGGTGCGGTGGCCGAGACAGACTGCGCCAGCGTCTCTACCGGGCCGAGCACACCCGCGCGCAACCCATAGCTTTCGGCGGCGCCGCCTTGCGCATACACCTGGCCTTTTGTGGTCGATGTGCCGGTCACGTGTTTGCCTTTTGCTATTGACTTACCGCTCGACGGTGGCCTCGATCGTACCATGCGGCTCGTCAATGGGCACGAAAATGTGATTCGGATTGTCTTGGCCGAAGGGGCTCAAGTCGGCAAGCAGATGATGCAGGTTGGGCATGGAGAGGTGAATGCGCGCGATCTCCGGCGCAGCGGCCAGCGCGGCTTTCCCCATGTCGAAGAGCGTGTGCTGCACACTCATGCTGTTGTGACCGGAAAATTCTTTCAGTAGCGCCGCCAGAATTCGCGCGCGCACTTCGGCATAATCCGGCGTCGCTGTCGCGTATTCCCACGTCGCCGTGGCGCGCGTGCCGAAGATGCGGTCGGTGGCCGGCTTGAGCGTGGTCAGCTTGTCCTTGATGTAGCCGGTGAACGCCGACTTCGTGGTCTTGAGAATCGTCAGTCCATCCACGCCCGATGTGACGGCCCATGCGCCGCCTCTTTCGCGCTCGGCATGCGCAGTTTGCAACTCGGGTCCGCCCAGCTTGAAGGTCGTGGCTTCCGGCGCGCCGTCAACGATCATGCGCTGCCAGGATTTTTCCTGGACTTCGATGCTGACCTTTGCCACCTGCGGCTGATTCGTGAGGAAGTAGTCGCCTAACTCGCAGGCAAAAGCCTCAATAGTCTCTGCATTCGAGTTGCGCGCCACGTAGTACACGGTATTTTTCATCGTGTCGGTGGGCAGCACTTTGCTGTTGTCGGCCTCTGTGTAGCTGGCTTCGAAGTCGCCGTAGAGCATCACGTGCACCGTCCACTCGTTGAACTCATGCCGATCGCTCAGGCGCGTGATGCGCGACAGGCGCACGCGGGATTTTCCGTAGCGGTTTTCACCCAGTCTTGCCATTGGTTAGCTTCCCCTTGTCACGATCCTCTATAGGTGGTGTAACTGTTGTCGCTGAGCAGAAGCGGCAAATGATAATGACCCTTGCCGTCGCAGGTGAAGGTGATTGCAATCTCGGGGTAAATACTCGCACGGCCGAGACGCTTAAAGTAGCTTCCGGTGTCGAAGGTGAGTCGATAATTGCCGGCCTGTGCATCGGCCGCAAGATCACGGCAGCGGCCATCGGCATCGGTGGCGCTTGCCGCAACTTCGACCCAACTGCCTTCCAATTTCTCCAGACGCACGGCAATTTCCGCCGCCGGCTTGCCCAGAACAGTATCCAATACATGTGTTGTGATTGCGCTCATTCGATCAACCACTTTCCCAAACGAATTTGCATAATTTGCCGCTGCTGCTCGGCGGCTTCGCGTAACTCGATTTCGCGCGTCGACCCCAGCCGCCGCTTCAGAATGTCCAGCATCTCTTCCGCGCTCTTTCCCGTGGCGCAGACGATGTACGTGAATTCGAAAAGCTCTTCGTATCTCTGATTTCCGTCGGCAATCTCGGCCAGCAAGTCCTCGTTCGCCGAGTTCGTCTGCGCTTGCTCACCCCGTGACCACGCAGCCGATTGCGCACCTGCGTGCGCCGACACTTTGCGATCGCCGATGCGGGGATGGCAGGCAAAAGCCTCAAGCCAGTCGGCTTCCTGCATCGTGCCCCACACGCGGTCCGCCTCTTCGCTCAGCGCAAATACATTCGCGATCGGACGAAGGGCAACCATCGCATCGGCCCAGCGCCTGGCGCCGCAACAGGCCAGCATGGCATTCCGGGCCTCGGTTTCGCCGGCCGCATTCCAGGCCGCTAGCGTAGCGTTCACGATCGCACCTCCTCCTGGCGCAACTCGAGCAGAAATTCTTCGAGCAGATTTACGGCCACGCGCCGCCGGTACTGTGCCGTGGAGCGAATATCGTCGATGGGCTGCACTTCGGCGAACAGCGCGCGCCGCGCAGCCAGCACTGTTTCGCGCGTGAGCGCCTGGCCCAGCAGCGCTGCCTCAGTTAGCTTGAGCTGCTTGGGATAGGGCGCCAGGCTCGCTGCTCCAAGTCGAATCTCGCGAATGACGCCTTGGTCGAGCAGCGCAGTGGCTCCGAGCGCCACTTTGGCGATGGCCATGGCGCGCCGCGTTCCCACCTTGCGCAAGTATTGCCGGTGGCGCGCGAATCGTCTCGGCAGATGAATGGCGTAGAGCAGTTCATCCGCGACGAGCACATTGCGCTTGTAACCTGTGTGAAATTCGGAGTAGGGAACTCGCCGACGGCCGCGCACGGAGATGGTTTCAATCTCAGCATCGTAGGCAAGCAGCGCAGGTGAAGAATCGGCGGCGGGTGAGCCGTTCACGAGATTTCCCCCGAGCGTAGCGCGGCTCTGGTTGGCGATGGAGCCGATCCAGCTTGCCGCTTTGGCGAGCAATGGCAACTCCGCGTTGACGACGGCGTGCTTGCGCAGATCGAGAAATGTGGCCGACGCGCCGATGACAATGCTTTGCGGCGTCACCTCGATGGCGCGCAGATCGGGAATGCCCCACAAGTTGACCAGCTTGTGCGCGTTCAAACGCCCGGCGGAAAACGCTACCATCAATTCCGTGCCGCCCGCGATCGGTGTCCATTGGCCGGGTTCGGCGGCAAGCAAAGCGAGCACCGCGCTTAGGCTGCCGGGCGCAACGAGTTCGTGCATTTCCGCATTACCGCGCATGGTGCGTTTGCTCCACGACTGGTTCTTTCGCCAGCTCCGATTCTGTTTCGCGGGCCGCGGCCGCGACGGACGCGAAGATGCGCATGAATCCCGTGCAGCGGCACAAATTGCCGGCGAGGCCTTCGCGAATCTCAGCTTCGCTAGGATGTGAGCTGTGCGCGAGAAGCTGTGCCGCGGCCATCAACATGCCGGGCGTACAAATGCCGCACTGTGCTCCGCCATTGTGCAAGAAGGATTCCTGCAAAGGATGAAGGCTACTTTCGAGTGCCAGCCCCTCCACAGTTTGAATGTCGGCGCCTTCGGCCTGCAGCACAGGCACAAGGCAACTGTTCACCAGCTCGTCATTCATGCGCACGGAGCAGGATCCGCACTCGCCCTCGCCACAGCCCTCCTTGGTTCCGGTCAAATGTAAATCTTCGCGCAACACGTCGAGGAGCCGCTTCATGGGCGGAACGTGCACTGATCGGCTCTCGCCATTCACCGTGAAGCGGATCGCCGGCCAATCTGCGTTCGTCCTGGCCTTTCCGTCAGCGCTCATGGCAAGGCCGGCTCCTCCACCGGTTGGATCGCGGCGAGCCCTGCATAAAGGTCTTCGGGCAAAAGTGGAATGGCGGTGAAACTCACGCCTGTTGCGTCGCGGATGGCATTCAGAATCGCGGGCGCGGGGCCGTCGTGCGGCAATTCGCCGATGCCCTTTGCGCCGTACCCTCCATGGCGAAAGGGAATCTCTTCGAAGTACACATGAATCGGCGGCACATCCTCCGCGGTGGGCATGATGTAGTTTGTCATCTGGTTGTTGGTCATGCGGCCGTCCGCGAGAACCACTTTCTCGTAGAGCGCGTAACCGATGCCTTGCGCGATGCCGCCCTCAATTTGTCCCGCCGCCATCACGGGATGCAGCACGCGGCCCACTTCCTGCACGGCCCAGAAGTTCTCGACCTCGGCCGAGTACGTCACCGTGTCCACTGCGACCTGCGCCACGTAAACTGCCCATGCATACGCGCCGTACGCCTCGCCGTGATATTTCTGATCGTCCCAGTAAATGCCCGGCGGAGCTTCATAGCGGCACATGGAAGAGACTTCACCATGGGCGTCGCGATAGCGCGCGCACGCGGCAAAGAATTCCTCGCGCGTATACGTCTCGCCTAGGCCTGCCTTCTCGCGCAACATGGAGATCAGCTGCAGGCAAGCGCGCTCAACAATATGGCCCACTACCATCGAGGTACGCGAAGCCACTGTAGGACCGCTATTCGGCACCATGTCGGTGTCCGGCGCGGCCATGGTGATATCGGCGTATTCGATGCCCAGCGCTTCGGCGGCAATCTGCGTGAGAATCGTGTTCGTGCCCTGGCCGAATTCAGTGTTCGACACCAGAACACGCACCTTGCCCTCTGGCGTAACGTCCACGCCGGCCAGCGAATTCAGATACAGCTCGCCCGAGCCGGTAAATCCCGAGCCGTGATAAAACGCCGCGATCCCCATGCCGCGCTTGATGGGGCTCTCGGCATTCTCGCGAGCAAACTGCGCACGCTTGGCGTGATAATCGCTCTCCTGCAACGCGCGATCGAGCAACTGGTCGAGGAACATGGGTTCCCGCATCACTTGTTCGGTGGCGTTCACCTCGCCTTGGCAGAGAAAATTCCTGCGCCGCAATTCGACTGGATCGAGGCCCAGCGCCGCGGCGATTTCGTCCATGTGCCGCTCCATCGCGAAGATGGCTTGCGGCGCTCCAAAGCCGCGAAACGCGCCATAAGGAACGAGATTCGTCGCCCAGGAACGCGCACGGACGCGCACATTCGGGCAGAGATAGGGGCCGGTGGAGTGCAATGTGGCGCGCGAGAGCACCGTGGAAGAAAGCGTGGCGTAGGCGCCGCCGTCGGTGTCGAGATGGATCTCCATTGCCAGCAGCTTGCCATCTTTGTCGAGCGCGGTGCGATGGCGCACGCGTGCGGGATGGCGCTTGGTGGTGGCCGCCAGATCTTCCATGCGGTCGTAGACCATCTTCACGGGATGACCGCTTTTCTTCGCGAGCAGTCCCGCGTGGCAGGCGAGGATGGAGGGATAATCTTCCTTACCGCCGAACGCGCCGCCGGTTTCAGTCTGGACCACGCGCACCTTGTCTTCAGGCAAATCGAAGACGCCGCGCAACGCTTTGAAAACGTAGTAGGGGCATTGCAGCGAGCCCCACACCGTGACTCCGTCTTGCGCGCTGTACTCGGCGATGACGCCCTGGTTCTCGATATAGAGATGCTCCTGCGCGCCGGTGCGATATTCGCCTTCGACGATATGCGCGGCGCGAGCCCACGCGGAGTCCACATCGCCCTTTTCCAGCAGAAAACTTTTGAGCAGGTTGTCTGCGCCCCACACAATCTGGTCCCGCCGCTCACTTTCTTCAATGGTGAAGAGGTGCGGCAACGGGTCGTACTCGATCTTCACCGCGCCGAGCGCTTCGCGCAATTTGTGCCTGTCGGGATGTGCGAGAAGAAGAATCGGCTCCTCGCAGTGATTCACTTTGCCGTCGGCGAGGCAGGGCTGATCCGCGATGATGAGCTGAATGATGTTTTCGCGGGGAATGTCCGCAGCGGTGACAACCGTGAATTGGTCCCATTCGATTCGGCGATCGAAGGTGATGGAGCGGATGAGTCCGCGGGGAATGGTGCTGCGCACCGTGGCTCCGTACCACATGCCCTCGCGTTCCATGTCATCGATGTAGCACGCGCGTCCCACCAGTTTGTCCACGCCCTCTTTTCGAGGAACGGGGGTGCCGACGATGCGGGTTGTCGCATGCGCGCTCATAGGTGCAGACAATGCCGAACGGGTTGAGGGATAGCATACAAGGCACGGCGCGTTTTTGAAAGCGCGCGGCCTACTCCGCCAAACGCGCCAGGGTGCGCCCCAGTACGTGAATGCCGCCGCCGATCCACTCAGGCGAAGCGTATTCGTCAGGCCGATGGCTGACACCACCGCGGCAGGGAATGAACAGCATGGCCACGGGCGCAATGCACGAAACAAACGATGAATCGTGGTAGGCGCGCGCCACCATCTTCTTGTATTTCTTGCCGGCCGCCAGGGCGGACTCTTCGAGGGCAGCCAAAATCGCCGGATCGCAGGTGGTCGGTGGATCGGCGTTGATCAATTCCGTGGTGATTTTGACGCCGCGGCGCGTTCGTACGCCTTGAATCGTCGCATCGAGTGCAACCAGGACGCGGTCGCGACGGTCAAGATCGATGTCGCGCACGTCGGTGGTAATGAGCACACGGGAAGGAACGCTGTTTACCGCGCCGGGAAAGACTTCGCAAATGCCCACGGTGCCCACGGTATCGATAGCGCCCGTCGATTTAGCTGTCGCTTCCAGAGCCAGAATCAGTTCCGCTGCGGCAGCGAGGGCGTCCTTGCGGCCGGGCATCAATTTGCCGCCGGCGTGGCCGCCCTCGCCTTCGATCACGATGCGCTGGCTGGCCGGTGCGGCAATGTGCGTCACCAGACCCACATCGAGTCCTTCCTGCTCGAGGTACGGTCCCTGCTCGATGTGCAGCTCGACAAACTTGTCGAAGCGGCCGCTGGGTACTGCGATGGATTCGAGCGGGCCAGCGAACCCGGCTTGCGCGCGCCACTCTTCCAGTTCGCGGCCTTCCTTGTCGCGCAGGGCGAGAGCCTGCTTCGGAGTCAGTACATTGGCCATCATGCGGCTGCCCAGGCAACCGATGCCAAAGCGCGTGGGTTCCTCGGCAGTAAAAACTACGAGCTCAATCGAGCGACGCGGCTTGAAGCCGAGTTTCTTGAGAACGCGAATTGCTTCAAGACCCCCGAGCACGCCGACGCATCCGTCGTAGAGGCCGGCATTGGGAATGGCGTCGATGTGCGAGCCGGTGCCGATGGGCGCGAGCGTGGGATCGCTGCCTTCCCAGCGCGCAAAGGTGTTGCCGATGGCGTCTTCGCGCACTGTCAGCCCCGCTTCCGCACACAGGCCCTTCACGTAAGCGCGGGCGCGCATGTCCGCCTCGCCGAAAACCACGCGCGTTACGACCGGCGGCTCGGCTTCCGAGATCTGCGCCAGGGCCAATAGCTCCGCCATGAGGCCGTCAATCGAAAGATCGGGCTGGTTCGTGGCCATGTGCTCTATGCTCCCAGAGGATGCCGACGCCAATCTTTGTAGATCAGATACTTCGCCGGTTTCTTGCCCAGCGCGCCGAACCACTGCGGGCAATAGGCGCGCATCCAGATGAAGTCGCCGGCATGCACGGGATACCACGAGTCGCCGAGCCGGTAGATGCCTCCGCCCTCGAGCATCAGCAGGCCGTGCTCCATCGCGTGAACTTCCACCATGCTGAGCGAGGCGCCGGGATCGTAGGTCATGGTGTTCACTGCAAAGTCGTAGGCGGGGCCGTCGGGCATCAGCGCACGCACGCGCAATGCATGATCGCCCATGAGCGCGACGGTAGCCACATCGTCTTCGTCGCCGACCACAATCTCCGGAGAGGCCGCTCCATGCAATGCCTCGTAGGGCTTCTCAATGACTGCGACGCGCGCAATGCCCGGCGCGCGCACTGTGTGCGGAGCGCTTTGCGGCAAGTACGCATAGCCGCCTGGCTTGAGCACCTGACGTTTCCCACCGGCTTTGAGCTCGACCTTGCCGTCGAGAACGTAGAGGAAACGCTGCGCGGGCGCCGGGGCGAGCGTCCCGCCGGCCACAAACTCCGCCGTCATCTGCGTAAAGCGCGCGCCCAGTTGCGGCGCGGCGTGAATGATGAATTCCACGCCTTCCGCGCCAGGGAGTGGCGAGCGAACAAAGGTGTCTGGCGCCTGCAGCAAATGGTCTGCCTTCAGGCTGCTGCGAGTGGATCCTAAGTGATGCACGTTGGACCTCTTCAAAGGGAAATCAAAAGAATGGAATCCAGCAAAATCCCGAGTAATTCCGCTGCCCGATTCTATCCGACCTCGGCGGCCAGCCGCTGTAGAAATCTCTCGCACACGTCCAAAGCAGCGGTAACGTCTTCTTCGAGCACGTTTTCATCGGGATGATGGCTGATGCCGCCGGGGCTGCGGAGGAAGAGCATTGCCGTGGGCACGCGGGCGGCCATCACCATGGCGTCGTGACCGGCGCCGCTCGACATGCGCTTCACCGGCAATCCCGCAGCTTCAATTGCTTCTGCGAGAAACGCTGTCAGCCGCTCGTCCATGGGAACTGCCGGCTGATCCATCTGGCGTGTGCTTTGCACGACAAGCCCGCGCCGTGCGGCGATGGCCTGGGCCTGCACGAGCAGGGCTTCGACCGCCGTCTTGCGCTCAGTGTCATTGACATGGCGAACATCAAGGCTCACGTGCACCGCGCCTGCGATCACATTGGCCGCATTCGGTTCCACATCCAAATGGCCCACAGTAGCTACGAGCCCTTCTGTATGTTGCGCGATGGATTCCACCGCGATCATCCACTCCGCCGCACCGGCCAGCGCATCGAGGCGCAGGTGCATCGGCGTGGTGCCGGCATGGTTGGCGTGTCCCGTCCACGTGAGAGTGTGCCGTGTTTGACCCACGATGGCTGTCACAGCGGCAACGCGCAGACCCTCTGCCTCAAGAACCGGACCTTGTTCGATGTGTACTTCCAAAAAGCCCAACACATCTGCTCCGATGGCCGCCTTGTCGATCTCTGTGGGATCGAGCCCGAAGGCGCGGATTGCAGCCTCCAACGTGACGCCGTCTGCGTCCTTCAGCCTGAGGAGTGCAGCATCGAATCGACCGCCGGCCGCGCGGCTGCCGATAAATGGCACGCCAAAGCGCACGCCTTCTTCTTCGCTGAAAGCAATAGTTTCGATGGGCAGCGGCAGCTTGAGTTCCTGCGCGATCTCTGCACATTCGAGTGCAAGTGTGACGCCGAGAATGCCATCGAATGCGCCGGCATTGGGCACGGTGTCAATGTGCGAGCCGAGAATCAAGCGCCTGGCTCGCGACCCCGGAGGTTGCCAACGGCCGCGCAGGTTGCCGGCAGCATCGACGCGCACCGTCATGCCCAGAGCTTCCATGCGTTCGCGCAGCAATTGATGCACTTCGCGCACGGGAGGCGTGAGGAATCTTCGCGTGGTGCGATCCGGCTCTTCGCTTAGGTCGGCGATGCGACGACACTCGGCGATGGCTCGCTGGGCGCGCTCCGCCATTGTGCGGGCGCTCATGCGCGTACCTGCTCTTCGCCGCGAGCCTTCCCGATGAATGAGCCGGCGCGATAGATGGTTTCACCGCGCAACCAGGTTTCGAGCACGCGGCCCCGCAGTTCAGCGCCTAAGTATGGCGAAATTTTATGGCGGAAATGCAGGTCGGAAATCGCGACGGTCCACTTGGCTTCGGAATCGAAGACCGCAAAGTCCGCGTCGGCGCCTACCGCAATTGCGCCTTTGCGCCCGCTCATGCCCGCCAATCTGGCCGGCGCAGCCGCCATCCATTCCCCGATCCACTCCAGCGCGATGCCGCGTTGTTTCATCCCGGTCCAAAGCACTGGCAAGGCCAGGCCAAGGCTTGCGATGCCGCCCCACGCCTGATCCCAGCGGGCAATTTCACCTTTAGGTCCAGGGTGCTTCATCTCCGGCAGGCAAGGGGAGTGGTCGGTGATCACCATTTCAATCAGGCCATCGTTTAGCGCACTCCACAGCGCCTCGCGATTCCGGGCGTCACGAATCGGCGGTGCACATTTGTATTGGGTGGCGCCGTCAGGAATCTGCGCGGCTTCAAACCATAGGTAGTGGACGCAGGTTTCTACGGTGACGGGCACGCCGCGCTCGCGCGCATCTCTGAGCAACGGCAGCGCCTGGGCACTCGACAGATGCACGATGTGGATGGGGGTCTGGAACTCTTCGGCGAGGCTGATGAGCAAGGCAATGGCCTCAACTTCGGCATCGTCGGGACGAGAGCGCAGATAGGTGGAATATTTGTGCCAATCCGCACTCATCCTGTCCAGCGCCTGCGTTGCCGCACCTACCGGGCCGGCCACTTCCGCGTGCGCCAGCAACGGCAGTCCCGTGCCGCGCAATTTTTCTAGCGCCGCGCGCAAGTCCGTTTCATCCACCCACGCAAAGCCGTCGATTCCGGAGTGAATGAGAAAGCATTTGAATCCGGGAACGCCTGCGCGCACCAGCGACGGCAGTGAATCGGCGTTACCGCGCACCACACCACCCCACGCCGCCCAGTCCACCCACGCTTTGCCTTGTGCTGCATCACGCTTGGCCTCGAGGGCGGGCACATTGATGGTTTCCGGAATGCAGTTCAACGGCATATCGACCAACGTGGTCACGCCGCCTGCCGCCGCGGCTTGTGTCGCCGTTTCAAATCCTTCCCACTCTGTGCGGCCGGGCTCATTGATGTGCACGTGCGAGTCCACCAGGCCGGGGAGTAGCAGATGGTCGCCGAAATCAAACAGCTCGGCGCCTGCCGGCACCTCATTCCAGGCGTACAGCGCAGCGATCCGCTCGTGATCTACAATCACTGCGGCGGGTGCGATGCCATTCTGCGTCAAGACGCGCGTCGAGCGAAGGGCTTTTGCCATCCTTTGATTACTTTCGCCGTTGAGGGATGCGGATAGCAAGAGAAACGTCTACCGCTGGTTACGTGGAGTGCGCTTTAGAAGGCGGCGGGGGCTTTCGCAGCTTTGGGGGGAGTGAGTTCGGTGAGTTTCTGGGACGTTGTGATCATTACGGCCTCGTCGGAGCGGCAAGCGGGGCTTTATCGCGAGGAGATCCAGCGGCGGAACTCATCGGGACTGTTGCCCAGGGAGACGAAATTCCTCGTCATCCCGGATCCCGGCGGGCAAAGAGTGGGCAGCGGCGGCGCGACCATCAACGCGCTCGGCATTTTGGGTAAAGACCACGCGTGGTGGAGCGGACACCGCGCGCTTCTTGTGCATTCCGGCGGCGATTCGCGGCGGCTGCCGCAATACTCTCCGGGCGGCAAGTTATTCGGCATCCTGCCTTCACGCTCCCAACCGCGCGCCACCACCACTGTCTTCGATGAAACCATGTCGCTTTCGTCGGCGTGGGCCGAGAGAACGCGCAGCGGACTTTTAGTGGCTTCGGGTGACGTGGTGCTGCGTTTCGATGCCAACCAAGTGCAATGGGATCGCGCTGGCGTTACCGGCGTTGCCATGCGACTTGATATGGAGCAGGCCGTGCATCACGGCGTATACGCTGTGGGCGCCGGCGATCAGGTGTACACCTTCCTGCAGAAGCCCTCGCCCGCGGAAGTGAAAGCCGCCGGAGGCTTGCTGGAAGATGGCCGCGTTGCCGTCGATATCGGACTGTTGCGCTTTGACGCCAACCTGACGGCTGCGCTGACGGAGCTGGCTGGACTCAAGAGCTTGCCTGCGGTGGATCTTTACGACCAGATGACGCGCATGCTCACTGGCCAGTGGAGACCGGAGCTGGGTGCTGGGCTCTTCTGGCGCGAGCTGGAAAGGATTTTGCGCGGCAGCGAGCAGTCCGTGGAGTTTCATTGCTCGGTGGTCGACGGCGAGTTTATTCATGCAGGCACGACGCGTTCTTTTCGCGCATTGGCAGCGGGCTCGGGAGGAATTCTGGACAGCATCGTTGCGCGCGAATGCAAAGCCGGACACGAAGCCGTGGTTCTTGAATGCGATCTCGAGGGGCCGGTCTACGCCAGCCGCGGGGCGATCCTGCACGGGCTCACCGGATTGACTGGATCCATTGAAGTTCCCGAAGACACGGTCGTCCACCAGCTTCCAGTGGACGGCGAATGCGGCACGGGCTGTGTGATCCGCGCCTATGGCGTTGAAGATGATCCGAAGCAGCAATTTGAAAACGCAACCTGGTTCAACCGGCCGATGGCGGAGACGCTCGAGAGGCTTGGACTGCGCTGCGAGGAGATTTGGAACGCGGGCGAGCCGCGCAACCTGTGGAGCGCGCCGCTTTTTCCCGTAACCACGCCGGACGAAGCTTGGGAGTGTGCGCGCTGGATGATGGGATACGCGAGCAGCTTCGGTGTTGACGAGTGGCGTCAGCGAACCCGCACGTCTCTCGCGGAAAGTGCGCGCTGCGCCGACGGAAAAGGGCTGGCCGACGCGCGCAATCACCGCTTGCAGGGCATCTGGCAGGAGACTGCGGTGGACCTCGCCAAGGCAGGATCGGATCTGCGCCCGCTGCTCGCGAATTTGCCCGGCCTGGGTCCCGCCGCAGCTGCCGGCCGCGCTCTGCGTGCGTATGCCGATGAACTGCGCACCGGCTCGGCCGACCAATTCACGCTTGCCGCGAGCCATTTAGTGCAGGCCGCGCGCTTGCTCAGCCGCGCAGGACGCGAAGAGGAGGCTGCGCAAGCCGAAGCGGATGCCTTTACCTGCATTCAGGACGCTGTGCGCGCGGGTTCGGCGGCAGATGGGAAGCGCGCACCGTCTCCCTGGCAGTTCGAACGCGTACAGGTTTCCGCACCGCCGCGCATCGATCTGGGCGGCGGTTGGTCTGACACGCCGCCTTTTTGTTTTGACTGGGGCGGCACAGTGCTCAACTGCGCCCTCGAGATCGACGGGACCTATCCGATCGAAACCGAAATTCGGCGAATCGATGAGCCTGTGATTCGCTGCATTGCCGGCGGCGAAGACACGCCGGCTACATATCGCTTCGCCGAGGAACTGCGCAAGCCTTGCGAGCCGGGGTCGGTGTACTCCATTCCGCGCGCAGCCTTGCATTTCCACGGCATTCCGGTTGCAGGCGAGGCGCTCAAAGAAACGCTGCTCCGGCTGGGCGGCGGCCTTGAAATCTATTGTCGCGTGCAGTTGCCCATCGGCTCCGGTCTGGGAACCAGCAGCATCCTCGCGGCGACGGTGGTGTGCGCGCTTGCCGTCATGGCGAGAACGGATCTCGACAACCATGCGCTCTCGGAGGCGGTCACCCAGTTGGAGCAGCACATGACCACGGGCGGCGGGTGGCAGGATCAGGCGGGCGGCATTTTTCCCGGCGTAAAGCTGCTGATCACCGGTCCCGGCCTGCATCAGCGCATTCGTGTGCAGCCGCTCGCTTGGAGCGAGCCGCGGCGCGATGAATTCTGCGCGCATATGGTCCTCTACAACACCGGCCTGCAGCGCATGGCAAAAGATCTTCTGCGTCAGGTGGTAGCGCGTTATTTAGCGCGCGAGACGGCCGCAGTGCAAGTGCTGCACAGCATCAAGACGCTGGCAGTCGAAATGTCGTATGCCACGGCGGATGGCGATTGGAAGCACCTGGGCGAACTGCTCGACCGGCACTGGCAGTTAAACCAGGTGCTCGATCCCCATACGGCGAATGCGCCCATCAACGCGTTGCTCGACCGCGCGCGCCCGTTTATTTACGGAGCCAAGCTGGCCGGCGCCGGCGGCGGCGGATTTCTGATGCTGCTGGCGCGCGATCCGGAGGCGGCCGCAGGGTTGCGCGCAGCGTTGGGCCAGGAAGCGACGCATCGCGGCGCGCCGGTTCCGTACCGGATTGCCGAAGATGGGCTGCGCGTCCACACCTGGGACAAAGCCGCGATGCAGGCCGCCGCGGCGGAATCCGGCGACCCAGCCTACGCTCGGACCAAAATCTAATGCGCTTCCGAAAATGCGATGAGACAACAGTGCGCACGGCCTGACGCGGTGCGGCCGAGCTCTGGACTCGAATTCTTCATTGCTCTCTTATCCAATTCGCGGTATCAAGAGAAATGCCAAGACGAACGAAGAGATGGATCCTTTGCGCTGCTTCGATTCTGACGCTGGCCGCAACCTGTGCGTGCGCAGCTCCGCCGGCAAAGCTTATCGTGAAAAACGCGCGACTGATCACCATGGCGCCGGGGCAGAAGAAACCTTTTACCGGATACCTAGTGGTCGATGGCGAGGGGAGGCTCACTGCAGTTGCCGCTGGCGCGCCCCCTCCAGACCTTACGGCGAAAGAGATCTGGGACGCGCATGGCGAGTGGATTATTCCTGGACTTCTGTCGGCGCACAGCCATCTCTGGCAAGCCGCGTTCCGCGGCATCGCGCAGGACCAGACACTTCCCGGCTGGATCGATGGCCTCTACAACCACCATGCGCTCTACGCTAAGGCCGAGGATTATTACTGGTTCACTCTTTACGGCGCACTGGACCATCTGGAGCATGGCGTCACCGGCGCCTACGACTTCGCTTACGGCGGCTCCAAATGGGGAGCGTGCGCGGGAAATAAATGCGATGAGGAATCGTTTCGCGGCGAGATGGACTCCGGCATTCGCTTTGTTCACGGTTATGACGCAGACCTGATCGGACCGCAAATGACACCTGAGATGGCGCGTGCGCGACTGAAGCGTTTCTTAGACTGGACGGCAGCGCAGCCGCAAAGTTCGCGATTCCTGAGCGTGATGCTGAACGGCTGGACCTCATTTAACAACACTGAGCAGCAGGCCGTGGCCGAGAAACAGGAGATGGACGAGTTCCACATCGGCAACCAGATGCACTATCTGGAACCGCCCGACACCGTGGCTGCCGATCAATCGAAGTTTCACTGGATGACTGAGAGCGGCCTGCTTGGTCCCACGCTGTATTTCGGCCACTTCATTCACACCACTGACGCCATTCTGGACGCGACCGCCGCGGCTCATACCGGTATGTGCTGGAATCCGCTCTCCAATGGCCGCTTAGCCTCCGGCGTGGCCGATATTCCCAAGTATTTGAAGAAGGGAATCCGCGTGGGGATGGGCGTGGACGGCGAAGCCAGCGCCGACGTCGCCGACCCCTTCGAAAACATGCGCACAGGCTTATATGCGATCCGCGACCTCTACCAGAGCGCGGCCATCATGAGCCCTTATGAAGTGCTCTATCTGCACACCATGGGCTCGGCCGACGTGATGGGTGTAAAAGACAAGCTGGGCAGTCTGGAGCCGGGCAAATTTGCCGACTTTGTCGTCATCGACCCTACGCGCTACGGAACTGTCTTTGATCCGTATGGGAGCCTCGTTCTCGTGACCGAAGAACGCGACATCGATCGCGTCTACGTGGGCGGCGAACTCGAGGTGGAGCAGGGAAGAATGGTCCACCAGGACATGGGAAAGATACTTGGTGAAGTGAACCGCCGGTCGGCGGCGACGATCGAACACGCGAATTAGGGCGCCTGGGTGAAAGCTCCTCTTTTTTCCCGCCGATTTCGACGCGGCTTAAGCCACCCGATCGATCAGGACTCCACCGCTGAGCCCACTGCATCGCAATCAGACGCCCTCTTGATTGATGCGCAGACTTTCGGTTCTAGAAGTCCGGCTTCCATCCACCGCATGCGGCCGAAGTCTGCGAGGTCGCACCGTTCCCGGTGATGTTGGCGTTTACGCAAACGAAGGCCTGATCGATGGCTCGCTGATTGCGCCAGAGCGCATCGGAGTACGAACCGTCCGGGTTCGTTCCATCGTATGGGTATCCTGCCGAGCCGCCGGGCCCCGGATTGTAGCCGCCGCCAAGTCCCGGTCCGTCGGCCGTATTGGAGTTCGCACTGTTCGCGCTGGGTGGCCCGTTCGGATACCCCGCCGAGCCGCCGGGTCCCGGATTATAGCCGCCGCTGCTGCCTGGTCCATCGTTCGCACTCGCAAGGCTGGGATATCCTGAGCCACCCGGTCCAGGGTTATAGCCACCACTGCTGCCTGGCCCACTGTTTGCGCTGGCTCGCGCGCCGCTCGGATATCCTGAGCCGCCCGGCCCTGGGTTATAGCCACCGCCAGAGCCTGTTCCACTGTTTGCGCTCGCATGCGCCGCGCTGGGATATCCTGAGCCACCCGGTCCAGGGTTATAGCCGCCGCCAAGGCCTGGTCCATCGTTTGCACTCGCACTCGCGGCACTGGGATATCCAGAGCCGCCCGGTCCTGGGTTATAGCCGCCGCCAAGGCCCGGCCCATCGTTTACATTCGCACTAGCGCCGCTCGGATATCCTGAGCCGCCCTGTCCTGGTGCGGTGTCCGCAGGCGAGTAGGGAGAAAGGATCTTCTGCGTCCAACCCGGAGCCAATTTGTAGCTCTTCATGACGGCTTCGACCGTAGTTACGGTCTGGGCCGCAATCGACGCGGGAGCCGCTCCATACATCAAGAAACACTTGAAGAATTTTGCGGAGCTGTCGTCAAGCGAGCAGAATATGCCCATGGCATCGCCCGCATTGGCGCCCGCGACGGCGCTGATAGCGAACATCCCGCATTGGCCCATACCCGACGGCATTTGGATGGGCGCTGCATAAAGGAACTGGAGCTGTGGAACTGGCCGTCCGAGGAGCGCCTGTTGCTGTTGAAATACCATGACGAGCTTGTCAGAAAGTTTTGCCGAGGAGGGCATTGTCAAACCGGCGCCGTTGGGGCCCTTCTGCCCGAGCTGAAACGGGCCGTCGTACGCGACGATTGCTTCGATGTTAACGGTTTCGCCTTGCGGTCCTGCCATATTGATGTCACCGCTGCCAGCATTTGTGACTTGCCATCCGTAAGGCACGCCGGCAGAGACACTCTTGTCGGACGCAGTGTAGGGCCGAAGTGGGACCTCGGCGGTAACGGACATGGTCGACTGCGCGCGAGCGGTGGCAACGAATGGGATTTCGAGGAGGATCAGGATCACCAGCACGGTGGCGATCCGCAGAGATCTCATGTTCTGGCAGATTTGCACGGCTTACATACCTCCGACCTGGGGTTGGGCACGTTACCTTGGACGGGAAGCGAGCTGCGGGGGACTCATTTCAGTTCAAGGCACCGGGGGTAGGCGCAGAGTAGCACTCAGGAATTGCTGGTGTCTATTGTCTTTTGAACCGGAGGAAAAGGGCGAAAAGAGCGAATCGGAAGCCGCGCCTAAGCTCTTCCAATTGCCCCGCTGGCGACGCTGAAACGGCCGGTGCAATTGGCTATGAGGGCCGAGCAGCGGTCAAAATCGCTTTGATCGGGAGCCATCGGGGCGGAGGAAAAGGGAACCGATGTGCAGGATGATTCGAGTTATGCGCGCAAGCGGTTGAGCAGATCCTGCGGATGGACAGGTTTCGCGAGGATGTCGAACTCGTAGCCGTCTTTGCGTGCCTTTTCCAGCAGATCGGCCGTGGCGGCCTGACCGGAGAACAGCAGAATCTTGATCGACGGCAGCAATGCGCGAATGCGGATCGCCGCATCGATGCCGTTCAGGTCGGCCATGATCACGTCGGAGATCAGCATGTCCGGCTGAAATGATTCGGCAAGCTCAAGGGCTTTTTCGCCCGAGTAAACGGCGCGCGCTTCAAAGCCGCTTTGGTTCAGGATCATGGCCAGCGTATCGGCGATAACTCGTTCGTCGTCCGCTACCAGAACCCGCGGTTTTTCGATGGTCGTGGGCATACTCTCCTCGGCACGGGGGGATGGAAAATCATGACGCGCCGTTCTTAAACGTCACGGTCTACTGCGCCAACTTGCGGGCGTCCCAACTACACATTTTCCTTACAGCACGAATGGTACGCTTAAGTAGTGTAATGCACCGAGTTCCCTGTACATTGGGAGCCACGGAGGTGAGCCCGGGGGGCTGTCCAAAGGCTGTTTTCCTGGCCACTCGGGACGCATTCACCGCGGATCAATTTTTCATCTTTATACTGGCAGCAACGGGCCGCGACTCGGCCAGCAGTTCCCCACTGGAGAACCGGAGATGCAAGAAGCGGTCAGCCCGAACCAGACCCTCGACGCCGCTGCGGCCCCTCAAGCGGTCGATGACGCGATTATTCGCGCTGTGAAGATCGAGAAGTACTACGCGCAGCCGAGCCAGAATCGCATTCAGGTAATCTCGGCGACCGATTTGAGCATTGTTCCGGGCGAGATTCTTGCCTTACTGGGGCCGTCCGGATCGGGCAAGTCAACAATGTTGAGGATGTTGACCGGGCTCTCCACGCCGTCGGCGGGGCAGGTGTACTGGCACGGCACGCCCATCGCTCAGGCCGAAATCAACGTCTCAATTGTCTTCCAGAGCTTTGCCCTGTTTCCCTGGCTCACCGTGCTTGAGAATGTTGAAGCGCCGCTGCAGGCACGCGGCGAGACACCCGGGGTGCGCCGCGAGCGCAGCATGAAGATGCTCGACATGGTCGGTCTCGACGGTTTTGAAGCGGCCTATCCCAAGGAACTCTCCGGAGGTATGCGGCAACGCGTGGGCTTTGCCCGCGCCCTGGTCGTGGAGCCGGAAGTACTCTTCATGGACGAGCCTTTTTCCGCGCTCGATGTGTTGACCGCTGAGAACCTGCGCAGTGAATTGCTGGAGCTGTGGGCTAAGAAAACCATGCCCACCAAGGCGATCTTCCTGGTCACACACAACATTGAAGAGGCCGTGCTGCTGGCCGACCGCATCATCGTGTTGGGGCGCAACCCCGGCCACATCCGCACCGACTTTCCGGTGCAGATTCCGCAGCCGCGCGAACGCAAGTCGGAGGCCTTTACGCAACTGGTGGACTACATCTACAAGGTCCTCACCCGGCCCGACACCGATCCGGGCGGAGCGCCCGGTCACCAACACGCGCCCGCCGTGCGCGATCAGCGGCAGATGCGCTACCAGATGCTACCCCACGCGCGGCCCGGCGGCATTGCCGGCTTGCTGGAACTGCTGCTCGACAAGGGCGGGCGCGACGACATGTACCGTTTGGCTGACGATCTGGCCTTCGAGGTCGACGATCTGTTGCCCATCGTCGACGCCGCGCAACTGCTGGCCTTCCTCAAAGTTGAAGAGGGCGACGCCGTGATCACGCCCAGCGGCGCGGAGTTTGCCAACTCCGAAATTCTTCGCCAGAAGGAGCTCTTCCGCAACGCCGCCATCGAGAATGTGCTGCTGCTGCGGCAAATTCGCCGCGCGCTCGACACGAAAAGCGATCACACCGTGCCCGAAGACTTCTTCCTCGACATGCTCGATGAGCAGTTCAGCGACGAAGAGAGCCAGCGGCAGATCGAAACCGCAGTCACGTGGGGCCGTTATGCGGAGCTATTCGATTTCGACGCCGCGCGCCGCCGCTTTGTGTTGCCCGATGCACTTGAAGAGGAGATCGTTTCGAGCGAGGACAAAGAGTGAATCTCCAACGCCCGCTCGCACGCACTCTCGTCAATGTTCGTAGTACGCCCTTCTTCGTCGATCTGGGCGTGGCGGCTTGCGCACTTGCGGTGTTCTTCGCGGTCGTCAGCACCGGCGTCTACTGGTTCCAGAAGCCCATTCCGGTGGTGCCCATATCGAGCTCCATTGGCGCTCTGCCGCTTTACGCCTTCTACTCCATCGTGCGCATGGTCATCGCCTATTTCCTCAGCCTGGCATTCGCTATCACCTACGGGTACATCGCCGCTTATAACGCTCGCATTGAGCCGTGGATGGTCGCGGTCCTCGACATTCTGCAGTCGATTCCGGTGCTCAGTTTTCTGCCTCCCGTGGTGCTGGCCATGGTGTCGCTGGTCCCCGGCCATCAGCTCGGAATCGAGATGGCGGTCATTCTGCTCATCTTTACCGGACAGGTGTGGAATCTGGCTTTCAGCTTCTATTCCTCGCTCAAAACCATACCGCGCGAGATGCTGGAGGCGTCGCGCATCTACCGCTATTCCAACTGGCAACGTTTTTGGCAGCTCGAAATGCCGTTCTCCACAATCGGCCTGGTGTGGAACTCGATCGTCTCCGTGGCCGGCGGCTGGTTCGCGCTCATCTTTTGCGAAACCTTCACCATGGGCGATCGCAACTTCCAGTTGCCCGGCCTGGGCAGCTACATCCAGACCGCGACCTATGCGGGTAACACGCGCGCGTTATTGGCCGGCATCGCCACCGTAATTCTGATTGTCGTCGCTACCGATCAGCTGGTATGGCGTCCGCTCATTGCCTGGAGCGACAAATTTAAATTCGAGCAAGTGGAATCCGCCAACCAGGTCACATCGCCGATCCTCGAGCTCCTTCGCCGGTCGAAAATCTGTCAAACTCTTCCCGGCCGCATTTGGGATCGCGTGGAAGAGCCGGTCTACCGGCATCTTGCGCACAGCAAGGAATCCCGCGTGGTAAAGCCTCTCGACGAGACGCGGTCGGGCAAAGTTTCTCCAGTACTATGGGCAGTGGC
>JBEKEP010000068.1:0-20823 GCA_050013775.1 Occallatibacter sp. | reverse complement strand
CATGAGAATTCCTCCAGTTTTTTGGGATTGGCGCTTCCTCCCTCGGATACGCCATAGTTGAAAGCGATTCTGTACCGCACGTTCCATCGCGTAAATGAGGGGGAAATGAGTTACGACTGAGTTTGATCAGAACTGCGCCTCATGGAAAACTCAGGCAGGATTCCAAATATCCTGTGCTACCCTCCATGAATGAACGACCGATCCAAGGGAGAGGATCCGGTGCAACTGTCCGCGATTCGCGCCAGGCTGCAGTGCCAGGTGCTCGCTGGCGGAGACCCGGATTTTGATGCAGCGCGCCGCGTCTGGAACGGCATGATCGATCGCAAACCAGCCCTGATCGTCCGGCCGAACAGTATCTCCGATGTCATGCAGGCTGTGCGCATCGCCCGCGAAGAGAAGCTTGCCGTCTGCGTGCGTGGAGGCGGCCACAGCGTCGCCGGCAAATCGGTGGCAAACGATGCCATGATGATTGACCTCTCCCTTATGAATGGGATCCAGGTAAATCCAGGTGCTCAATCCGTGGTTGCGCAAGGCGGCGCGAGATTTGCAGAATTCGACCGCGAGTGCGAGCGGTACCAGTTAGCCACCACAGGAGGCGTGATTTCTTCGACGGGAGTTTGCGGTTTGACCCTCGGCGGCGGTCTCGGCTGGCTAATGGGCAAGTTTGGATTGAGCTGCGACAACGTGATCTCTGCCGACCTGGTGAGCGCCGATGGGGCACACCTCTCCGTGAGTGCGTCGCAGAATGAAGATTTGTTCTGGGCCATTCGTGGCGGAGGCGGTAACTTCGGCATCGTGACCGCGCTCGAATTCCGCATTCATCCGCTCAAGTCGGTGCATGGCGGTCTGCTGCTCTATCCGCGAAGCAGGGCTATTGACCTGCTGCGCCGTTATCGCGATGTTACTTGCGAGGCTCCCGATGAATTGACGGCATATGCTGCACTGATGATCGGCCATGGAAATCCCATGGCAGCGATAGCGATGTGTGATTGCGGATCGGGCTCAGAAGGCGCCAATGCCGGCAGACAGTTCTACCTGACCGAGCCGCCGGCGGTGGACCTTACGGGCGAAAAGAAGTACACCGAAATTCAGTCGATGCTCGATTTTACGGCTCCCGCCGGTTTGCATTATTACTTCAAATGCCCCTTCCTTCGCGAACTCAGCGATGAAGCAATTCGCGCCATCGTCGACCTGGCGGAGAGCCTGCCAACCGAGCAGTCACAAGTGATTCTCGAACACATGCACGGCGCGGCAAGTCGAGTTCCGGCCACTGCAACCGCGTTCGGTCTGCGACGTACACATTACAGCGTCAACGTGATTAGCGCATGGACCGATCCAGGCCTGGCCGAGAAATGCATCGATTGGGCGCGGGGCTTTGCATCGCTGCTGGAAAGTCTTGGCGCGTCGGACGGTTATGTAAACTATCTCGGCGATGAGGGGACTGCGGCGGTGCGCGCTTCGTATGGCGTCAACTACGGACGACTGGCGGAGCTCAAGAAGAAATTCGATCCCGATAACTTCTTCCAATTCAACCAGAACATTCTTCCCACACCTTAAAACTGGTTGCACAAATCTTCCAGATCGATTGACGGGCATCCCTCAGGGGCTAAAGCCCCAAGATTTGTGCGGCTTTTGCGGCACGACTGAAGTCGTGCCCCTTCGCGACACCATTCATGCAACCAGTTCTAGTTCCTGGCCAGATGCGACAGGCCAATCGAAGCCAGGAAGGAATGGAACCGCGGATCGGAACGAAACGGAATGAATTCTTCGCTTAAGAGAGCGATGTACACGGGCGTCGACCGATGCTCGACTGACCTCTGCAGCCATTCAAACATTTGCGAAGCTTCGCCCAGTTTTGCAAAAATGTGCGCCACTAGTATTGCCGGCTCGGTTTTTGCCCCTGCGGCTACCACCTGCTTCATAATCTTGAGAGCGCCCCGCCGGTCGCCGGCGCCTGCCTTCAACGTACCCGTGAATGCGAGCGCCTCTAGATTGTCAGGATTGATCGACAGGGCCTTTTGAAACGCCACCATTGCATCATCGTTGCGGCCGACCCAGGCGAGCGTTCTTCCCAGAAACATATAGGTCCGGTAGTTATGCGGATCCAATTCGATCGTCTGGTTCAGCTGGCGAATTGCAAGATCATACTGCCCCGCATGGGCGCGGGCTACGCCAAGGTACATGTTGACTGTTGGGGATAGCGGCTCCGAGTCTCTCGCCCTCTGCACCGAGGCGATGGCTTCCTCGTTTCGGCCCATTGCGCTCAAATACAGGGACTGCCACAGCAGAGCTGTGACCTGACCTGGGTCCAGGGTAACCGCTACCTTAAATTCCCGTTCCGCCCCAGCCCAGTCAAAGTCGTACCAAATCTTGATCAATGCCGATGTGCAGTGCGCTTCGGCCATCGTGTCATCGAGTTCCATCGCGCGCTGCAGGCATGGCCGCGCTTTCTCGAGCGCCTCAAAGGGTTTCAGCATTCCAAGTCTGATTGAACCCATCTGCGCGTAGCAGTCGGCTAGCCCTGCATAGGCGGGCGCAAATTGAGAATCGATTGTTAGCGCTTCATTGAAATGGGCGATGCTGCTGCGAATCGCGCCGGGCGTCATCTTGTGCCAGAAGAAGCGGCCTTTCAGGTAAGCGTCATACGCAGCAGAGGATTGCGCATACTTCCTCGATCCCACAGCGGCTCCGGGAAGCAGTTCCAACGCCAGAGACTGACTGACCCTTCTGGTTACCTCTTCCTGCATACCGAGCAGATCAGACGATTTGCGATCGTAAACTTCCGACCACATCACGCTCTTGTCTCTTAGATCAACCAATTGAGCGGTGATGCGAATCGCGTCTGCGGAACGCCGAACCGACCCACGCAGCAGGTAATCGAGATCGAATTCCCGCTGCAGTCGATCAAGTTCCTCTTTGGGAAGAATTCCGCCGGGCGACCGAGGGCCAACTGTCACACGAAGTCTCGCGGGATCGATATGCGAAAGCGCCGAAATCATATCTTCGGTCAGCCCGATAGCGAAATAGTCCTCTGCCAACCCGCCCAGATCCTCAAAGGGCAAGACCCCAATCCGGATGCGATCATGTGCTTTCTTTGGCGCGAGGTCGCCGATTCTCTCAACGGGCCCGATGAAACGATAGCCAAGCTTTGGGAGTGTTTCGATGAATACCGGCTTTTCGGCCTGGTCAGTGAGCGTGATGCGGATTTGACGAATGCAAAAGTTCAAGCTCTGTTCAAAATCCACGAAGGTATCCTGGCCCCAAATCGCGTCCTGAATCTGCTGGCGCGTAACGAGTTTGCCCTGGTGGCTGAGGAGAAATGCGAGAACGCGGGCCGGTTGCTGCTGAACGCGGATGGCCGCGCCTTTCCTGCGCAGTTCGAGAGTCTGCTCGTCTAACTCGAATTCACCGAATCGGAACAGGGGCATATGAGAAGCCAGGCAAGAACTATGGCACATGCTACCATTTGCCGGATTCTGCATTACACTCCGAGCCCTCCCGATCAGCGGATTCGGGAGGTTCTCACGCGGGTCAGGGGTGAAGAATTGAACTCCGGAATGAGCGTCTACGAAATGCTTCGACGACAGTGACGCGCGCTTTTTAAAGCCCGAATATGGTATCAAGGAAGCCTTAGAGTGGTTGAATTGCGGGACGGTTAGAGTCCTGATTTGCGGGTGGATTTGATGCGTTCCGTTCGAGTCGTCGGCTGCTGGGAAGTCGCGTGAATTTTCGATAAATCCTGGCAAGTCGGCGAGAAGCGGCTGATTCGCTGGGGCAATAGCGTCGGATAGGTTCGCACCGCTCTGTCCGGACTGCGGAGTTCCTGCTCCCAGTGCTCGAAGGCGCGCGGGGCGGGAGCGAATCAGCGCGCAAACTTCGCGGTCTTGGGGATCGCGCAGCGGCTGAAGTCGTCAGCCGAGAGTTCAGAGCGATAGCAATGAGTCAACGGTATCCGGTATCATTCTGATCGATTTACGCAGCCTGGCGAGCCGACTCGAATCCGGTGATTCCCGGAGCGCTGGATTGGACCCGCTAAGCCACGGAGGTCACCATGAGCTTGCAGAAACAAATCAAGAAGTATATCGCCACTCAACCGGAACCAAAACGTGGCGAAATGCAGCAGCTGCATCGCATGATTTTGGCGTTGATGCCAGCATGCAAATTGTGGTTCCTGGATGGAAAAGACGAGAAGGGAAAAACCGTTTCCAACCCAAACATTGGATATGGATCTCAAACCGCCAAATATGCCAATGGAAAAACCAGGGAATTCTATCAAATCGGTATCAGTGCGAATACAACAGGCATTTCCGTCTACATTATGGGACTCAATGACAAGGAGTACCTGGCCCGGACATTTGGGCGAGAACTCGGCAAAGCAAGCGTCACTGCGTATTGCATAAAATTCAAAGCACTAACAGATATAAAAATTGACGTACTTCAGGCAGCAATACGATATGGAATTGAACAGACGTGCGTTCAGCATTGATTTCAACTTGAGTCAATGAACTGCCATTCCCGGCAGTAGATGTGCTCTAATGTGCTGCTTTTACCATGTTATCTGTCATGAACCTGACAGCCACCAGGTTCTCGGCCATTTTAGTGTCGCCGATTTGATATGTGATGGTTGCGGGAATGGTGCTTTCGGTGGACAACCCCGCTGTCTTCTTAACAACGACAGTGAGGCTCATGGTCTTACCGTCAGGTTTCGGGTAGGTTTCCACAGAAGTCCAAGACGTATCTCCGCCAGGACCGGAGCCTGCAGTAAGGGAGATTTTTTGCCCGCCTTCTTCCGTCGACGTGATGCTCGCGGGGTCCGTGGCAGGTACCGTGCCGAAGGCTTGGCCAACCAATTTGCCATCCATAAAATGTTCCATGTACAGGTCAAATTTGAGGGAATTCGGAAGGACTATCAGCGTATCAATCCAGAAACCATCGGCGTCGCTGTCGAACACCACGCAGACCGAAGAGCCAATCTGGTCTTTGGCAAAGAGCAACGTGGCAAACTGCACTAATACTTCGTCGTTGCCCGCAGCCGCCATTTGCTTCAGTGTTGCGCAAGCCTGTGAATTGGCGCCGACCGGGCAAACAAAGCCTTTCACAAGACTCTGTGCGCCCGGATAATAGGGCGACAACTTGGTCTGCGCGTTGACAGACGCCGACACGCACAGTAATGCAAACAGGATGAAAAGCATTTTCTTCACGAATCGTCTCCTCGCGAACAGAATCGGGTTGAACCGGAATCCCCTTTTTGGGCTCAGATTCCAGAAAATTGTGGCGTATCGAAGTTGCTCGACCTGAATTTCCGTTTTTGCGCCCAAGAGCCGCACACGATACTTGAGCGCCGGTTCTTGAAGCTCACCAGACTGACGGTACAAATTACGAGACAGGCCAGAACCTCGCACTACTCTCAACTAAGTCTGCATAATCACTCGCGCATATAGACACGCGGGCACGCCGACCCATGGTCGTCAAGTGCGATCGAGAATGGTGGCGCAGGGAATTCTCCTCAATGCCCGCCTTGGCCACAGGCTCGACACTAATGATGGAATGCTGGAAGAGAAGCTACGCTTGGATTGGGGACCTGTCAATCACACTCCGGGGATGGCGGCCGGTAGGCTCGCGCTGCGCCGTCCGGATGGCGGCGTTCCTGCGGCCAATCCGCGAAGGCGGACGAGCCGAGAGCGAAGCGGCGCGTAAACTTGGCGCGGCCGAGGGATCGCGCAGGGGCTAAAGCCCATCTTCTAAGCGCCTTTTCGGCACCCTTCGACTACGCTCAGGGCAGGCTAAAAGTCGTGCCGTTTCACGAAGTCCGGTTGTGAACCAGCGTCCCAGGAGTCCGCCCGACCACAACTATTGTCCCAGGATCGCGTCTGACCCAACAGGCAGTTCATGTCGTGCAATTATGCTCGGCCAATTCCCCTGCCAGGAGCATTTGCGATGGAGTCTCCGCACGGTCTGACGGCCATCCTTCTTTGTTGCAGCCTTTGCCTGCCCAGTCCCTTGCTTGCTGCGCAGCAGGCGGCAGATCCCAGCCAGCCACCGGCGAAAGCCAAATCCAGGCAGAACGATACATCCGGCCAGTTGCGCGGCGATGAGCGCATTTTGCAGGCGTTGAATCGCTTCACCTTCGGGCCCAAGCCCGGCGATCTTGAAGCGGTGCGCACGATGGGCCTCGATAACTGGTTCGATCAGCAACTGCGCCCCGGAGCCATTGACGAAACAGAATTGACCGCGCGGCTGGCGCAGTTCCCCGCCATGCAGTGGAGCATGCAGGATCTGTTCTTCCGGCTGCCGAGCAACCCCATCATTCGCCAGGCAGCGCAAGGCAAGGTCGATATTCCCCAGGGCGGCACGTTGCAGGCGGTGTATGAGAACCAGATTTACCGCATCCAGGCGCGGAAGACGGCGAAGGCCGAAAAAGGCACAGTGGCGGAGAACCAAACGCCGGGCCTTGCGAACGGCCCCGTGAACCAGAGCATGAACGCCGAGGCCGGCACCGAGACGAACGGCGGCATGGCGCAAAACCAGCAAGCCACCGCCCCGGATGCGATGGCCCAGCCGGGAACGGGCTCGGCGGGAGCCACGCCTGCCCCGGAGATGAATGCGATGACGCCCGCGCCGCCGGCCGCGAATTCCAATCAGGCGCCTGCGGCAGCTCCAGCGCCAACTCCCGCAGACGAAGCGCGCATACAGCGCATTCTGGCCTTGCCGCCGCAGCAGCGCGTGATGCGTTTGCAATCGATGCAGCCAGAGGATTTCGAGAACTTCATGAAGTCTCTGCGGCCGGTGCAGCGCCAAGCCCTGTTGGCGGGCATGAGCCCGGATCTGAAAGAAGCTGTGGGAGCACTGGAGAATCCCGAGCAGACCACGGCGCAGGAGCTTTTTGCGCAAAGGCTGACGCGCGACATCTATGCGAATGCGCAGCTCCAGGAGGTGATGACCGATTTCTGGCTCAATCACTTCAACGTGTACCTGCGCAAGAACGAGCAGATGCCCTATTACCTTGTGAGCTACGAGCGGGACGTGATCCGGCCGCGGGCGCTGGGCAAGTTTGAAGATCTGCTGGAAGCCGTAGCGCACAGCCCGGCGATGATGCTGTATCTCGACAACGCCGAGAGCATGGGGCCGGATTCGCCGGCTGCTGAGCGCGCGAAGATCGCTGCGGCGCGGAGGCCCGATGCGAAAAAGAAGGCAGACGCAGGACTGAATGAGAACTACGCGCGCGAGTTGATGGAGCTGCATACGCTGGGCGTGAATGGCGGCTACACACAGGCCGACGTGACCCAGGTGGCGCGCGTGTTGACCGGCTGGACGGTCGACAAGCCGCAATACGGCGGAGACTTCATCTATGCGCCGCAGCGCCACGAGCCGGGCACGAAGACCGTAATGGGCAACAAGATCAAAGAGAACGGCGAGATGGAGGGCCAGGAACTGTTGCACATGCTGGCCATGCGTCCGGCTACAGCGCAATTCATTTCGCGCAAGCTGGCCATTCGCTTTGTGAGTGACGATCCGCCGCAGGCGCTGGTGGACCGCATGGCGAAGGCGTATCTTGCCAGCGGCGGCGACATTCCCACGGTGCTGAAGGCCCTCTTCCATTCGCCGGAACTCTGGGCGGCTAACGACTATCGCGCCAAGGTGAAGACGCCTCTGGAATTTGTGGTGAGCGCAGTACGCGCCAGCAACGCCAATGTCGAGAACTTTCAACCTCTGGTGAATCAACTGCGGCAGATGGGCATGCCGCTGTATGGATGCATGCCTCCGACGGGATACAAGTGGGACGAAGCCGATTGGGTGAGCACGGGCGCGCTGGTGGACAGGATGAACTTTGCGCTGTCACTGGCGGCCAACCGACTTCCGGGCATCACCGTAGTGTGGGCGCCTGAACTGGACATGAGCACGCTGGACAGCGATGCACCGGCGCAACAGGTGATTCCGACTTCGGAATCAGAAGAAACTCGGCTGGAGCCGATGCTGATCCCCGGCGGCGTGAGCGACGCCACGCGGACGGCGGCTCTCGAACAATTCAAAGTACAGAGCGCGCAAAATGCCACTGCGGCCACGCCAGTTGTGGCACGCAGACCCAACCGCGCGCCGGCCGCTGACCAGTACGAGCGCGAAGATCAGTTGCTGGCCGGGTTGCTGATGGGTTCGCCGGAGTTCCAGAGAAGATAGCGGAGCTAGCGGGGTTAGCGGAGCTAGAGCCCACCCGACAAGAGTTTGGGCTGAAAGCTTAGGAGACACACATGAACCGTCGATTCTTTCTCCACAAGGGCGCACTGGCTGTGGCAGGCACAGCGGCCATGCCGAATTTCCTGGTGCGCAGCGTTCTGGCGCAGACCAATGGTGCGCCGGGGCAGCGGCTGGTGGTGATCTTCCAGCGTGGCGCAGCCGACGGTCTCAACGTCGTCGTTCCCTATCAGGAGAAGAACTACTACGCGATGCGGCCCAGCATTGCGATTCCGCAGAACCAGGTCGTAGATCTGGATGGATTTTTTGGATTGCATCCATCCCTTGCTGCATTCAAGCCGCTTTACGACCAGAAACAGCTGGCCATTGTGCATGCCTGCGGCTCGCCGGACATGAGCCGGTCGCACTTTGACGCACAGGACTACATGGAGTCGGGCACGCCGGGCGTGAAGGGCACCGACGACGGCTGGCTGAACCGCGCACTGCAAGCCGAAGACTTGCGGCACCGCTGCGCCGGCACCTGCGAGGCGCACACCGCGTTTCGCGCGCTGGCCGTGGGCGCCGACGTGCCGCGCACGCTGGCCGGAAAGATTCCCGCAATTGCCATCAGCAACGTCAATAACTTTAGCGTCGCAGGGCGCGGGCCGAGTCCATCGCCGGCCGCGAATGCCTTCGAAGCGATGTATGCAGGCTCCGGCGACCGCATCTTCCACGCCGCGGGCGATGAGACATTTGAAGCGGTGAAAATGCTGCGCGCCGCCAATCCCGCGCAGTATCAGCCGGTGGCAGGCGCGAATTATCCCAACACCGAGTTCGGCAACAACATGAAGCAGATTGCGCAACTGCTGAAGTCGAACCTGGGTGTGGAAGCCGCGTTCACCGATGTGAGCGGATGGGACACGCATCAGAACCAGGGCAATGTAAACGGCCAGCTGGCCAACCGGCTGAGCGATTTCTCGGCGAGCATTGCGGCCTTCTGGCGCGACATGGGCGACGACGCGGGCAACGTGACGCTGGTGACGATGTCGGAGTTCGGGCGCACGGCGCGCGAAAACGGAACGGGCGGCACAGATCACGGCCACGCGAACGCGATGTTCGTTCTGGGCGCAAACGTGAAGGGCGGCAAGGTATACGGAAAGTGGCCGGGCCTCGAGAACGAGCAACTGAACGAAGGGCGCGACCTGGCTCTGACCACCGACTTCCGGCAAGTGCTGGGCGAAGTGGTCACGCAAACCCTGGGCGCGGACAATCTCGATCTGGTGTTTCCCGGCGCGCGGCTTAACCGCGGAAACTTCCTGAAGCTCGTTTAGTGGGACCTCCATCGGCAGGCTCTTTTGCGCACACGCGCCAAGGCGTATCATTTCTGCAGATTCGCGCCAAAGAAAGAGCCCCTATGAAATTCCGTCGCAGCATTATCTCCGCATTCATTCTTCTTTTTGCATCGGCCGCTGCATTCGGGCAAGCGCCGAAGGGCAAACTCTCGTTCGACGTAGCCACGATAAAACCGGCAGCGCCGCTCGATACGGCACAACTCGCTGCCGATATGCGTGCTGGCAAGATGCCGAAGATTGGGCAGGAGATCGACGCCACGCGCGCGACGTATACCTACGAGCCGCTCGATCAGTTGATTGCCCTGGCCTATAAACTGCGGTCCTATCAGATCAGCGGCCCACCCTGGCTAACGCAAGAGCGCTTCGATATCGTGGCCACGATTCCCGATGGCGCGACCAAGGACGATGTTCCCGCCATGCTGCAGGCCTTGATCGCGGAGCGGTTCAAGCTGGTTGCGCATCAGGCCCAGGAAGAGCAAAAGGTGCTGGCGCTCGCGGTCGGCAAGAGCGGTATCAAGATGAAGGAAGCCGCTACGGCTCCGCAAGCGTTCGACCCCAACTCACCGCTCCAGCCCGGCGAACGGCAAATTGATGACGTGGATGGACCGATGCGCGTCAAGATGAACACGGACCTCACAATCACCGCGAATATGGGCGCCAGGGGCATGGTCATTGAGAAGGTCGACAGGCAAAGCATGACGTTCGACATAAAATCGAGCGGCGTGACCATGGGCGGATTCGCGCAGTTGCTTTCGACCATATTGATGCAGATGGGCGGGGCCAACAGCCGACAGGTGATCGATATGACCGGGCTCAAGGGCTACTACGAGGTCGATGTCCAGATTTCGATGACGGACCTGATGAGCATGGCCCGCGCGCAAGGCACGCCGATGCCGGCAGCCCCGCCGAGCGGCGGCGGCGCGAACACAGGTCCGGAGGCATCGGACCCTGGCGGCGGATCAAGCGTTTTCGACTCCGTCGGTCAGATGGGCCTGAAGCTAGAAGACCGAAGCGCCACCGTGGATCGGCTGGTGATCGACCACATTGAGAAGACGCCGACGGAGAACTAGCGCTTTCACAGTTTGCTTGGGTAGCTGCCTCCGGGCAAGTGCGGGCGTGGACGCTCACACTACAGCCAGTCTGGACTGGTTGCGGAGATGTGGTGAACGGCGAGAAGAATTCTCCGAAGAGCTCCCCCCACCAGGGCCAAAAGGCCACGTCGATTTTGTTGCGTTTACGGCACGACTGAAGTCGTGCCCTGACACTTCTTGCTGTCCTTGAAGAGTTTTTCCGCAGCCCGTGGAGACCGGCGGTGCAACGGCCCGCGCTCAGCTCGCTGGCATAGCCCACGGTGCATGATTTAATCTCGAAGTCGGCATGAAACTTCAGCGCACCCTTCTTTTCTCTGCCCTGGCCTTGGCTTGCGGCGCAAGCGCGGCCGTGACGGTCTTTGCGCAACAATCGACAAATTCTGAGATTCCCGACGCTCCGCAGGCCACTCCCGAGGCGATGACTGTTCCCAACGGGCCGTACGTGGTGATGGACACCTCGATGGGCCGCATTACCTGCCAGTTTTTCCAGAGGCAGGCGCCGAACGCCGTGGCCAACTTTATTGCCCTGGCGGAGGGCAACAAGGACTGGGCCGATCCCGCGACCAAGAAAATGATGCATCACAGGCGGTATTACGACGGCACCATTTTCCATCGCGTGATTCCGGAGTTCATGATTCAGGGCGGCGATCCGACGGGCACGGGGATGGGCGATCCCGGCTATGCGTTCGACGACGAGTTCGATCCCAACCTCAATTTCGACCGGCCGGGACGGCTGGCCATGGCGAACAGTGGACCGAATAGCAACGGCAGCCAGTTTTTCATCACCGAAAAGACTTTCGACTCGGGCGATGGGCATTACGTGATCTTCGGCCAGTGCGATGACGCCAGCGTCGCGGTTGTGTATGCCATTGCCCGCGTGCCACGTAATTCCGATGACAAGCCACTGACGCCGGTGGTGTTGGAAAAGGTGACGATCTCCGATCAGGCCCCGCCGCCGGTTCCGCCGCCACCGCCTCCGCCGCCACCCGGCGCAGCGTCGGGAGAACAGCCCAGGAGGGTCAACATTTCCGCCGGAATCGCTGTGGGAATGCTCGTCTCCAAGGTGACGCCGAGTTATCCGATTGATGCCAAGAAAGCCGGCGTCTCCGGCACCGTCGTGCTCCAAGCGACGATTGGCAGAGATGGCCTAATCGAAGATCTTCAAGTGGTCAGCGGCCCGGATCTTCTGCAACAGGCCGCGCTCGATGCCGTCAAACAATGGCGCTACCGGCCTTATTTGCTGAACGGCGAGCCTGTCGAGGTCCGCACCACAATTAACATCATTTTTACTCTGGGCCGTTGATCGGCTCTCCCCAACCAATTCAAACGAGGAAAAACACATGGCACTTGCAGCAGGAACCTACGCCGTCTTTACCACTTCGGAAGGCAAAATTACCGTGCGCCTTTTTGAAACCGAAGCGCCCATCACCGTAAAGAATTTCATCGAGCTCGCCGAAGGCTCCAGAGAGTGGACGCACCCGGTGACACGCGCCAAGTCGAACAGCAAGCTCTACGACGGCACCATCTTTCATCGCGTGATTCCGGATTTCATGATCCAGGGCGGCGACCCGGCGGGCACCGGCATGGGCGGACCGGGCTACCGCTTTCAGGATGAGACCAAGGGGTCGCGTCACAGCTTCGACAAGCCGGGCAAGCTGGCGATGGCCAATGCCGGCCCCGGTACCAACGGCAGCCAGTTCTTCCTCACCGTGGCGGCAACGCCGTGGCTCACGGGCAATCACACCATCTTCGGCGAAGTGGTGGAGGGCCAGGACGTGGTGACGGGCATCTCCAAAGTTGCGCGCAACGCGCAGGACAAGCCGCATAAGCCCGTGGTGCTCGAGTCGGTGACGATCGAGCGCGTCAGCTAGACGACGCCGCACACAGTTTCAAAATGGCCTCGCCGAATCGTTCAGCCTTGGCGGGGCCAATTCCATCGATAGCCAGTAATTGAGCCACATTCGCCGGCCGCGCCAACGCGACTGCCTGCAACGTGCGATCGTGCAGCACCACGTAAGCCGGGACGCCCAGCCGCTTGGTTTCAGCGGTTCGCCACTGCCGGAGCTGCGCCGCCAAAGCCTCGGAGGCGGGATCGGCCGGCGCCGGTTTCATTTCGATTCCGGCCGGTTTTTGCGTTGCGATTTTGGTTTTCTTCTTCGGCGACGGCACGGTGCTGCCAGCATCGAACTCATCGGCAATGCCATCGGCGATCAGCAGCGGCAGCGGCGTTGCTGACCTGACATCCAGTCCGGTTTCCGTGAGCCGCACTTTGCGAAAACGCAGAACCTCACCGTTTTTCTCGAACTCCGCTTCTTCGATTTCGATGATTCCCGCGCGCACCATCGCATCGAGCAGCGCATCGAAGTCGTCGCGGCTCATTTTGCTCACACGCTCGAGGCTCCGTTGCAGCGTTCCCGCAGCCAGGTAATCCACCGGGCGAAGCTCGTCCACAATGGATTGAACGAGGTCACGCTCGGCGAGGCTAGCTCGCCGGAACTGGCGCAGCACCGCGCCTGCGGGATCGCAAATGTCGCAGATTCCGCAGGGCCGGATGGCATCATTTACATCGCCAAAATGCCTTGCCAGCGAGGACATCCGGCATGCGCTCGATCGCGTGAATCGCAGCACCTGCTCGAACTGCTCGGCGCGAACCTGCGCCTGAATCGTGTAAGTTTTCTTCCATCCCGCCGCGCCTTTGGTGACTGCGCCTCCGAAATCGACGCGCGCGCCGCCGTGAATTTCCAGTTTCTCCAGAGCTTTGTCGAATTCCTCTTCGCCCAGTTTCGATGCGGCACGTAGCTCTTCGACAAGGCACGGTTCCTCGCCGAGCGCCGCGAAAACTTCGTTCAAGTGTTGCGTGGGTGGATAGTCGCGGTTGAGGAAAAAGTCGCGCGTTCGCTGATCGGCATAGGAGTGCATCAGGAAAGTCCGGCTCAAGGCTCCATCGCGGCCGGCGCGGCCAATCTCCTGGTAGAAGCCCTCAAGTGTCGCCGGCAATGCGGCGTGAATCACCGTCCGAATATCGGCCTTGTCGATCCCCATGCCAAAAGCAATGGTTGCCACCACGACTTCTAACTCGCCGGCCTGGAATGCCTTCTGCACACGCGCGCGCGTCTCTGCGTCGAGCCCGGCGTGGTAGGCGGCGGTTGGGACGATTTGCGATAGTTCCGCGGCCAGACTTTCAGACTTCTTTCTCGATGGCGCGTAAACAATGGCAGGACGGCGGGCGGGCGAGGCCAGCAGGCGGCAGGCGATGCCTGCGCGCGCAGGTCCCGCAACTTCGATCACTTCGATGGCAAGATTCTCGCGACGGAAGCCATGAATGAACTTGAGGGGATTCACCATGCCGAGTTGCGCGAGAATGTCAGCCTGCACCGTTGGCGTAGCGGTCGCCGTGAGCGCGATGACCGGCGGGGGATCTGGAGAATTGCGCAAGCCGGGCAGATACTGGCCCAACATGCGGTAGTCGGGCCGGAAGTCGTGGCCCCATTGCGAGATGCAATGCGCCTCGTCAATGGCAATCAGCGCCAGCTTGCCCTTGGCCAGCATCTCGGGAAATCCTGGCACGCGCAGTCGCTCCGGCGCAATAAAGAGAAACTGCAGTCCGCCGTTGAGATACTCCGCGCACACCTGACGGGATGCGCTGCGCTCCAGGCCGGAGTGAATTCGCCCCACACGAAGACCAAGCGTAGCCAGCTTAGCGGCCTGATCTTCCATGAGGGAGATCAACGGCGAAATCACGAGAGCCGTTCCACCGCGCGCAATGGCAGGCAACTGATAGCAGAGAGACTTCCCTGCCCCTGTAGGCATCACCAACAAGAGGTCGCGCCCCTCGATCGTCGCGCGGCACACCTCTTCCTGATGGGCGCGAAAACCGGCAAGGCCAAATTTGGACTGCAAGAGCCCAAGCAGAGAATTCGTATTCAAAGAAACCGTCAAGAAGATTCCACCATCAAAAGTAGGAAGCAACTATATCTATTGTCCACCTTACCGGATGGGGACCTGTGCTCGGTGGTGGGTCGGTTTGAAAAAGGTTTCCTCAGGGGCTAAAGCCCCACCTACTTTGAGGCTTTTGCGGCACGACTAAAGTCGTGCCCTTTCGCGACGGTTTCAGGTCGACCCGCTGCCGACGGTTTCAAGCGGCCCGCTACCGGATTACGCGAGGCGCAAGTTGTCCTTATACAGTAAAGAGTGAGCAGAAAAGCAGGGCCGGCGCACCGCCGGCGCCTGAAATGGATTGCGCGCATCTCCAGGCTCTTCGCACAAGGAAAGCTTTTTGACCAAGGACGATCCTATCAAGAACGCTCAAGCGGACCGCCCGCAGCGCGACGCGGACGGCATGTCGCATGCGTGGCGCGCGTTGCGGCATCGCAACTTCCGGCTGTTTTTCGGCGGGCAGACGATTTCGCTTATCGGTACATGGATGACGCGCATCGCCACAGCGTGGTTGGTGTACAAGCTCACGCATTCGGCTCTACTCCTGGGCACCGTGAGCTTTGCGGGGCAGATTCCTACGTTTCTCGTTGCGCCGTTTGCGGGCGTGTGGATCGACCGATGGGATCGCCGGAAGGTGCTGGTGTGGACGCAGAGTCTCGCCATGGTGCAGTCGTTTGCGCTTGCCGGGCTCACGTTTTCCGGACTCATCACCATCGACTGGATTCTGTTTTTGAGCGTGATGCAGGGCATCATCAATGCCTTCGACATGCCGGGGCGGCAATCGTTCATGGTGCAGATGGTCGAGGACCGCGCCGACCTGGGCAACGCGATTGCCATCAACTCGTCGATGGTGAATGTGGCGCGGCTGATCGGCCCATCCCTGGCAGGAATGCTGATCGCGGTGACAAGCGAGGCGTGGTGCTTCCTCATCGATGGTGTGAGTTACATCGCGGTGATTGCGTCGCTGCTGATGATGCACGTGCATGCGCCCGCGATACTGCGCAAGGCGACATCGACCTTCCACGAGATGAAGGAAGGCTGGAGCTACGTCGCCGGATTCCTGCCCATCCGGACGATCCTTTTGTTATTTGCCGTAGTGAGCCTGATGGGTATGCCGTTCGTGGTGCTGATGCCGGTGTTTGCGGCCACCGTGCTGCACGGCGGCGCGCATACGCTGGGGTTTCTGATGGGCGCGATGGGCGTGGGTGCGCTCATCTCCGCACTCTCGCTGGCCGCGCGCAGAAACGTGCGCGGGCTGATTCGCATGATTCCGGCTGCAGCGGCGGTCTTCGGGCTGGGACTGATCGGATTCGGACTATCGAGCACGTTCTGGCTCTCGATGGGGACGGTGCTGGTGGCGGGCGCAGGCATGATGCAGGGGATGGCAGCGAGCAACACCATCATCCAAACCCTGACCAGCGAAGACAAGCGCGGCCGCGTGATGAGCTACTACACCATGGCCTTCATGGGCATGGCGCCGTTCGGCAGCCTGCTGGCGGGAACGCTGGCGCATGCAATCCCGCCGACGCCGTTGTGGATTGTGTCGGGCCCGGTGTTGGCCGGCGCGCAGTGGACCGTCATTATTAATGGGCTGGCCATTGGGCTGGGTGGGCTATGGTTCTTCTCGCGCCTGCCGGCGCTGCGCGTAGTGGTGCGACCGATTTACCAGGAGATGGGCATCATTCCAGCGGCACAGGAGATGGCGGCGGAACAGTGAGAGACAGGGAACAGGGATCAGGGAACAGTGATCAGAAAACTATAAAAGGCCGCAAGAAACTATAGATAAAAATATCCCACCTTTGGCGACGCTGGTGCATCGCCAAAGGTGGGCATCCGGTGAGGCCGCTACTGAATCACGCCACAAAGATGCACGTGAATGCCGAGTTCTGCGAGCATTGCGGCCTTAGTGGCCAGGGCTTTGCCGGCGACCTCCGCTGACGGTGCGTAAGCCACGTTGACGTGGTTGGCGCGGTGACGAGCCATCATCTGGTTCTGGCTGACGCCGTGCAGGATGGTATGCACGATGGGCCACTGCACTGTGGTCTCGCGCCAGCGGCGTTCAGTTTCGGCGGCGGGCAGAGTGACGACCGTGCCCCGACCGATGTCGCAATGCAGTGCGCCGCCCTCGACGAAGACGCGGCTCCAGACGATTTCGCCGGGTTTGCCGACACCTTTGAGGGAGCCGCCGCCGAGCGGAAAGTACATGGCGGGCTGGCGCTCGCTGATTGCGCCCGCATAGCCGCCGACAAAATGATTGGCCGGCGCGGCGCCGGAAATTTGCAGCAACCAGACGAAGTCGTCGATGTGCCCAGATCCGTTGCCGTCGCCCTTGTAGTGCTCGCCCCAGCGCACATCGTGCAGCGTGGTGGAGGGATCGAGGCCAAGCGCCTTCCAGCAGCGGCTGGTGATCATTTCGTCGACACCAGCACACTCGTCCACTTCGTTGAAGTGCGGGAGCGGGCCGCCGGGATACAACTCTTCTTTGGTCCCTTCGGCATAGACCGGCGGACGCTCGCTGTTGTTGAGCATGCCTTCGGCCAGGTCCGATGCAGGCGCCATGTCTTTCAGTCCCTGCTGATACTGAATGCCCACGGCGTCGCAACCGAACTCGTGCGCAATGCGCACCGCGGCAATGTACATCCTGCACTGGCCCAGCACCTGATCGAGCGTGAGATCGCTGGCTTCATCCTTGCCGAGGTCGAATTTGACGCCTTTGGCAACCAGCCACTGGTACACAGCATGGGCCTCTGCGTCGCTCACCGTGCGCATTTTGGCCACCAGCGCCGACTGGCTCAGCCGCTCCTTGAAAACTCCCGCGGGATTGAGCAACTCGTCGTCGATGATGGCGTTGTACATGCCCATGCAGCCTTCATCGAAGATGCCCATGATGGCCTTACGATGTTGCAACTCAGCGGCCAGCTCGGCGCCGAGCTTCGCGCTTTCGGCGGGCAATTTGCCCTTGTCGAGCGTGTGCACGTGCGAGAGATCGTGTGTGATCTTGCCGGTATTAAGCCACTCGTCGAGAGCTTTCTGGAAATAGGCGTCAGTAAAGTCCTTGCTCCAGATGGACGCAAAAGGCTTGCCGGCCTTGATGAGCGAGCCATTCAAATTGAGAAGTCCTACCAGCCCCGGCCATTGGCCCGACCAGTTTGCCGCAGTAAGTATCGGCCCCTTATGGCTGCGCAGGCCGGGCAGAACATGATGGCTGTATTGCCAGGCAGCGGTGGCAAACACCAGCTTGGCCTCAGGATGAATGTTCATGAAGACGTCCATGCCCTGCCGCTGCGAAGAGATGAAGCCGTGTTTGACCTTGTCGTCATAGGCATGGGCGCGGACCAGCTTATAGCCCTTTTGCGCGAAGGCCGCGGTCAGCTTTTCTTCCATATCGCGCTGCGCGGGCCAGCATACCTGATTGGCCGACTGGCGCAGGTCGCCGCTGGTGACCAAAAGTGCTTCATTTGCGGCTGGTTTCGCTATTTCCTGGCTGTCTTTCCCCATTTTTGACATTCTCCGTAAACGATTTCGGAAACCAAGAAAAACTATACACCCGACGGCCGAAAACGGTCCTGCAGGCCGGCAAATTAGCATGAGAATGGTTCCGACATTCGGGACCGGAGACTGGGAAAAAGCACGCATGGCCGGCAGGAAAAAGGCATCGATGAATGGGTCGCGCGGCCCCGCACGGGGCGGCGAGAAGGCTGGCGCGGGCCGGTGCGCGCATGACCACCCGCGCGATGCGTCAGGAAGGATCAGGGTTTCTGGCCGCTGGCTGCTGGGCGCCATTGGCATCACCATCGGAGCAGCCGTTTTTTGCGCGTGGTGCGGGCTTTGCCTGCTCTTCTGGCAGGGCAGTTGGCAACTGCTCTACCATCCGGAGTCTGTGGTTAGAAACACGCCGTCGACTGCGGGCATTCCATTCGATGCCGTGGGATTCGCTGCCACCGACGCGGGCACGCCACGGCTTACGGGCTGGTGGATCCCCGCTGCGCCGGACGCACAATTCGCACGGCTCACGGTTCTCTACCTGCACGGACAGGACGGCAATTTGGGAGACACCGAGGACGCACTTGCCCGGTTGCACGCGGCGGGCGTGAACGTGCTGGTCTTCGATTATCGCGGCTACGGGCAGAGCCAGTTTGCGCGGCCCAGCGAAGCGCACTGGCGCGAGGATGCCGAGTGGGCAATCGAATATTTGATTGGAACCCGGCACGTTGCTCCCGGCGCCATTGTGCTAGACGGAACGGGTCTGGGCGCGAACCTGGCGCTCGAAGAGGCCGCCGCGCATCCGGAGTTGGCCGGGGTCATTGTGGAATCGCCGCTCGCGGACCCGATGAGCGCGATCTTCAACGATGCGCGGGCGCGGATGGTTCCCGCGCGGCTGCTGGTGCGCGATCGCTTCGATCTGAATGCGGCTGCGGCAAACGTGCGCGTGCCGGCTCTTTGGTTCGCGCAGGATGCCCGGTCGACTGATGGAGTCTTGCCGCATGAACCGGAGGCGTATGGGAAACTCGCGGACCGCAAGCTGCTGGTGTGGGTGAATCCCGCTAAGAATATTGACGCGCAGATCGTGGATGCGCTGGCGCGGTGGCTGGACGAGTTGCCGGCAAAGTGAATTGCCGAAAGGCAGTCAACGCGGCATGTCGCGATGCAGAGCTTTGACCTGGTAGCCCGCTTTTTCGAGCCGATTGCGCATCTCCTCGGCCATCATGACGCTGCGATGCTGGCCTCCGGTGCATCCGAAGGCGACAGTGAGATAGCTCTTGCCCTCTTCCACATAGTGCGGTAGCAGGTAGAGCATCAGCCTGGTCACGCGATTGAGGAACTCCCTGGTCTGCGGGAAACCGCGCACGTAGGCGGCAACCTTGGGATCGAGGCCGGTCTTTTTGCGGAACTCCGGCACAAAGTGCGGATTGGGAAGGAAGCGCACGTCGAAGACCATATCGGCGTCGAGCGGCACGCCATTCTTGAAACCGAAGCTGAGACAGGAGACGAGGAGGCGCTTGGTTTCGTCCTCGTGCCCGAAACGCGCCAAAATGTCGGCGCGCAACTCGTGCACGTTGAAGTTCGAAGTATCGATAAGGGTGTCGGCGACGTTGCGGATGGGGTCAAGCAACTGGCGTTCTTCGACGATGGAGCGCGACACCGTTTCGCTGCGGCCAAGCGGGTGCGGGCGGCGCGTCTCAGAGAAGCGGCGCACCAGAACGGCGTCCTGCGCGTCGAGAAATACCACGCGGGTATGCAGCAATTTCTTGATGTTCTTCAAGATATCGGGCAAGCGGTCAAGAGTCGCGCCCTCGCGCACGTCGATCACAATGGCGGCGCGCTCCACGTTGGGCGAGGAACTGACGAGACCGGCAAAATGAGGTAGAAGCTCGAGAGGAAGATTATCGACGCAGTGAAATCCCAGATCCTCAAAGGCTTTGAGCGCAGAAGCTTTTCCTGCGCCGGAGATTCCGGTAAGGATCACCAGTTCGTTGACCGGTTTGCCACCCCTCGGACGAGCGGCGCTTCGCGATTTCCCCGGGGTGCGCGCGGACTTTCGGGGCGTCATGGGAACATGCTACACCGTGCGGAGGCAGCGGCGTTAGCGGAGTTGGCGGGGTTAGCGGAGTTTGCGGAGCCAGGGCGGCTACGGGGGGTTCAAGCGCGCGACGCAGCAGGTCGCGAGCCAGCTTGCGCCAATTCCAGCGCACGCTCCGGATTGAGCGCGGGCGACAGGAGCGGTCCCTCACCCAACGTGCAGCCGATGCGGACCAGCGCTGCAACCTGCTCGCGAGTCTCAATTCCCTGAGCAACGACAGGCAGGTTCAGTGCGTTGGACAGGCGGACGAGCGACTCCAGTACAGCCTGTTGACGGCCTGTCGAAACGGCAGCGGACGCGAGCTTGGGAGCGAGCTTGACCATGGCAAGGGGCAATTGCAGCAGATGATTCAACGGCGCAAGGCTGCTGCCGAAATCGTCGATGGCCACGCGCACCTGGCAGTCGGCGAGGCGCTGCAGGATGCCAACCGCGGCATCGGGAGTCTCGTTGAGGGCGCTTTCGGGAATCTCGAACACGAGGCGCGATGGATCGACGCCGCTGGCCGTAAGGGCTCTCATTACCTGGGCGATCAAATCGGTGTTAAAAATCTGCCGGCGCGTCAGGTTGACGGACAGGAACATATCGGAGTTCGGCAGGATATCGCTCCAGGCCCGCAACTGCGCGCAAGCAGTGTCAAATACTTCCTGGGCCAGCGCGATTGAAAGGCCGGTGTCTTCGGCCAGTGCGAGCAGGC
>JBEKEP010000067.1:0-42720 GCA_050013775.1 Occallatibacter sp. | reverse complement strand
GATCAAGCTCAAGTTCCGCCTTTCCTGGAATACATACCTCACGGCATACCAGCCAGCTGACCTTGGCGTGCAAGGTGTACGGACCGACATTGCCAATCTTGCCTCCTCGATCGAGCTTGTCGCTCACCTCAAAATTGAACGGAAAAAGCACTTCATTTTCGTAGCCGAAATCCATCAGCGGGCCGAGCGGCAGACGCTCCGGTGCGGGAAACTGCATGGACGTTGCTGTAATCCCCTTCGGCAGTGCCCATTGGATGCTCGGCGGCTCGCCGGAATCTCCGGCATTCTTCCAGTAGATGTGCCAGCCCGGCTCCAATTTGAAGTAGAGGCCTGCCTCGTTGAGCTTCTTGTCGCCATAGAGCGTGTTTCCTGGAACCAACAGTTCAACGCGCAAATGCTGCGCATCAAACGCGGCTTTTGTGTCCTTGGGTTCGCCGGCCGGTGCGACGAGCTGAGACGTCGCTGGCAGGGCGGCCGCGAACAGGGCAACGAGCGCGAAGATTAGGTGGAAACGGCGCATGGCAGGTAAGAAAAGAGGCTCCAAGCACTTGGACTCAGTGTAACGGACGGGCGATGCAGCGGATGCGAGAGAAAATGGCTTTGCGCTGCCCAAAAGCCTAAGAAACGCGGCACGACGAGAGTGATGCCGGCGGCAAGAGCGTGACCCGCTGCCCATTTTGGACTGGGCCCGAGCCATTAGTTCTTGAAAAAAAGCGGAAAGCGTTCTTTTTTCGATGTAAATTCCGCGCCCGTGTGCTAATTTGATTGCGCAACTGGTCCCCCGCCCCCAACCAAATCTCATGGAGGTACGACTCATGAAAGTCTCCCGTTTCTTCACTATGTTGGTTTTGCTTGGCGCAGCGCTCACCCTCTCGAGCAAGGGCCAGGCCCAGATGGAACCAGCGTATTCACTCAAGGGCCCATTGCCCGCCTGCAGCGGCACCTACGCCGTCGTCCGGCTCACCGAGATCAAACCCGACAGCAACTTCGAAACATATGAGAAGGCCCTGGAGATGCATAAGGCGTGGTTCAGGAAGCACGGCTACAAGGACCAGATCTTCGCCGCGCGCGTACTGGAGCGGGATGAGCAGACTGGTGCGGCCCACTTTTCCAATCACCTGGTGCTGCAATACCACTTCATCGAAGAGGGCAGCAAGCCTCCTGTCCATGATGCAGAGTGGGATACTTACGTGAAAGCGTACACCGACATATCGACGATGAAAGAAACGTATATCAGCTGCGTTCCAAAGGAACACACTCCGAAATCGATGAAGTAATCGGAGTGTCGACTAAAACGATGCTGCAGTTCCGCCGGCGCCGCTCAGGCCACTAGCTCCGCTTCCCGTGGAGTTCTGGCCGGGCGGCGTGCTCGCGGAAGATGCAATCGTTCTGTATGCATTTGACGCCGGCGGCGCGAGCGCGGGCCACAGCCTCGTCGTGAATGACACCGTCCTGTAGCCAGAGATACGGAATTCCGAGCCGGATCACGTCGTCAACAATCGCGGGAACGTGTTCGGAGGCGCGGAAGACGTCTACGAGATCAATTCCCTTCGCGCTTTCTGAGCGTGCCGCGGCCTGGGCCGCATCGAGGTCAGGGTAGCTGGGCCTGCCGAGCACCTCTTGAAAAGCAGGATTCACGGGGAAGATGCGATACCCGCTCCCAGCAAGATAGCGGCCGATGTTGTAGCTGGCGCGGTGCGGTTTATCGCTCATGCCGACAACGGCGATGTTGCGCGCGTTGCGCAGCATTTCGTCAATGAGATCGTGTTGGTTGCTCGATTCAGTCATCACACTTCCAAATCGTCCTCTGCGCCCGTCGCCACTGCCGTACCGCGGCGCTTGGCGAGCAGGTAGCCCCTCAAGAACGGTTCCAAATACCCGTCCAGTACCTTGTCCACGTCGCCGACCTCGACCTTGGTGCGATGATCTTTGGCCATGCGGTAAGGCTGCAGGACGTACGACCTGATCTGCGAGCCAAAGTTGATCTCGAGCTTGGAGTCTTCGAGCTTCTTGCTCACCGCACGCTTCTTTTCGAGCTCATATTCATAGAGCCGCGAACGCAGCATCTTCATCGCCTTCTCCCGGTTCTTATGTTGGGAGCGCTCGTTCTGGCATTGCACCACGATGCCGGTCGGCAGATGCGTCATGCGCACGGCGGAGTCGGTGGTGTTCACGTGCTGGCCGCCCTTGCCGCCGGAGCGGTAGGTGTCGATGCGCAGGTCTTCCACCTTCAGATCGACGTGAATGGTTTCGTCAATCTCCGGCGAAACGTAAACCGAAGCGAACGACGTGTGGCGGCGCTTGGCCTGGTCGAACGGTGAGATGCGGACAAGGCGATGGACACCGCTTTCACCAGCCAACTGCCCAAAGGCGTTCTCGCCAATGATGGTGAACGTGGCCGACTTAATGCCCGCCTCTTCGCCGTCCTGGTAGTCGTTCATTTCGGTCTTGAAGCCCTGCTGCTCGGCCCAGCGCAGGTACATGCGCAGCAGCATCTCGGCCCAGTCCTGGCTTTCAGTGCCGCCGGCGCCGGGATGCACGGTGACAATCGCGTTGAGTGGATCGGCTTCGCCGGAAAGCATGGTGCGGGCTTCGAGTTCTTCAGCAAACCCTTCCAGGGCTTTGATCTCTCGGTCGAGTTCAACGAGGACATCCTCGCCCTCGCGCGCCAGCTCAATGTAGGCTTCAATGTCATCGGTGCGGCGGACGAGCTCGTCGTCGTCGCGCACCAGCGTTTCGAGGCGCTTCTTGTCGCGCATCAATGGTTTGGTGGCGTTGGGATCGGACCAGAGAGCCGGATCGGCAAGCTTCTTTTCTATATCGGCGAGTTCCCTGCGGATGCGAGCCGGGTCAAAGATACTCCCGCAGGTCGCGCACTTGGTTGCGCACGGGAGCGTAGGCGAATTCGAGATCGTTCAGCGACATTGGCTCGTAAGACCTGGCTTTGAATTGGCGAAGCTAGCGGTGTTTGCGGAGTTAACGGAGCTAGATCTTTGGCTTGCGCTTCGGCGCTCCGCTTCTCATGATCGACCAACCAACAACGCCTATAGAAAGTATGGCACAGAGCCACGCGAACACGTCGCCGTGGGCGGTGTAGAACGTGATGTCGTTGCGAAAGGCAAATTCCGCGGGCAGCGCGTCAGTCTGGTGCCGGACAATTGACTGGCGCACGCGGCCGTAGGGATCGATGGCCGCGGTCACGCCCGAGTTGGTGTCGCGCAGCAGCCAACGGCGATTCTCAATGGCTCGCATGCGGGCCATATTCAAATGCTGCCAGGGAGCACTGGTGTCGCCGTACCATCCGTCGTCGCTGATGTTGACGAAAACCTCGGCGCCGTGGCGCGCGAACTGGCGCACCTCGTCCGCGAAGACTGCCTCATAGCAGATGAAGACGCCGTAACGATGGCTGCCGCCGCTCTGTGTGGGCAGCAGAAACGCGTCGCGCTCTGTGCCGCGATCGAACAGGCCCACACGGCCCGTGAGTTTATGGGCGAAGGTCAGCAGATTTTGGAACGGAATGTACTCGCCGAAGGGGACGAGGTGAATTTTGTCGTAGCGGCCCACTGGGTTACCGTCGGGACCGATGATGAATGCGGAATTGTAGAAGCGCGCACCGCCGTCCAGCCGGAGCATAGCGTCCACACCGTGCCCGAATTCGATGCCCACGCCGCCGACAACGAGCGGCGCATGATTCGCCGTGGCGACGGCCTGCATCGCCTGTTTGAAACGCGGTTCGCTGCCGAAGTAAGGCGCGGGCGACTCCGGCCACGCCACGAGATCGGGGTACGTGGGATAGGGCGGACAGATGATTTCGCCCGTGGGCGCGCCGGTCTGCGGAATGCCGGCGATATACGTCTTGCATTGCTCGCCGGCGAGGCGCGTGAACTCGGCGATGTGGCGATCCCAATCGGGCCCTTGCCAGTTGTTTGCGGAGCCCACATCCAGATTCGGCTGAATCAGAACCGCGGTGGCTGTGGGCGCTTGCCTGAGTGGTGCAACAAAGACGCCGGTAAAGCCGGAGATCAGCAGCACGGCTCCGCAAGCGGTATATGCCCATTGGCCGGAGAGCGGATTTTTGATTTCGCGCCCCAGCAACAAACCGCCAGCCAGAAGCGCATTCACTGCGACGAGGATGAAACTGATGCCGTAGACACCCGTCCAGGGCGCGAGTTGGTTGACGAGCGTGTTGTCCACCTGCGAGTAGCCGAGCTGGTCCCATGGAACGCTGGTGATGCGCGCGGCGGCAAGCTCGAGACCTGCCCATAGAAAAGGCGCAAGGGCGAGCGCAATGCGCGTGGAGCCGGTGGCGCGCCGCACCAATACGAGGCCCAGGCCGAAGAGTCCGAAATAGAGTCCGAGCACGAGGCTGAAGCCGACGAGCAGCAGCGTGGGCGCGAGTGTCGGCATGTCGCCGTAGTGCGACATGGTGTCGCGGATCCAGTAGCAGTTGCCCATGTACCAGAGGAAACCGCATAGGTATGCGATGAAGAACGAGCGACGAAGTGGATGGCGCTCTTTAGCTGGCGAATCCGAGAGCAGCGCCCAAAGCAGCGGAACCAGGGCGAACCACGCAAAGACGCTGCGCCACGGCGGCATCGGCCCAGCCAGCGGGAATGGCAACTCCAGCAAGCCCGCGGAAAGCCCCGCGGCCGCCCATGGCTTCCATGTGGATTGCATACAGGGGCGAGTGTAAAACATTTGCCTAAGGTAGAATCGAGATCATGTTAATGGAATTCGCCACCATCGCAATACGCGTGCTGGAAGTGATGTTTTTTGTCGGCCTGGTGGGATCGGCGATCGTGGTGCTGATCAGCTTTTGGGAAGACGGGAAAGAGCTTTTCGGCAAAGACTAGAGGCTCCGATCTCGCGATACCGATCCTCGGGTGTGTGCGGGTCTGGAGACCCGCACTACAGCCGGTCAGGAGACCGGCGCTACTTCTCCCTCTGTGGTCCAGTTTTACGCATCTTTTTCCATTGCTGATTTGCGGTCCTCCTCCGAGAATGCCGCGGCCTTACCCTTGCGCGCGGAACCAACATAATGAGAAACCGCGGCCATCGTAGCCGCGATGCCGGCTTTGCTGGTGCTGTAACTCATCGCCGAAGGCAGCGGAATGTTCATGGCCGCCGCGGTCTGGATGGCATCCTGATTCGCCCCCAGAAACACGAAGTCCCAGTTGTACTTGTCTCTCTGTTCCCGGATCAACTCGCCGATCCGCTCCAGGTTGTATTCCTTGCTCGCGTTCTCCAGGCCGTCGGTCAGCGTAACCACGACGACCTTGGATGGGCGCTCATTCTCCGGAAGCGCCGCAAGCTCCTTGCCGAGTTCGACGATGGTGCGTCCCTGGGCATCCAGCAGAGCGGTCGATCCGCGTGGCACAAATGTGTTCTGGGTCAGCTCAGGACACAGCTTCAAATTCATGTCGAAGACGGTTTCGTACCGGTCGTCAAACTGTACGAGCTTGACCATGGCTTCCCCGGGAAGTTCCTGCTGCGTTCTGATGAACTCGTTGAATCCCGACACGGTCGATTCCTTGCAGCTTTCCATGGAGCCCGAGCGATCGAGAACGATCGCAATGCGCGTGAAATTGTTCCTCATTTTCCCTCCTCCGCCTTCACTTCTTTTCTTGATGGGCTGGTTTTCGCAGGGGTAACCAGCCTGTAGACCACGTCCTTCTCCACTTTGAGCGCCGCGGTGATGCTTTCTCCCGGAGGCCGCCTTCCGTTATAGACGTCGCTCAGGTACTGCGGGGAAACGCCGAGCCTGGAAGCGAATTGCTGGGCGGTTTGCTCTCCCTGCTGCTTCTTCAGGAACTCCATGAACTGATCGAGATTCATTTTCCTTAGAGCCATGGCGTCATTATACGTCAAATGACGTATACGTCAAGTGACGTACATTGGAGACCGCTTCCCGGCCTGTTCCCGGCTCTTCGCAAGCACCTGAAACCCGAGCGCTTAAAGCGCGATGCAGGACCGGCGCAAAGGTTGCCTGAATTTCGTTGACACGCATTCGTTTGAAAATTAGACTCATCGCAGAGCGGTGGTTTCGCTCAGAAGGTTTTTCTTTGCCGGATCCCCAGCCGGCTTTCAAGCGATGGCCTCTTCTCGAACGACCGTAGCCCCTCCAAGTGACCGCGTGCGGTTGATCGTGGCGTCCTCCGTGATGCTCACGTTTATCTCCTTCTGGCGCGCAGCGGCCATTGTTCTCAACGATCTTGGATCGTCAGCTTTTTACGCAGGCGGCATCGCCGAACAGGCGGTGGGCGCGGCAGCCCCGTGGTTCATTCTCGGCATCATGCTGTTCAGCTTCGCCGTGCGCGCGGTGTACGTCGAAAGCTGTTCGATGTTTACGCGCGGCGGCGTGTATCGCGTGGTCAAGGAGGCGCTCGGCGGCGGCTTCGCCAAGCTCAGCGTTTCCGCGCTGATGTTCGACTACATCCTCACCGGTCCCATCTCCGGCGTTTCCGCCGGGCAATACATTACTGGCCTTCTCAACGAACTCATCAACGTCGCCAACCAGTGGCATTGGCTGCCGCCGGCCTTGATGGACGTGCACAGCAATCCCATCCAGCTGAATATGGATTACACGTCAGCGTTGCTGGCTGCCGCGGTGACAATCTATTACTGGTGGCAGAACGTCAAGGGCATTGAGGAGTCGAGCGACAAGGCGCTGCGCGTTATGCAGGTCACCACGGTGATGGTGATCATCTTGCTGATTTGGGGCTGTTATTCGGTTGCCATCCGCGGCGCCCATCTCCCGCCTGCGCCCATCCCCTCCAATTTCCATTTCAGCAATGATGCACTCGGGTTCCTGAAAGGCCACGGGCTGCCGATCTTCGGCCTGTTTGGCGTCTTGATGGCCTTCGGCCACTCCATCCTCGCCATGAGCGGCGAGGAGAGCCTCGCGCAGGTGAACCGCGAAATTGAGCACCCGAAACTGAAGAACCTGAAGCGCGCGGCGATCGTGATTGCGATCTACAGCCTGATCTTCACGGGCGGGGCCACGCTGCTGGCTTCCATGCTCATCCCCAACTACGAACGGACCCACATCTATTCCGACAACCTGATCGCCGGACTAGCGATGTTCATGGCGGGGCCGCTGGTGTGGCGCATTCTGTTCCGCGTCTTCGTGGTGCTGGTCGGATTTTTGATTCTTTCCGGGGCCATCAATACCTCCATGATCGGTTCCACCGGCGTACTCATGCGCGTCGCCGAAGACGGCGTGCTCACCGACTGGTTCCGCAAGCCGCATCGGCGCTTCGGCACCAGCTATCGCATCGTGAACCTGGTCTTTGTCCTGCAGATGTTCACGATCCTGGTGAGCCGCGGCAATGTGATCATGCTCGGCGAAGCATACGCATTCGGCGTGATCTGGTCGTTCACGTTCAATAGCTTGTCGATGCTGGTGCTGCGCTGGAAGTACAAGGGAGAACGCGGCTGGAAGGTCCCGCCCAATATCCGCATCGGAAAAACCGAGATCCCCGTCGGCCTGATTTCGGTGTTCATGGTTCTGTTGGCTACGGCCACCGTGAACCTGTTCACCAAGTCGATTGCCACGGTGAGCGGCATTATGTTTGCCATTGCGTTCTTCATCGTGTTTACGGTGTCGGAGCGCATCAACCAGCGGAAGCACGCAATCACCGCCAAGGAAATGAAGGACCACTTCCAGCTGGAGCACCAGGATACGGTGAGCCGGGAGTCGGTCGCCATCCGCCCGGGCGGCGTGATGGTCACCATGCGCGACGCCGCCAATCCCCTGGCCCTCAAGTGGACCCTGGGACGTACCAGCACTGATGAGCGGGATGTGGTGGTCGTCAGCGTCAGGCTCATGGGCGCCGGCGGACCGGAGTATCTGAGCGCCGAGGAACAGAGCTTCAGCGAGCACGAGCAAATGGTCTTTACCAAGGCCGTCTCGGTGGCAGAAAGCTTCGGCAAGAGAGTTTCGCTCCTGGTAGTTCCGGCAGCCGAGATCTTTCCCGCTCTCGCCCAGACTGCGAGTTCGCTCGAGGTAGAGTCAGTGGTCTCCGGCAGTTCGAGTTCGTTGACCGCTGAAGAGCAGGCCTTCTACATGGGACAGGCGTGGGAGGCATCGCCCGAACCCAAGCGGCAATTCAATTTCTGTGTCGTGTCACCCGGTGGCGAGGTGAAGGTGTTCTATATCGGGCCTCATGCGCCGTCTTTGAGTCCCGAAGATGTGCAACTGGTGCACCGGCTATGGCTGAACATGCGCCGCGACCCGAAGGCTGGGGACCTGCATCACAGTGACATCATCACCTACGCCCTAACGCGGCTGGCCGGCCAGTACGCGCGCGAGAAAGACGATATCCTGCGCGATCTTCGCAATTGCCACGGCGCAGGATCGCCTGCCTCTGCGCGAATTGGTGCGCAGGACACTCTCGCCCCCGGCGGCATCACGCCCTCGCCGCGCGCGGTGAAGCAGACCCGGGACCAATAAAACAGGGTTCAGGTTTCAGGGATCAGGTTTCAGGGATCAGGTTTCAGAAAACCTGCTCGCCGAATGCTGACACCTGAAACCTGTCCTTACGCGGTGTACTCGTCTCCCGGCTGCCAACGCTCCACCTTCACCCGCGGCTCAACCAGAGCGCCCAGTTCATCCGGCGTGCCCTTGAGCGGTGGAAAGGTACCCCAGTGAATGGGCAGGACTACCTTGGGCGCCAGCAGGCGGCACGCGAGCGCCGCTTCCTTTGGCCCCATGGTGTAGAAGCCGCCGATCGGCAGCATGGCAACCTCCGGCTTGTACAAGTCGCGGATCAGCTTCATGTCGCCAAAAACGCAGGTGTCGCCCGCGTGGTAGAGAACGGGACCGCCGGCCACCTCCAGCACGAACCCACCGGCAACACCGACGTAGTGGACGCCCTTCTCATCTTCCGCGCCGGAAGAGTGCTTGGCGTCGACCATCGTGGCGGCCACGTCGTCGAGTTGCACGGTCCCGCCCAGGTTCATGCCGGTGGTTTCCTGAACGCCCTTGCTCGCGACGAAATCCGCTAGTTCGTAGACTGCAACCACGGTGGATCCGTGCTTCTTGGCTACCGGCGCGGCGTCGGAGATGTGGTCGCCGTGTCCGTGGGTGAGCAGGATGAAGTGAATCTTGGAAGGAAGCTCAAAATTCTGCGGGTATTTAGGGTTATGCGCAATGAAGGGGTCGATCAGGATGTTGGTTCCTTTGGCCGTCTGAATCAACACCGTGGCGTGCCCGAGCCAGGTAATGCGCGTGGGCTGGGTTGGGGTCATGAATTCCTCCTGGACTTCACGTCTGAGAAGTACAACTTGACGGCAAGGGAAGGCAAGCGTAGGCTCTCAAAAGGCGAATATATGGCGAAAACAGAGAGCCTCTTCCCCATCCTCGATGCCAATCTAGAAACCAGGCCTCTAGCCGGTCTCGCTCGTTCCGCCGCCGAGGCCCCTCTCGACTCCACCGGCTGCCTTACCGAGTATCGTCCCCTTGCCTCGCGCTCGATTGTGAACAAAACCACATCCCGACGCGGCCTTCCGTTCACTCACGCCATCAACCCCTACCGGGGCTGTGAATTTGGATGCCGCTACTGCTATGCCCGCTACACACACGAGTTCCTTGAGATGCAGCCAGAGGAGTTCGAACAGAAGATTTACTTCAAGCAGAACGCGGCCTGGCTGCTCGAGCAGGAGTTGCGACGGCTGAAGCCGGGCACGGAGATTGCGTTGGGCACGGCCACCGATCCTTATCAGCCTTTGGAGCGCAAGCTCGGCATTACACGTTCGCTATTGGAGGTCTTCGCGCGACACAGCGGATTCCGTTTGGGCATTGTCACCAAATCCACTCTGATCGCGCACGATGTGGATCTGCTTGAGGAGATCGGCAAGCGCAACAAGCTCACAGTCCACCTGACTGTGACCACCATGAATGCCAAATTGGCGCGTGTGCTCGAACCTCGTGCGCCGCGGCCCGATCTGCGCATCCGGACGCTGAAGCAACTGCGCGAAGCGGGGTTGCGCGCCGGGGTTCTCTGTTCCCCACTCATGCCGGGAATTACGGACAATGCAGGCTCCATTCGCGCCGTGGCCCGGGCAGCGGCCGAAGCCGGCGCGTGCTTCTTCGCCGCGGGAGCTTTGTTTCTGAAGCCCTGCTCGCTCCCCACCTTCCTTGCCTTTGTGCGCGAGCACTTCCCCGCGCAGCTTGCCGCTTACGAGCAGCGCTACAGCGCCAGCGCCTTTGTCTCGCCGGCCTACCGGAAGCGCCTCTCGGAACTCGTCGCGACGATCTGCCGGGAGTTCAAGTTGGGAAAACGGCACTCCTACGAAGAAGCGGCCCGGGACGCCGCAGCAGAGGGAAATGCGGTTGTGGAACTGCAGCCGTGGCTGCCGTTTGCATCCTAGGGAACGCGATGGATATTGATCCTCGGTTCCTCGGTCCATACCTCACCTACCGCGTGATGATGACCTCGGAGACGCTGTCCTTAGCGAGGAACTGCCGGTGTCCCGACCACCCTGTAAACAGGCGCTCGATGCTGCGGTTGGTAAAGGCGCGCTGAATGGGAAACTGCTGCGTCCTCTGCATGTCAACGTCATCGCCTGGAGTGACATGGTACCGGCAACGCACCCCCTCTTCGCCATGCGTGCGGGTGTGGAAGAAGGCCAGCACTTGTCCACCAGGGTTCATGGCCGAACGCAGACGTTCCACCATCGGCGCTACAAATGGCTCGGGTAGATAGTCCAGCACAGTCCACAAAAGCACCACGTCATAGGTGCGTCCGGAGAGATTGAGCGATTGATCGAGACAGCCCTCGACGTTCCAGATCGGATTGCCGTCCTCGTCGCTGCCCGTGCGCCAATCGCCCATATAGGCATCGTAGACAAGGTCGGAGAGATAGACGCTATGGCCCAGGCTGGTCAGGTAGTTGATATTGGTGGGCGAAGTATAGCCGGTATCAATGATGCGCAGACCCGGTTCGGCCTGCAGGCGCTTTCGCAAAACCGCCCATGCCCCGGAATGGCGCGCTACGCGAGGCCCCATAAGCCCTGCGGCCGAAGGCGGTGCAGCGGCATCCAGTTTCTTCTCGAACCAGCGACGCACAGTACATTCCTTAAACGGCCGAGCATACGCGGACGAGGGAACCAGGAATTGCTCGGCGCGAGTTGTCAGTGTTCGAAAATGGCGCCGCTTTGCTGCAAGTTCATGCCCTCGGTCCCTTTCGAGACCGATTGAGTCAGGTCCACCTTGCCACGAAAGACGGCGTTGTCTTCGACGGCCAGGCGCAGAGCGCGGATATCGCCTTCAAGGTTGCATCCAGCGCGCAACTCCACTCGCCCGCTGGCTACGACATTGCCCTGAACCCGGCCTAATACGAGCACGTCCTTGGCAGTAATATCGGCCGCTACATTGGCATTGGGACCGATGGTCAATCGATTCTCTGCCAGGTTGACGGTTCCTTCCAACCTTCCGTCCACGATGAGGTCTTCCTTGCCATTCACTTCGCCGCAGATCACGATCGTCTTTCCGATGCGCGCGGGAACATTGTCCGCTGCCATAATTTTGATCCCTTTCCCACTGCCTTTTAGGCCCTGCCCGCACTATATCAACCCTGCCATAAGGGTTCAATTCACGTCTGCGCAAAATTACCGATTCTGCGCGGGTTTCTCCACCATACACCCGTTCGGCTGTTGAAAGAATGAAAGAGGGCCCTGCGGCGCCGACTGGCACCGTACACTAATCGTTGTGAACCGATTCATTGCCCTCCTCCTCCTGGCACCATGGGTGATCCCGGTCCCCTGTATGAATCCGGTCTTTGCCCAGTCCGCCTCAGGCAATGGCGTGGCCGCACCCACCCTGACGGGTCAAGCCCTGGTGGATCGGGCGCTCGCCAACGAGCTGAATGCGGCGGAAGACGCAAGTCATCCCATGCGCTACCTGTTGCGCAAGACCAGCCCGCGGCTCACCTCGACCAAGGAGTTGATGGAAACCCGCGATGGCGAGGTGGCGCGGTTGATCGCAATCAACGACAAGCCGCTTAGCGCTATCGATGAGAGCGGTGAAGAGGCGCGGCTGCAAGAGCTGCTGAGTGATCCCGGCAAGCAGCGTCGCCGCAAGCAGGCCGAGGACGATGACGCCGCCCGCGCCCTCAACGTGCTGCGCGCCTTGCCCAGCGCCTTTCTGTATCAAGACGCCGGCCCCGGCCAAGGACCCACGGGCAAGGTGGAGAAATTCACTTTCCGACCCAATCCCGCATATAGTCCCCTCTACCTGGAAACAGAGGTTTTGCCCGCCATGGCCGGGGAGATCTGGATCGATCCCGTGCGCCTTCGCGTGGCGCGGCTGGAGGGCCACCTGCAACGGGATGTGGCCTTTGGCTGGGGAATCCTGGGCCGGCTTAACAAGGGCGGCTGGATCGTGATTGAACAGGCGGATGTGGGCGGAAGCCAGTGGCGGACGGTTCGATTCCAGATGCAGATGAGCGGCCGGGTGGTCTTCAAAGCCCGCGTGTTTGACACCAAAGAAGAGCAAACCAACTATGCGCCGCTCGCCCAGGGAATGACCTACCAGAAGGCCATCGAAGTGTTGCTCTCCGGCAAATAAATCCTCAAGCACGAAAAAAGCGGCCCAGGCGATTGCCCGGGCCGCTTGATTCCGTTTGAAGCAGCTGTTTACTTCACCTTGATGATAATCATCGCGAAGGTGAACAGGGTGAGCGACTCGATGAACGCCAGGCCGATGATCATGAAGGTCATCAAACCGGCGCGGGTTCCGGGGTTGCGCGCCAAAGCTTCCGTGGTCGAGCCAACCGCTCTTCCCTGACCCAGGCCGCAAAGTCCGGCCGCCAGACCCATGCCGAGGCCGACGCCGATCGGCACCATGTTGACAGCGGGCGAGCCGCCATCCGCAAAGGCCGGAATGGCGAAGCAAAGCGCCGCCAGGGCCATGAACACATACTGAAGTTTCCGCATATTTCTCCTGCTTCCCTGAAGATTGACCGCCAGTGGGTGGTTGAGGCTCACCGTGCTGACCCCCTCACACTCGCGGCCTTCCGTGGTGCGGAGCGGAAGCGCTCTCCGCCGGAAATTTTTCCTCGACTTGGACGAGAGCTGTGGCACAGCACTTAGTGCTCGTGCGACACCGCCATCGACAGGTAAATCATCGACAGCAACATGAAAACGTAAGCCTGGATGAGGGCCACGAAACCGTGCAGGCCCAAGGTGAGAGCCGGAAAAACGAACGGGATAAAGGAAAAGGCGATCAAGGTGAGCAAATCGCTGGCCAGCATGTTCGCATAAAGACGGATGGTGAGCGACATCATGCGCGCGAGGTGGGAAATCACCTCGACAGGGAACAGCAGCGGAGACATCCACCAGATGGGCCCGGCAAACTGCTTCATGTAGCCGATGGGACCGTGCGTGCGAATTCCGTAGTAGTTGTAATAGAGAAAAGTCAGCACGGCCAGGCCCAGTGGCACCCAGGGCTGGCTGGTGGGCGTGGTCACGCCGGGGATCAGCCCCAGCAGGTTGTTCAACACGATGAAGAGACCGATGCAGGTGACGAATGCCTGGAAGCGCTCGTAGCCGTGACCGATGACCTGCTCCGCCTGGTTGCCGACGAACCCGTGAATCATTTCCGCGATTTGCTGCGCCGGGTTGGGCTTTTCCACGGAGAGCGTCACACGCACGATGAGGAAGAAAGCGATGAGGCCGGCCGCAACCAGAAACTCGTATTTGAACGAGTCGCTGACGTCTGCCAGATCCTTGGCAGCGTTTGCGGGGGCAACGCCAAGGGCGTTATACAGCTTGAGCAGGACCCCTCCCAGCAGTTGATCCATAAACGGCATAAAAGCGAGAGTTTGCACCATAAACAATTAAGACTTTCCGTTTCCCGCGGAGTGGGGATGCGCCCCATCGTTCCGGCCATCAACCCCTGAGCAGGCGCAACCCTCCCCACACCAGTGTGAGGACCGCTAAAGCCAGTCCGCAGAGGAGTGCCACCAAAGAGCCCTGGAAACATTTCAGGCTAACATAAATGGCCGCCGCGAAAACGGAGAGCCGCAGCACAAAGAAGACCGCGGCAAAAGCCGACCCTCTGGGTGTCTGTTTCTTGTCCATTTTGGCCGCAATAAAACGCGTCAGCCGACGCCACTCAAAGATGCTGGCGGCCGAAATGGCGGTGCCCGTGGCCAGCATGGCGGCATCACGCCAGTTCGACGCCTTCCACACCACGAGGGAAGCTAGCACTCCGAAAATCAACGTGTTACGGATCGCACCTTGAAGCATTCCCTCAAGATCCGCGTCGGTGATATCGGAAAACATCTGCAATCCATCGCTCATGAGGGCGTGCCCGAGTCTCCCGTCTTGCCTGATTTGTCCACCTGGTTCCCGTTTTCGTCCAATTTGTTCATCCCGGGATCGTTGGCATAGACAATCGCCATGCGGATGGCCGCAAACAGCCCGGCGATGATGCCAAAAACGATCCCGGCCATCGCCATCCACGTCTGGTGAAAGCGGCGATCGAGCCAGAAGCCGGGCAGCCAGCCGATGAAGCCCGCGCAGGGCAGCACCAACGCGATCTGGATCATCTTTTCGGCTTGAATCCATGCCCCGATCATGCCGCCGCCAAGCCCGCCCTGGGCCGAATCGTCTGAAGGCGCACCATCGGCCCCGCCACGCTGTTTCCTATCCGGGATGGGACGATGGTAGGGCACCATCGTGGTTATACACGGCGAGGGTATGCGGATGCGAACGTGGCGCGCTCGCCCTTCACCTGAGGGACCGCCGGTTACTTCGGCTTCGCCGGCTGCTCTTCGATCAAATAAGAGGCGGAGACAGACACCTTGAATTCCACGCGGCGCGAGTTATAGACCAGCGTCGATGCGCCCCCATAGTTGGAACTCGAAGTCACCACGGAGTCACCCATGCCGTAGGCCGCAACGATTGAACAGCAGGCATTGAAGTTGACCGAAGGCTGGCGCACACTGACGCTCATCAGGTCGCCCAGGCGGATGCCGATCTTTTGCGCCATCTGCTCGGCGGTCGTGCGCGCGTTGGCCAGCGCGCTGGCGTAGGCGCGAGCCTCAAGGGCGCTGGGGTCCTGAACGATCCACTGCACCCAGGCGTCCTCTGCCGCCCCCGAATCGACGGCGGTCTTGAGCACAGTCTCAGCTTGATCCGGCTTCACGCGGACAGTGTAGGACTGCGTGACGACGAACTTGCTGCGGTATCGCTCCTCCGATCCCATCGAAAATTCCTGCAGCTCGAAACTTGGGGTCTTCTGCAGAACCGGACTAGTGAAGTCGACTGCGCCATCCGGCAGGCCCAAGGCTGCGAAGGCTTTCTGAAGAGCAGTCGCAAGGTCGGCGGCGCTGGCATTTGCGGATTTCGCATCCGGCCCGTAGACCTTCAAGCTAGCGCGGATGACTGCCATGTCGGCAGTAGCGCTTACGACCGCGGTGCCTTCCGCGGTGAGCATGTGCCGCAGTTCGGGATTCAGCGTGATTGGCGCTTGGCCGTGAAGGCCGAGAGCTACTCCGGCGACAACCAAAGGAAAGAAGCGTATGAGACGATGCATGATTTGTCCCCTTGTTTGGAGTTGCCAGCAGAATAACTCGCTAAAGCGGAGGCGGGACGCAATTCCAACATGATATTTGCGGGCAATGTGAGCGGGAACACAGCTCCGGGCTGGCTTTTGGAAGAAGAAGAGGATGAGTTGGACTTGGCCCACGCACGAATGACTGCGATCGCGCGGCGCGCGGCAGTGCACTGTAAACCGTGGACCGTGCGCAATGCGTGTGCAGCTACTACTTGATCGTCCAGGAGCTCAACGCCGACTTCTGCACCAGCGCTCCGCCGCTGTCGGGCGGAAGAGGCGCCAGCATCATGTTGTACACGCTGTATTGGGGTTGATTCGCTTCGTGGACGACCACGGCGATCTGAAAGTAATAGACGTTGCCGGCCTCGGCATTTACGTCAAGCATGCCGACCTGGCTGGATTGGCCCGTGGAGATGGATTGCCAATTCACGCAGATACTGTGCGGTCCGGGATCGACGGAAAAGGTGAAATACGAGTCGCCATGATTGGCCCCAATCCAGGTGCCATCCAGGGCGACGCGTGTGGTGGCGTCACAGGCAAGGCAGTGATGGTATTTGTCGCCCTTGTCCATGGTTTCAACGAACACGAATTGAGCCTTGCCGGCGTCAGGGCCTGCTGGCGGAGGAGCACCTTTCTGTGTTTTGACATCGAACTTGATCTTGCTGTCGCCGCAAGCCGGCGGAAGAGTTGCTGCTGCGGCTTGGGCTGCGGAGGTGATGAGCAGGGACATCAGAACAGACGCGACAATCGCTTTCACGGTCTTCTCCGGTTTTGATTTTTGATGCGGGGCCCGGAACAATGGCGCCTTGGGAGCAAGAAGTCAGCAATCTGCTGTGGAGGGAGGAGCCTGGCGCGGCGATATACTGACCGTTGGACAGTCCATCCGTAGCAACAGAAGGAAGCAGAGTGCTTGAATCGGAATTTGAGCATGGTCTCTTTGACCTGCGCAAGAAGAAACTGGAAGAAATCGAAAAACTGGGGCAGGCCGCGTATCCCAACCGCTTCCCTGCCCGGCAGGACGAGACGGCGACCTCGCTCGCAGCGGTGCGGGCGCAGTGGGACAAGACCACCGGCGAGGAGCTTGAGGCCAACCGCGTAACAGTGACGGTGGCCGGGCGCATCATGGCCATTCGCGCCCAGGGCAAGGCGGGATTCGCCACGTTGCAGCAGGAGGGACAGCGCCTGCAGATCTACGTGCGGCTGGACGCCGTCGGCGAACAGACCTTCGCAATCTACAAGCTGCTCGATCTCGGCGACCACATCGGCGTTACCGGCTATCTTTTCCGCACGCGGACTGGCGAGCTCACGGTACACGTGGAGACGCTCACCTTTCTCTCCAAGGCAATGCTCGCGCTGCCAGAGAAGTACCACGGCCTGGCCGACGTGGAGTTGCGCTACCGGCAGCGCTACGTCGATCTGTTCGCCAATCTCGACGCCCGCGAAGTGTTTGTGAAGCGCGCCAAGGTGCTGCGCGCGCTGCGCACATTCTTCGACAGTCGCGGCTATCTCGAAGTGGAAACGCCCATGATGCAGCCCATCGCAGGCGGCGCGGCAGCGCGGCCCTTCAGGACGCATCACAACGCGCTCGATATGGACCTGTATCTGCGCATCGCGCCCGAGCTCTATTTGAAGCGCCTTGTCGTCGGCGGGCTCGATCGCGTGTACGAGATCAACCGCAACTTCCGCAACGAGGGCGTAAGCACCCAGCACAATCCCGAGTTCACCATGCTCGAGTTTTACCAGGCCTATGCAAACTATCACGACCTGATGGACCTACCAGGCCTATGCAAACTATCACGACCTGATGGACCTGACCGAGGAGCTGATCAAGTTCGTAGCGATGGAAGTGAACGGGACGACGGTGGCCGAGTTCAACGGGAACACCATCGATCTGGGCAAGTGGGAACGGCTGACGATGGTTGAAGCGATCATCAAGTTCTGGCCCAATGCCGGTCCCGCGCCCACCTTGGGTAGCTTCAAGTCCAACGACGACGTTCGAGAACTCGTTTTTCGGCTTCAAGCTGCAGACGAAAACATAGCGCATCCTGACCACCCGAAAGCTTCATCTGGGAAGCTCATTTACAACATGTTCGAAGCCATTGTCGAGCCAAAGCTTATACATCCGACTTTCATCTACGACTACCCAACCGAGGTTTCGCCGCTTTCGAAGCAAAAAACCGACGATCCGGACCATGTAGAGCGGTTCGAGATCTTTGCGGGCGGATTCGAATTGGGCAACGCGTTCAGCGAGCTGAACGATCCGGTGGAGCAGCACAAGCGCTTTGAGCAGCAACTCGCCGATCGTGCGCATGGTGACGAAGAGGCGCACCAGATGGACGAGGATTACGTGCGCGCTCTTGCCTACGGAATGCCGCCTACGGGCGGCGAAGGCATCGGCATCGATCGCCTCGTGATGCTGCTGACGGGATCGAAGTCGATTCGCGACGTCATACTCTTTCCATTGATGAGAAATACACGGAACGAGGAAACGAAGGAACAAGGGACGGAAGAACCCGCTCGTTGAGGTTTGTGGTTTCCCACATCTCATCCGCCGCGGCGGACGAGATGTGGGGCACCCGGGTTCGTGCAGACTTGAAAGAGACGGCTTGGGGCTCGCGCTTTCCCACCCTTGCGACAAGAACAAGAACGTCGCAAGGATGGGGCACCCGGCACCCCACTTGAAGCCAGGAGCTGTTTTTCTTGAATATCTTATTCGTCGGCGACATCTTCGGCAGCGCGGGGCGCAGGATCGTGCGGGAGCACATCGGCCACGTGCGCGAGGCGCACCAAGTCGAGCTCACCATTGTGAACGCGGAGAACGCGGCCGGCGGCTTTGGGCTGACACCGCAGATCGCCGAGGATATCTTCGATCTGGGCGCAGACGTGCTCACGATGGGAAACCACGTATGGGACAAAAAAGAGCTGATCGATTACATGAACTCCGCACCTGCCGAAAGCGACGCCCGGCCACGGCGCGTGATTCGTCCCGCAAATCTGCAGCCGGGATCGCCGGGTTACGGCGTATTTGAAGGCACAACCGCGAGCGGCGTGGACTATGCAGTGCTGCAACTACAAGGGCGCGTCTTCATGACGCCGATTGGCGATCCCTTTCGCACCGCCGATGCGATGCTGGCGGGCATCAAGGCCAAGGTAATCGTGGTGGATTTTCACGCCGAGGCCACGAGCGAAAAGGTCGCGATGGGCTGGTATCTGGATGGGCGCGCGACGGCAGTCCTGGGCACGCACACGCACATCCCCACCGCCGATGAGCGCATTTTGCACAACGGAACCGCGTTCCAGACCGACGTGGGCATGAGCGGCCCCTACGACAGCATCATCGGCGTGGAAAAAGAGCTGGTGCTGCACAAGTTCCTCACCGGCATGCCGGGCAAATTCGAAGCCGCCAAAGGGAACCCCAAAATGTGCGCAGCGCTGGTTACGTGCGACGCAACAACCGGCCGCGCCTCGGCGATCCAGCGCATCATGCTAGGCGAATAACCATTGCATGGAGCAGGCCTTTGGATGAGAGCATTGCCTGAGCAAAGAAAAAGGGCGATCCGCTGATGCGGATCGCCCTTTCAAATTCCCAGAAGCTCGTTGGTGATGGAGCTCGATGACGGGCCCCATGACCGTGGTTAAACTACATGCCCGGGTGGTGTCCCGCAGCTGGCTTCGCCGGCGTGTGGTGCACCGGAGCCGCCTTCTTGGGCTGCTGCAAGAAGCCGCCGCTCAGCACGATCTGGGCTGACGCCGCAGTCGTACCGGCCGCCGCGACATGCGTGTAGGTATCGTAGGTGGCGTCCAACTCCAATGCGTTGGGCTGCAGCCCGAGTATCGAACCGGCCGCCGGAGCTTCCTTGCAGGAGACCGGATCCTTCAGGTTGACAGTGAAATCCGCCACATGATTGTCTTTGGCGTCCTGCGTCACGGCCACGTTGATGACCGTCACCGAGGGATCGATGGTGATCTTGTGCAGATGCGCCGGCGTGTCCGTAAGCGCATCGCCCATAGCATCGGTATCAGCCTTTACGCCGTTGGCCAGGATGTAGTCCTGCGCATCCTTGATCTTCAGCTCGGAGGGCGCGGGAGGAACGGCGCTGCAGGCTACGGGATTGGTGAGCTTGACCACGAATTCTTTCGGCTTGGCCGCGGCGGTCGTGGTGACGGTGATCTTCAACACGGTTGCGGGATCGGAGATCACGTTGCCCGGAACCGGCGTCTGCTGGCCCTTGAGCAGGCCCCAAAGTCCGGTAGCATCCGCGTCAGTACCGTTGGCCAGGATGTACTCCTTGTCTTCGAGCCCCAGAGACTTCGGATCACCGCTGGTATAGGCGTGATGGGCCAGATCTGCGGGCGTCGGAGCAGGCGCGATGGTGAAGTCGGCCGGCGGAAAGAGGGTTGCCTGGGCCTGGGCCTTGATGGCGTTGATCTGCTGCGTAATGGCTGCCTCGGGGTCGAGCGTGCCGTGATAGTGCTTGTAGCGGTACTCGAGTTGCGGCTGGATCTGCGACTGGTAGGCCGGGGGCGCGAAATCCCAGGCGCGCGCATAGAACCAAACGGCCTTGACTTCGTCCCTCGAAGCGCCTGGCCTGGAGTAGGCCTGCGCCAATTCCAAAGTATCGACGAGACACTGACCCGGCTTGGCGCAATCAGCGGGCGAAAAGAGCATTAATTCGGCCGTGTACTCCTTGATGGCGCCCGCGGGGTCTTTCTTCGAGACCATGTCGTCAAAGGCGATCGCGGAGTGGTAGATCGGGTAGTAGTTGCCGGTCAGGGTCTTCCAATCGGCGTCCGACATGCTCGCGGGCTTGGCAACCGTGAGGCCTTTCTGGGCCAGCGCCGCCGAGTCGTCGCAAGTCTGCGGATCGGTACTGTATCCGCTGGGGTCGAGGCTCTTGCCGCATTGCTGCTTCTTCACATACACAGAGGCGAAGATGGCCTGAGGGTTGTTGGGATCGATCTGCAGAATACGGGTCGCCACGCTCAGCAGGTTGTCCATCTGGTTGGTCTGGCCGTAGCAATCCATCATCTGCGATAGAGCGGCCGACTTTGCCGTACTTTGTGGATAGGTCTTGAGAAAGCTCTCGAGTGCCGCACACTTTTGCGCCGGATCGTTTTGTGTGCTGGCGTTTTGATAGCTGTTGAACTCGGCCGGATCCTGAATCTGGATGGTCTGGCCGGGGGCCTGAGACCGAAGTGCGGGCGTGGAAACAAGGCACATGCCTGCCAATGCCATCGCAGATGCAAAGACTAACTTATTCATGCAGTGCTCCTGGGAACTGTCGAAATGGGAACCACAATTTTCTCATTCGCCTGAAAAGGCTGCACCGTGGAACCTGGCGGCTGAGTACAGCAACGGATAATACGATACCACGGCTCACAATGCTGTGTAGGAGGATTATAGAAAGCCTTCGCGCCCCTGACAAGCAAGTCGCGAGATGGGTTTTCGGCGAATCCCGCACCACGGTAACACTATGGGCGGCTGACCGGATCGCATGGCCGACAAATGACGGTCGCCGGCGGATGAAATGCGTTATTGCAACAGCCGCACCAACTCCGCCTGCTCGGCCAAAAAGGCGTCGTGGCCGTGGTCGCTTTCCATCTCCCGGTAATCCGCATGAGCGCCCGCTTTGCGGATGGCTTCGGCGAATTGGCGCACCTCCGCGGCGGGGAAAAGCCAGTCTGAACTGATGCCGATGAAGCTCAGCTTAGCGCGAATGCGGCCAAAAGCTTCTTCGGGTGAACTGTAGCCCCGAATCGGATCCCAGGTATCCATGGCGCGCAGAATGGCCAGGTAGGCGTTGGCGTCGAAGCGGTCGATAAACCGTCTCCCCTGGTGATCGAGATAGCCCCCGATGTCGAACCGGCCACCGATGAGACCGCCGTACGCGCCCTCGGCCACATAGGGATCTTCGCCGCTGCGGTCAGGATTGCGTCCGTAGCGCTCGTTGAAGAGCGGAGCGGATTTGTAGCTGATCATGGCGATCTGGCGCGCCAATGACAGTCCACGGCGGGGTGGCCGTTGCGGCAGGTAGCGTCCGCCGGCCCACTCGGGATCGTGCTCAATGGCCTGCCGCTGCAGGTGATTGAGCGCCAGGCCCATGGCCGATAGCGGCGTGACCCCAATAATCAAGGCGCGCTCCACACGCTCGGGATGAAGCACGGTCCACTCCAGGGCTTGCATGCCGCCGATGGATCCACCCAGCACCAGGCGCAACCGGCGAATGCCGAGCGAGTCAAGGAGTTTGGATTGTGCGCGCACGTTGTCGCGCACGCTGACCAGGGGAAAATCCGGCCCGTAGGTATGGCCGGTTTCGGGATCGACCGACCCAGGCCCCGTGGAGCCGTAACAGGAGCCCAGCATGTTGATGCAGATGACGAAGTCGTGCTCCAGCGACAGAACCGCGCCGGGAGCGAAGATTTCAGGCCACCACGAGCCCACCAGCGCGGAGCCCGAGAGCGCGTGGCAAACCAGAACGGCATTATCGCGCGCCGCATTCAGCCGGCCGTAGACGGCGTAATGCAGCGTGGGACAGATCAAGGCATGGCCGCACTCGAGCGGCAGGGAGCCGTCGACGACGAAGTCGCCCTCGTAAGTCGGCTCTATAGTTTTCGGCGGCGAAGCGCCGCTGCTATTAAATGCGTCGGCCATCTGTTTTATTGTGCCCTATCGTGCCGCCGCAGCCTTGGTTGAGCCGGCAAATTTGTGTCCGTTCGCAGCTTCAATCGCCTGGTCGAGATCGGCGAGGATGTCGCGAATGTCTTCGATGCCGACGGAGAGCCGTACCAGCTCCGGCGTAACCCCTGTGGCCGCCTGCTCTTCCGCCGAGAGCTGCTGATGCGTGGTGGACGCCGGATGAATGACCAGAGACTTGGCATCGCCGATGTTGGCCAGCAGCGAGAACAGCTCCAGCGTGTTGATGAGCTTCTTTCCCGCGTCGTAGCCACCCTTAATGCCAAAGGTGACCAACGATGACTGGCCGGTGGGCATATATTTCTTAGCCCGTGCGTGGTAGCGGCTGGATTCGAGGCCGGGATAGTTGACCCATTCCACGCCAGGATGCTCCTCCAGATGTTTGGCTACCGCCAACGCATTCCGCGAGTGGCGCTCCATGCGCAGATGCAGCGTTTCGATGCCTTGCAGGATCAGGAACGAGTTGAAAGGCGAAAGCGCCGCGCCGGTGTCGCGCAGGCCCTGGATGCGGGCTTTAAGAATGAACGCGAGGGGGCCGAAGGCTTCAACCAGCTTGAGGCCGTGATAGGACGGATCGGGCTCGGTGAAGTCTTTGAAGCGGCCCGAAGCGGCCCAGTCGAACTTGCCGGCGTCGACGATGACGCCACCGATGGAGTTGCCGTGACCGCCGAGGAACTTGGTGGCCGAATTCAGCACGATGTCTGCGCCCCACTCGATGGGCCGCGTCAGAGCCGGCGACGCGCACGTGTTGTCGATGATCAACGGCAGCTTGTGCTCGTGAGCGATGGCTGCGAGCTTCTCAATGTCGACTACGTCGAGCTTGGGATTGCCCAAAGATTCGGTATACACGGCGCGAGTCTTGTCGTTGATGGCCTTGCGCAGACCGTCAAAGTCGTCCGCGTCCACAAAGCGCACCGTGATTCCCAGCTTGGGCAACGTGTAGTGGAAGAGGTTGTAGGTGCCGCCGTAGAGCGACGTGGTGGAGACGATTTCGTCGCCCGCGTTCGCTAGCGTTAATATCGTGAGCGTCTCGGCCGCCTGGCCTGAGGCCGTGGCCAGGCCCGCTGCTCCGCCCTCGAGCGCAGCCACGCGCTTCTCAAAGACGTCGGTGGTCGGATTCATGATGCGCGTGTAGATGTTGCCAAACTCCTGGAGCGCGAACAAGCGGCCGGCGTGGTCCGCATCCTGGAAGAGATATGAGGTGGTCTGGTAGATGGGCACGGCGCGCGCGCCGGTGGCGGGGTCGGGCGATTGGCCGGCGTGCACGGCCTGGGTCGCAAGCTGATATTGCTTCGGTTCTGACATACTTGGCTCCTTCTTGATCCGTTGATGGGCTGATCCAAAAGTAGAGGTGCGGAGCACAACGCAAAACGGCCCGCATCCCTTTGAGGACCCGGGCCGCTCGACTTCAGAATCGGTTGCGCGGTTAGCGCATGCGCCGCTCAAAGGTCGCACGGACGGGGCCACGTGGCATACACATGGCCATGACCTCAGTTCCGAATTCCCTTGAGTTCAGCATGTTGGCAGTATCAAGGCGGCGATGCACGGCTGTCAAATGAAAGTTACGCAAGCGCGCGCCGGCCCTGGGGTATCGTAAAAAGAGCCATGAGCCGCAATCTCTCCACGAAAAACTGGTCGGCCAAGCTGCTGGCGGGCTGGAAATATCTGCTTTCGTTCCGGAAATCGGATTGGGAACTGGATGATTATCCGGTCGTGGTGCGCAAGCAGGAGGATGGGGGTGCTGCTCCCTTTGCTGCTTTGAACGATCCGGTCCAGTTCACGATGCCGGCCTACGTGGCGCGGGTGGTCAATTGGACGGCTCTCGATGGCTTCGGCGGCACACGGGCGGAAGCCCTGGCTCACCTGCGCAAACGGTTTGTAAATGCATGTGCGAAGCGTTCGAGCAAGCCGCGACCAGGCACAGATGTACCTCTCGAATTTGCTCCGCAAGGGCGCATCGCCGCCCGGCAAGCGCTGGCGGACGAGTTCGCGCGCGACGTGCTGGGCGTTGAAGATGCCTGGCTCTCCGACGAGTCGTGCCTGTGGCACTTCGCTCTCGGTGGGTCGCTGGAAGAGTACTACGCGAAGATCATGCTCTTGTATGGAGTGGATGTTCGCGACGTGCCCAACGGGAACATTGCGGCGATTCTGGACCGCATTGCCGCCGTCGATCTGCGAACCAGGCCCGATCGCAGTTGAAGGGGGTTTCGCGCACGCAGAGGGCGAGCGGTCGCCGCTCCTAAAGCGCGACGCCGGTGGCTCGGGCTATGAGCGAATTACCGACACTGAGAGTGATGGCTTCGACCGATCCTACTCACCGGTAAACGACGGGAATGAAGTGCTGCTCCTGGAAAGGCGGGCGAATGTACTCTGCTTTCACGAGCGGCGGAAGATCCATCGGTTCCGGTGTTAGATCTTTGTACGGAATCTTGGAGAGGAGATGCCGGATGACGTTGAGTCGCGCGGCCTTTTTGTCTTCCGCATTCACCACAAACCAGGGAGCCTGTTTGTGGTCGGTGTGGTTGAACATTTCGTCCTTGGCGCGGGAGTAGTCGGCCCAATGTTTGCGGGATTCGAGGTCCATGGGACTGATCTTCCAGCGCTTGGTCGGATCAGTCATGCGGTCCTGAAAACGGCGCTCCTGCTCCGCGTCGCTCACCGAGAACCAATATTTGATGAGGATGATGCCGGAGCGGACCAGCATGCGCTCGAACTCCGGGCAGGTGAGGAGGAACTCCTGATATTGGGCTTCGGTGCAGAAGCTCATAACGCGCTCAACGCCGGCCCGGTTGTACCAACTGCGGTCGAACAACACCATCTCGCCGGCTGCCGGCAGGTGCGGAACATACCGTTGAAAGTACCATTGCGTCTTTTCCCGTTCGGTGGGCGTGCCCAGTGCCACCACCTTGCAGATGCGTGGATTGAGCGTTTCGGTGATGCGCTTGATGGCGCCGCCCTTGCCCGCCGCGTCGCGGCCTTCAAACAGCACCACAACCTTTAGTTTTTCGTGACGTATCCATTCATGCAGCTTCACCAACTCGATCTGCAGTCGGCTCAACTCCTTTTCGTAATTGCAGTCCTTGCCGATGCACATGGTTGGGATCTCGGCAGGATGCACGGGGGTATGATCTTTGCCGTTCACGAGGCCTTTGCCGTTCACATGGCCCTTGCCGTTGACGAGCACTTCTTTACCCGGCTTGACCTTATTCTTCTTTTTCTTCTTGTCTGCCATTTGAGCTCCTCCGACAGCGGTTAGGGATTCGGCCCGGGCTTGCAGTTGGGATTTTGGGGAGGCGCCAGGGCACCTGTGGTTCGCACATTGTAGCGGCAAACCTGTGTTTATTGACATGAAGAATGAAATCTTTTTCGGGCGAAAGTTAGTCCTCGGGCTTCCAGACATAGGCGCCGGGCTGGGGCAGGCCGATGTGGGCCAGCACGCGAAGCGCGAATTCTTTTGCCATTTCGGATGAGCTTTTCGGATTGGCGTAGTACGCGGGAATGCAGGGGAAGATGGTGGCGCCGGCCTCGGCGGCCAGAGTCATATTGCGCAGGTGAATGCGGTTGAAGGGCGTTTCGCGCACGCAGAGGATGAGCGGGCGCCGCTCTTTGAGCGTGACGTCGGCGGCGCGGGCGATGAGTGAATTGGCCAGGCCCAGCGCGATGGCCGCGAGTGTGCCCATGGAGCAGGGCAGGACGATCATGCCGTCTGAGGGATGGCTGCCCGAGGCAATGGGCGCGCCGATATCGGCGTCGGCGTGCTGCACAATCTTCTTGGGAGTCGCACCCAGCAGTTTCTCGAGGAGATCGTTGCGGCCGCTGATGCCAAGCTCCTCCGCGAGGACGCGCAGCGAATTTTCCGACGCGACGAAATGCACGCGGGTGACACGCTCATCGGCTTCAAGCGCACACAGCAACTCGCGGCCAAGAATTGCGCCTGAGGCTCCGGTGATGGCGACGGTCAGATTTACAGTTCCCAAAGTTTAGAACTCCGTGATTTCCTGGGTGTAGCGCAAGATACTCAATTGCACGCTGGGTCCGCGCCGTATCGCGATACCGGAATGGCGCCATCATCAGGAACCCCGAGCAAATAAAGGACCGCCGGGTCCACTTTTTGCGGATCATAGTATCTGACGCGCCCGCGCGAAAACTTCGATTCCGCCAAATCAAGGGGTGTCTCTCCGCTCCTGTCTCGGATACTTGGATCGGCGCCCTTCTTCAAGAGCAGCCTCGCGAGCGCCCCAAAACGGATCGAATAATGTAATGGCGTGCGCCCCTCGTCGTCCTGGGCGTTAATATCGGCGTGGTTCGCTAACAGCATATTCACAACGCTGCAATACTCATGACGTCCGCGATTTAGCGGCAGGTCCGGCCCTTTGATCGCTAAATGCAGTGGCGTTTGGCCCGCATTGTTTTTCACGTCAACATTTAGCTTTCTTGCGATCATCAACTCTGCCACCTCGAGATTTCCGCCAGTCGCAGCCCAGTGCAGTGGCGTATTACCAACTGAGTCTATGAAATCGACATTCGCGCCATCTGCTAGAAGCAGCGCCACCAATTGTTTGTCTCCCATTTCAGCAGCTAACATTAACGGCGACTCACCGTTTCCAAATTCATGGGTTGCTAGTTCCCTGTTACTGCGTAGGATTGACAATGCCTGCGCAGTATCGCCCGAGCTAAGTGCCGACTCAAATCTGTCGATCTCTTCTGCACGGTCGAAGAGATAAAGGGAACATACGCAGCAAACAATAATGAGAAGAGATGTCGCGGTCCATATTATCGCGATCCTTCTTACACTCCGCTTTGCCTGAATTAATTCTAGGGAACTAGAGCGGAGACTTCCGAATCGCAACCACCAGCGGAGAGCCCGAAATGACGCCCATAGAACCCCTGGAATCCTCGCCATTTCGCGCGCTTCCCTACTGGCTTGGTCGATCTTACAGGCAAGCTCACCGGAGGCCTCCGCGGAATGATCAAATGGGGTAAGGCACAGCGGGCAAAACTGATCTGTAGCCTTCAACGCCCCTTCGCAATTTGAGCACCGAAACATTCTAAGGTGCTGATCTGTTGAAAGGCTGAGAAAGCTGTTCACGATGATCTCCCTGGTACCTCTTGCTCAAGTCTAGGTACCTACGTCCTGCGATCTGCCGCCCGGTTGAAGGCTGGCCCGGGAAAGCTCAAGCTGTATCCCATCTGGATGGTAGTTGACTTTCCTGCCCATCTGCGCAGGATATCTCCGTTACTCCGATCACATTGAACTCCCATAAGCGAGGGAGCGGGTGGCTTTCTTGACTACTCTCCGAGCACGCGCTTGAAGATCGCATCCACATTCCCCAATTGCCGCGTGTAGTCGAAGGTCTTGGCGAGCTTTTCTGCGCTCAGCAGCTTTGCAATCGCCGGGTCGCGCGACACTTCGTCGCGGAAATTTAAATCTTCCTTCCACGCGCGCATGGCGTGCGACTGCACCAGCCTATATGCCTCCTCGCGCAACATGCCGGCCTCGGCCAGATCGAGCAGCAATCGCCCGCTGAAAATCAGCCCGCCGGTCGATTCGAGGTTTTTCTTCATCCGCTCCGGGTAGACCAGCAGGCGATCGATGAGATCCGTGGTTTTAGCGAGCAGATAATCAGCCAGAATCGTCGAATCGGGAAAAATCACGCGCTCGACAGAGGAATGCGAAATGTCGCGCTCGTGCCACAGCGGAATATCTTCGAGCGCCGCCTGAGCATTGCCGCGCAACACCCGCGCCAGCCCGCTGATTTGCTCGCTGGTGATGGGATTCTTCTTGTGCGGCATAGCCGAGGAGCCTTTTTGCTTTTCGCTGAAGTACTCCTGCGCCTCGCGCACCTCGGTGCGTTGCAGATGGCGCAATTCGACGGCGATTTTGTCGAGCGTGCTGCCCAGAATGGCGAGCGTGGAAATGTAGGCGGCGTGCCGGTCGCGCTGAATGACCTGCGTGGCCACCGGCGCGGGCTTGAGGCCCAATCGCGCGCAGATTTTTTCCTCGTGCTCCGGCTTTAAATGCCCGAAGGTGCCGACTGCGCCCGACAGCTTGCCGACGCGCATGTCCTCAGCCGCGGCGGCGAAGCGCGTGGCGTTGCGCTCCATCTCGGCGTACCAGTTGAGCAGCTTGAGGCCGAAGGTCGTCGGCTCGGCGTGGATGCCGTGGGTGCGGCCGATGGTTGGTGTGTGCTTGAACTCGATGGCGCGGCGCCGGAGCACCGCGAGCAGCGCGGCAATTCCGTCCTTGATCAGCGCCGAGGCTTCTTTCACTTGCAACGCCTGCGCCGTGTCCACGATGTCGTTGGACGTAAGCCCGTAATGCAGCCACCTGGACTCAGCGTCGAGGCCCTGGCTCTTCAGGCTCTCTGCGACAGCTGTCGTGAAGGCGATGACGTCGTGCTTCACCTCCGCCTCGATCTCCGCAACACGCGCGGCAGAGACGGTGGCCTTGGTGGCGATGGCCTCGGCAGCGGCGGCCGGAATAACGCCGTCTTCGGCCAGCACCGTGCTCGCCGCTGACTCCACTTGCAGCCAGCAGCGGTACTTGTTCTCTTCCGTCCAGATGCCGCCCATCGCCGGGCGCGTGTAGCGTTCGATCAAGGCAAGTCCTCTCGTAAGTCGTGATTCGTGGCTCATCGCGCACCCTGGGCAGCGGATCAGGACCCACGGTTCACGAACATCTATGACTTGATTGTACGAGGATAAGGCCTTTATTTGCGAGGGATTCCGAGACGCTGGTGCAGTTCTTCCACCAATAATCCGCGGCCGGGCTTATAGGGCTGGAACCACTCGCCATCGATCACCAACTGCGGCACCGCGCGCTTGCCCACGTGGTCCATCACTTCGGCCGATGCAGCCGCATTCGCGTCCACGTCGATCTCGGTGTACGGAATGCCATGCGCATCCAAGAACTGCCTGGCAGTTCGGCAATCGCGGCACCAGCTTGTGGTGTACAACTGCAATGTCATACCCGGATTTTACCGCCGCTTCGATGCTATTCTCTGTGATGACGGCCACCAGAGCCCCATGACATTCGAGCATGGCGATGACTGCAGAAGAAATTAAGACGCTTCTCAAGCTACAGCCGCACCCGATCGAGGGTGGGTGGTATCGTCGCACCTACACCTCCGGAGGCGCTGTCGAACTGCCACCGGGCGTACGCGCACAAGGTACGGCCATTTACTACCTGCTCGAAGAGGAAACTTTCTCGGAGATGCACATGCTCGCCTCCGACGAGATCTTCCATTCCTATCTCGGCGATCCGGTAGAGATGCTTCTTCTCTACCCTACCGGGCAGTCGATGCATTTAACTCTTGGACGAGATTTAGCGGCGGGGCAGCGGCCGCAGATCCTGGTTCCAGCGGGAGTGTGGCAGGGCGAGCGGATCAAAGAAGGTGGAAAGCTTGCGCTGCTCGGTTGCACCGTAACCCCGGGCTTCGATTACGCCGATTACCGCAGCGGCAATTACGCGGAACTGGTGGCGAAGTGGCCGGCGGAAGCGGAGCGGATCAAGAAACTGACGAGAAGCTCGCGGAGTTGAGGCGGCTAGCGGAGCTCGCGGAGCTGACGACGCTCGCGAAAAAAAACACGCAGCAACTCAGCCGACTCCTCGGCTGCAATTCCTTGCTCCACCTGCATCTGGTGGTTGAGCTGGGGATGATTCAGAACTTCGAGCACCGACCCGCAGGCTCCGGCCTTGGGATCGGCGGCGGCAAAGACCAGGCGGTCGATGCGCGCGTGAATCATGGCCCCGGCGCACATGGCGCATGGCTCGAGCGTCACATAGAGCGTGCAGCCAGGGAGCCGATAGTTGCCGAGGGCCGCGGCGGCCGCGCGCAAGGTAACGATCTCCGCGTGGGCTGTGGGATCGACATCGCGCAACACGCGATTCTGCCCGCGGGCAACCATCTCGCCTTCACGCACCACCACTGCACCGATGGGCACTTCGCCAGCTTCGGCTGCAAGGCGGGCCTCGGCCAATGCGGCGTCCATGGCTTCGCGATCGTCGATCATGATTTCGATGGTAGCCCTGCGGGCTGCTGCTGGGTCATGCAGTGCAGTGCGCCCAGGCCCCAGATCAGGTCCATGGAGTGCACGCCGATCACCTCGCGGTCAGGGCAAACCTCGGCCAGCAGGTTCAGCGCCACGCGGTCGTTGGGATCGTGAAATGTGGGCGCCAGTAGCACTCCGTTGGCAAGGTAGAAATTGGCGTAGCTGGCCGGCAGGCGCTGCCCTCGAAAGATCACGGGACGCGGCATGGGGATCTCCACAACGGTGAACTGCTTGCCATCGGGCGTACGCGCGGCCTTCAATCGCTGAAGGTTTTCGGCCAGTGGCGCGTGGTTGGGATCGCGCATATCCGGCTCGACGGCGGCAACGATCGTCGTCGATCCGGCGAAGCGTGCAATGTCGTCCACATGGCCGTGGGTATCGTCTCCCACAATGCCGCGGCCCAGCCAAATCACTTGATCGATGCCGAGGTAGTCGGAGAAAACGCGCTCCAACTGCGCGCGGCTCAGGCCTGGATTGCGCTGCTGCACTTCGCTCAGCAGGCATTCCTCGGTGGTGAGCAGAGCGCCCTGGCCGTTGACGTCAATCGATCCGCCCTCCAGCACGCAGTGGTGCTTCGCACTGTTCTGGTTTTGGACGGAAGGTTGCCAGGAGGGCAGGCCGAGCAGTTTCGTCACGCGGCCGGGCAGCTTATTGTCGAGATGCCAGTCGTCGTACTTGGCCCACCCGTTGAAGCGCCAGTTCGTGAGGGCGATCTGCCCTTTGGCGTTGCGCACAAAAATCGGGCCGGAATCACGCGTCCATCCGCGATCGGTGGGCCAGCGATGAAAGCTCACTCGATCGAGGTCGGCGCACGCACGCCGGAGCATGCTCACAACGCGCTTCTCGGTTTTGGCGTCTTCGACGATCAAGTGCACGCGTTCGCGCGCGGCGAGCAAGCGCACGATTTCAGCGTAGAGCCAGGGGATGGAGGCAAATTTTCCCGGCCAATCCTCAGGATTGTGCGGCCAGGCGAGCCAGGTGGCCTCGTGCGGCTCCCACTCGGCGGGCATGCGGTAGCCAAGCTGGCGCGGCGTCTTGATGGGAGTCGTGATGGGCATTTTTCGGTATTGCTACTTGCTGTCTTTTTGCCCGGTAGGCGGTGCATCCAGAAACCGTTGCGAAATCCCGGCGTAGGCATCCACGCGGCGGTCGCGCAGGAAGGGCCAGTTGCGGCGCGTCTCCTCGATCAGCGCCCGGTCGATCTCGCCCAGCACGATCTCCTCGGAGTCGTGTCCAGCCTTGGCCACGATGCGGCCGAAGGGATCGGCCAGAAAGCTGCCGCCCCAGAACTCGAGCCCAGGTCCCGACGTGCGATTGCCCAACACGTCGCCTTGCTCGTGACCCACGCGGTTTACGGCAGCCACGTAGACGCCGTTGGCGATGGCGTGCGCCCGCTGGATGGTTCTCCATGCGTCGAATTGCGCGGCGCCAAATTCATCCTTTTCCCCTGGGTGCCAGCCGATGGCCGTGGGAAAGAACAGCACCTCGGCTCCCTGCAGCGCCGTGAGCCGTGCGCCTTCGGGATACCACTGATCCCAGCACACCAATGTGCCCACGCGGCCGGCGGTCGTGTCCACGGCCTGAAAACCCAGGTCGCCCAGCGTGAAGTAATACTTCTCGTAGTAGAGAGGATCGTCCGGTATGTGCATCTTGCGGTAGAGGCCGGCGATTTGGCCGTCGGTATTCAGCGTGACCGCGGTGTTGTGATAAAGCCCCGGCGCGCGCCGCTCAAACAACGACGCAACAATCGCCACGCCCAGTTCGCGCGCCAGCGCCGAGAGAGCTTTCGTCGAAGGCCCGGGAATCGGCTCCGCCAGATTGAACAGCTTCAAATCTTCGCGCTGGCAGAAGTATTGCGTACGGAAGAGTTCCGGCAGGCAGACGATCTGCGCGCCCAGCCGCGCGGCTTCGCGGATGTGTTTGACCGCGGACGCAAAATTCGCCTCCGGGTCAGCGCCCATGCGCATCTGCACAAGGGCAACGGTAAATTTAGTCGCCGTGGTCATGCTCGGTCTTTCGATCCTCTCCTAAGGGCTTTGGCCCAGACAGCAAGGCCAACCCCGCGCCGGCGGAATTGGCCTCCGATTACTCTGAATCATTACGCGAACCGCTCTACCCGCGCCGCAGCTCAACTCCAAAAGTCTGCCCCACGCAGTGGCTATTCTTCAAGGATCAGCACAGCCGCGGCGATGGTTGTGGTCCATTTGCCGCGCTTGTCGCCTACCGCCGACTGGGTGACGTTGCTGGTGCGGACAATCTTGTTGGAGATGCGGTAAATTTCCTTTTTCTCGTCCCAGCTGGTGTCGGGATCGAATTCCACGTCGAGCGTAGTGGCCAGCATTTCGGCAGCCAGTTCCTCGGCGTACTCGCCCGCCTGATCTTCGGTCTCGCCGAAGCTATGATGCTCGCTCAGGTAGCCGTAGGTATTGCGGTCGGCTGGAATGGCCACGCCAATGCTGCAGGCGACAAGCCGATGCGGCTCGCGCGTGGAGTTTTCCGCAATCACCGCAAATACGACCTCGCCATCGTGCAGGTACTTGAGGCCGTCTCTGCGCGATATCATTTTGCACTGCGGCGGAAAGATGGAAGAAACGCGCACCAGGTTCTGTGAGGCAATGCCCGCATCCCGAAGGGCCAACTCAAACGAAGTCAAGCGCTCCTTGTGTTTGCCGACGCCTTTGGTGAAGAAAAGCCTCTTCGGGACCATGCTTTTTCCCAATTTCTATGTACCCTCCGTGGGGGTGAAATTTGTGACAGATTTTGAACGTTCCCGCATGAGTCTATCGCATCTGGGCGGGTGCGAACAGAGTTTCCGGTAAATTTATCGGCCCTTCATCACGACAGCCTGCAGGGGAGACAAAACCATTCCTTTTCGGACTGTGGCCCTCGCGAAAAACACCGCGAACTGCACTCTCGTCGTGCCGGTTGGCAACTTTCCCGCTGCTCCAGCGTTTAATACTGCATGAAACGAATCCTTCCCCTGGGAATCTCTGTTCTGAGCGCTGCCCTGGCTTGCGGGCTTGGTCTGGCGCAAACGCCCGTTCAGCCTTCCGCCACGCCGCCGGACGCCGGCAACGTGCCCGCCGCAGCCAATTCCGATATCGGACCGGCCATTTTGGAGTGGGTACCACCGGCGCTCGCGCAATTGAACACGCAGGCCCTGGCCAAAGAAAGTTTCACTCTCGACCGCACCTTGCTGGCAGCCGCAGCGGGATTTTTGCCCGACGCGGATGCCGACGTGAAGCAGTCCGTGGCCAAGCTCGACGGCGTGAACGTCCACATACTGCGCTTCGCCGCTGACGGTGCGGCCGATCCTGCCGCGGTCGACGACCTCCGCGAGTCCTACCACTTGCGAGGCTGGAAGCACGTTGTCAGCAGTGCCAGCAAGGGCGGTCCTGTGCATAGCGGAACCACCGATCTGTGGGTGGTGATGGACGGCACGAACGTGCGTGGCGCAGTAATCCTCGTCGAAAGCCCCAGGAGTCTCACGCTTGCCACCATGGCGGGCAACCTGAGCCCCGTGGACCTGCTGCGTCTGCGCGGTCACTTCGGCATTCCGCGTTTTGCGGGCGACGGCCTCGAAGGCGATCAATCGACCGCCGGCGCCAGCAAATAGGGGCTGCGCCCGGCAGCCAGATTGCTGCCTCGACCTAGCGAGAATGCTATAGTCAGGCGTAGATTTCTGCCGGAGTTTTCGATCGATGCCGACTGGCAAGTTGACCCCAATCTTCCTCGCCATAACGGTGCTTGGGGCGGCGGTTGGATGCGCCACGCTGGCGCACGCCAAGGTCGTTGAAGATACGAGTGGATACCTCGCCACCCTGACCAGCATTGGCGATGCGCTGGATGCGCCGGATCACCATCCGGTGCACATTCTCTACGTGCATGGCATCAACCAAATTGGCTCCGGCGATTCCTCGCTGCTGCGCGTGTCGATTTGCACTGAACTCAAGCTTTGCGACGTCAAGGACTGGAAGAACGCCGGCATGGAGTTTCCCAATCGCGGCGAGTTCGCCGATGGCGTCAATCCCCCCACTCTTTCCTACCTGGGCAGCCCGGTGTGGAAAAGCGCCGATGAGTGGCATGCGGCCGCGCCGTTTGTTGTGCATTGGGTTGTCCATCTCCGCGGGCACGCCTCCGTGCTGGTCGTGGACGAGATCAACTGGTGGCCGCTGGTGCTCTCGCTCAAATGTCGCCGCGTGATGGTCCCTGAGGCGCATCTTGCCGGGCCCAACCGCGATCTCCTTGAATTCTGCTCGAATCCGAAGGCGCAGAATCCGGATGGTACGCTGCGGTATTTTCCCTGGATTACGCCTGAAGACGCCGCGCAACTTGAGGCCATCAAGCCGCGAGGCGTGTGGCTCAACCGGAATCTGAAGGTCAACCTGGTCGACTGGGGACTTGCCGATGTGCTGCTCGCTACTGGGCCGCTCGACGGCATTTTGCGCGACGGCATTCGGCAACTCATGGCGAAATCGGCCGCCTTCGATCCCAACCAGGCCGCCGCGACACCGAATGCGGGCGAGGCGAACGAACACTACAACTGGAGGGCGCAACTCGGCAACGGCAAAGCTCTCGACCAGGAGTTTGTCGGCGTCACGCACAGCCTCGGCGCTTATCTTTTTTTCAACGCGCTGAATCCTGATGCGCCCGCCGCCTCGGCGCCGGCGCAATCGGCCGAGCAGACCGCAACGGCGGCCAGCGAAAACTCCGCCGTGCAATATATCTTTCAGCGGACTCCGCTGGTTTATTTCTTCGCCAACCAGATTCAAATGCTCGAGATCACGAATCTGGAGAGCACGGCGCGGGCGGCCGCCCCCGCTTTCCAGGAGCGCGGGATTGAGGCTCCGCCGGCTCCCACCGCGCCTGCCGAGAACTTCAGAGCGCTCGTCAGCCGCTGGAAACAGATGCAGACGGATTTTCAAACCACGCTGCATCCGGACGACGCGGCGGCGCGGATGAAGGTCCAGGTGGTGGCGTGGAACGACCCCAACGACGTGATTACCTTCCGCGTTCCTAAAATCGGCGATGTGGACGTAGTGAATCTCTACGTGCAGAACGCGCATCGGTGGTTCGGGCTCTTCGAATCGCCCGGCGCCGCGCACGCCGACTATGCAAAAAACAAAGACGTGCTGCGCGTGATGTTTGAAGATTCGAAGCCAATGGGGGCCCACTGAAGCAGACGCCAGGCTGCCGCCATTGCCACCCCTAAATTGCGGATGTTAGCCTCAACCTTGGAACATTCTTGGAAGGGGCTTCCCGAAACATCATGCAAAGCACCTACAACGGGCTCGAGTTGCCGAAAAACGGCCAGCCAATCGACTACAAGGACGGGCAGTTTTCCGTTCCCGACCATCCCATCATTCCCTTCATCGAAGGCGACGGCACAGGGCGCGACATCTGGAAGGCCTCGCAACGGGTTTTTGACGCCGCGGTGGAAAAAGCTTACGGCGGCAAGCGCGCCATCCGCTGGTTTGAGATCTTTGCCGGCGAAAAAGCCTTCCGGCAGTTCCAAAACTGGCTGCCCGACGACTCGGTGGCCGCGGCCCGCGACCTGCGCGTCTCCATCAAGGGGCCGTTGACCACGCCGGTTGGCGGCGGGATTCGTTCGCTCAACGTCGCGTTGCGCCAGATTCTCGATCTCTACTCCTGCGTGCGCCCGGTGAAGTACTACCAGGGCGTGCCCAGCCCGGTGAAGCATCCCGAACAGGTCGACATCGTGATCTTCCGCGAGAATACCGAGGATGTGTACGCGGGCATCGAGTTCAAACAGGGTTCGGAAGACGCCGCGCGGCTGATCGCCTTTCTGAATGACGATCTCCTGGCCAAAACCAAGAAGAGAGTGCGCACCGATTCCGGCGTGGGCATCAAGCCCATTTCCATCTTCGGCACCAAGCGACTGGTGCGCGCCGCCATCAAACATGCATTGGAATCTGGCCGCAAGACGGTGACGCTGGTGCACAAAGGCAACATTCAAAAGTTCACTGAGGGCGCATTCCGCGAATGGGGCTATGAAGTGGCCACCGAGGAGTTCCGCGAGCAGACTGTGACCGAGCGCGAGAGCTGGATTCTCGGCAACGTGGATTCGAAACCCGGTCTTACGATCGAGGAGAACGCCGCACTCATCGAGCCGGGCTTGGAGTTTGGCAACCAGGCCTTCCGCGATTCGGTGTACGCAGAAATCAAATCCGTTCTCGATTCCATCGGAAAGACCCACGGCAACGGCGCGTGGAAGTCGAAGATTCTGGTCAACGATCGCATCGCCGATTCCATTTTCCAGCAGATCATCATTCGCCCATCGGACTACAGCATTCTGGCCACGCCCAACCTCAACGGCGATTACATCTCCGACGCGGCTGCGGCGCAGGTGGGCGGCCTCGGCATTGCGCCCGGCGCCAACATTGGCGACGGCTACGCGGTCTTCGAGGCCACGCACGGCACTGCGCCCAAGTATGCAGATAAAGACGTCATCAATCCCGGCTCGGTGATTCTGTCGGGCGTGATGCTGCTTGAGTTCATCGGCTGGAAGGAAGCGGCGCACATGATCGAGAGTGCCATGGAGAAGACCATCCAGCAAAAACTCGTCACTTACGACTTCGAGCGGCAACTTACAGGCGCCACCAAGGTGGGCACCAGCGAGTTTGCCACGCGGATTATCGGGAATATGTAGCGGCGCTAGCCGCGCTATGCGCGTGTTAGCGGAGTTAGATCGGTTTTTCACTAACTCCGCCAGCCCCGCTAACGCCGCTAACAAATAATCAAGGAGAACTCATGCGGAAGAAAGTTTCAATTGTCGGTGCAGGCAACGTGGGCGCCACATGCGCGCACTGGATTGCGGCCAAAGAACTGGCCGATGTGGTTCTGGTCGACGTGGTGGAAGGTGTGCCGCAAGGAAAAGCGCTCGACTTGCTGGAAGCCATGCCCATCGAGAAGCGCGACGTGGCAATTGTTGGCTCCAACGACTACGCGGCCACGGCCAACTCCGATATCGTGATCATCACCGCGGGCATCGCCCGCAAGCCCGGCATGAGCCGCGACGACCTGCTCAACACCAACTTCAAAATCATGTCCGACGTGGTTGCGAAGGTAGTCGCGCAGTCGCCCGAATCGATTCTCATCATCGTTTCCAATCCCCTTGATGCCATGGCCCAGGCTGCATACCGCCAGGCTGGGTTCAATCGCCAGCGCGTCATCGGCATGGCCGGAGTGCTGGATTCGGCACGTTTCCGCAGCTTCATTGCTGCAGAGTTGAACGTGAGCGTGGAAAACGTGACGGCCTTTGTGCTGGGAGGCCACGGCGATACGATGGTGCCCCTGGCGCGCTACTCCACGGTCGCCGGAATCCCCATCACCGAACTCATCGCGCCCGAACGGCTGGAACAGCTGATCCAGCGCACGCGCGACGGCGGAGCCGAAATTGTGAAATATCTCAAAACCGGCAGCGCCTACTATGCGCCGGGTGCAGCTGCGGTCGAGATGGCTGAAGCCATTCTCAAAGACAAGAAGAAGATTCTGCCCTGCGCGGCCTATCTCGAAGGCGAGTACGGCATCTCCGGCTACTACATCGGCGTGCCCTGCAAGCTGGGCGCAGGCGGCCTTGAGCAGATTATCGAAATCAAGCTTCTAGATCGGGACTCAGCCGGCGCAGTTCCGTCCGCCCAAATTCGATTTCCGTTGACAGACGCGCGAGCTGTAAGACAAGCTCAAACTCCGATCACAGTGGAAATGAAGGCGTGGAAATGACATTTCTGAAGTACGTTGCATTCGGCGTGACTGCCCTCGCCGCGATCCAGGTCTGTTCGGCCCAGGACAAGTTCCCTCTCCGCTCCGGGGAGTGGGAGGCCAAGATGTCTGCTCCCGGATCCCCAAGCTCGTCCGTGTCGATGCTGTACTGTCTGAATGACGCATTATGGCAGAAATCACTTACTCAGGATCCCCAGTGCTCCATTCAACACCTCGCGATCACGTCCAGCGGCGGCACCTACGCGATCGATTGCGAGATGAAGGCTTTTCAGATGAAGGGTAAGGTCGACATGACCTTTGATGGAATGGAGCATATGATCGCCAAAGGACATATCGACATTACGATGAACGGAAAAACCACCAGTTCATCGTCCGTGGCGGACTATCGCTGGAAGGGCGCCACGTGCAGTCCTAATGATGCAAATCTAAAAGCGAAAAAGCAAAACTAGGGGCGGAAGCTGGGGTCTTCACAAACAGATTTTGGTGCTTAGGGTCGAATTCCCGCCCTCGATTCGGTGCAAGTTGCCTTGAGTCTGCCGAAGAGTGTGTCCGCGTCGAAGTTTGAGACGGTCTCCGTCAGTCGATGACCAGACTCAATTCGTGGCGCACATCGGCGCCGCGGACCCAGAAGATCACGTCTGTAGCGATATTCGATGCATGATCGGCGATCCGTTCCAGGTTCTTCGCCACCAGGATGCCGTTCATCGCTTGCTGCGTGAACTGCGGCTTTTCCTCGATCACCTTGAGCAGATCGCTATGCGCGCGGCGATTCATGCGGTCGATCTCGTCGTCCATCTCGCGCACCGTTTCCGCCAGATGCGCGTCGCCGTCGAGCAAGGCTTGCAGCGCAGTACGGATCATTTGCCCGGCAAACTCGCCCATGGCGACAAAATCGGCGGGCAAGTCGACGTCGCCCAGAGGCAGGATCTCCTTGGTCCGTCGCGTGATGCTCATGGACTGATCGCCGATTCGTTCCAGATCGCCGTTGATTTTGATCACGGCCAAAATAAAGCGCAGGTCGATGGCCATGGGCTGTTCCTTGGCGAGCAGTTCGTAAGCCATCTCGTCCAGTTCGCGCTGCGCGGTGTCGATGGCCCTTTCATTCTGCTTCACAAACTTGCACAGGCCCTTGTCGCGCCGCAGATAGGCTTCCACCGCGGACTCCACGGCCAACTGCGCCAGCGCGGCCATGGCCAGGAGCTTGTCCTTGAGTTCAGCTAACTGCTGGTGAAAGTGAATACGCGGCACTACGGTTTTCCCCCATCTCCCCATTGTGCATCATGCAAGATTACAGGAATACAAATTTCCGCAAATGCACCAGAAGTGCTATTACCAGCGGAACCGGTCCCGATTCGATCCCCGCGGATTGCCCTTGGAAATCTTTTCGCTACGCGTCGCTATCGTGCTGACTTCAGTCTTGTTTACGCCGCACCGGCTGGCTGGGCGCCCGGTTGCCTGTCCGGCAATTCGATCTTTCCCAGCAGGATGATGTAACCGCAGATGCCAACAGCGAGATAAGCGCCTGCGACGGCAAAGGCCCATGCGTAAGAATGAAACGCCTTTACCAGGTAACCTGTCAGGATCGCCGCGGCAATTCCGGAGACCTGCCCGCAGAAATTGATGATTCCACCCACTTTGCCCACGTCGCCGCGCACGGCGATGAGCGAGGGCAACGACCAGGCCACCGGGGCAGCCGCCGCCAAACCCCCAATCGAAATACTGATCCACACCAAGGCCTGAGTAGCATTGTGCGCATGCACTGCGCCCAGGATGCCCAGCCCGAACACTGTTCCGCCAATCAGCACCACACGGCGCACCGCGCTGGCGTTGCACCCACGCTTCACCAGGAAGTCCACCAGCCAGCCGCCGATCGCGAGGTCCGTCGCCGTGGCGAAGAGCCAGGGCACGCTGGTGTACGCAAACGAATGCAGCAGATCAATGTGCAAGGTCGACGACAGATATGTCGGCAGCCAATAGAGCAGCAGATAAAACACGTAGTTATAGGCGCCAAACCCTAGCGCGAGACCCAGCACTTTGCGCCGCACGAGAAGTTGGCCCAGCGAAGAGGCTTTTTCTCCCTCGTGTTCCCGCGCGCCGTGCGGCGAGTCGCGGTCTTCAATATGTCGGCGCTCGATCTCAGTTAATCTCGGGTCGTCGTTGGGATCGCGATAGACGCGCCAGAAGTAAAGAAAGTAGGCGAAACTGATGACTCCGGTAAACGCGAAGCTCCAGCGCCAACCGGAGTGGATGAGCACGATGCCGATAATCGGAACCCCGATAGCCGAGGCAAACTTTGCCGCTGCATCCGAGAGCGATGTGGCGAAACTGCGCTCGCGCGCAGGAAACCAGAGGCCGATGGCCTTGGCATTCGCAGGAAATGCCGGCGCTTCTCCCACGCCGAGCAGGAAGCGCGCCCCGAAGAAGCCGCCAAGGGTCGGCGTAACCGCCGCAGCAAACGACGCTGCGCTCCAAAGAAAAGTGCCCACGCGGCCGACGCGCCGCACGCCGAGTTTGTCGAGGACGACGCCGATGGGAAGCTGGCACGCGGCGTAGGTCCAGTTGTAGGCGCTCGAAAGATAGCCGAAAACCACGTCGGAGATGCCGAATGCGCCGATCAGCGCATTGTGCGATACCGAGAGATTGACGCGGTCGAAGTAATTGACCAGGATGCCAATGCCGAGTAACCACGCAATGCGCCAGCGCCGGCCGGGCACACGCTGGTTTGCCTCCGTGAGTGGTTCTGCTGTCAAACTTCCTCCACAAGCGGCGGGAATATTTTAGTCGGCCGGGAGCGGTCCGCACTGCACTACACCGTTTTCGAGCGTGCCGATGGGATCGATGGTGATGCGAACTTTGTCGCCCGCAACCAGTGAGAATTCGTCCGGCGGAACAACGCCGGTCCCGGTCATCAGAAACACGCCGAGAGGAAAGCTGTTTTCAAGGAAAAGATACTCGGCCAGTTCGGCGATCGGGCGCTTGAGCTCAGCTAGCGTGGTCGATCCGCTGAAGACCCTCGATCCCGCTCGCGCAATCTCGATATGGATCGGGGTTGTGACCGGCAGCGGCTCGCTCGCCACCAGGATGCACGGCCCCAGCGCACAACTGCGGTCGTAGACTTTAGCCTGGGGAAGATAGAGCGGGTTCTCGCCTTCGATGTCACGCGAGCTCATGTCGTTGCCCACGGTGTAGCCAATGATCTGGCCGAGCCCGTCAAGAAGCACAGTCAACTCAGGCTCGGGAACCGACCACTTCGCATCGCGCCGGATGTGCACGTGCTGACCCGGCCCGGCTACGTGCTCGGGCCCAGATTTGAAGAAAAGCTCCGGACGCTTCGCCGTGTACACACGGTCGTAGAAATCGCCGCCGCCCGCGTCTTTCGCTTCTGCCATGCGCGCGCTGCGGCTGCGGTGGTAAGTTACGCCCGCGGCCCACACGCTCTGACTTTCGATGGGCGCAATCACCTTCCGCGCATCGAACGCCTCGACCGGCTCCGCGCGCGCAACCAACGACACCAGGAATCCGCCGAGATCGGGATGGTTCACGATCGCGTCCCAGCGTTCTATCGGCACGAAGTAAAAATTGCCTTCGTGCTCCACATAGGTGGCGTTCAGAATGTTCCGGTAGATTTCTGCTGTTCGATAAAGCTTCACGCGCGCTTCTCCAATCGGGCAACAATCTGCTCCACATCGTAAACGCAGCCGCCCCAAACACCGCCGCTGGCCTGCACCAGCGCCGCCCAAAGTTTTGTGTCGGCGGGCAATTCGGGATGGGGCGCAAGGTCAGGGCGCGGACTGCGTTGCGCGAGTCGACGCGCACCTTCCTCGGCGCTGAAACTCTCACCCGCTTCGCCTACAAAATTCACGGACCCGGCAAGCCCCGTGCGGTCGATCACGATTTCGATTCGGTCGCCGTCGCGCACCTTGCCGATGACGCCGCCGGCCAACGCCTCGGGCGAGATGTGGCCGATGCACGCGCCCGTGGAAACGCCGCTGAAGCGCCCGTCGGTGAGCAAAGCCACGTGCTTCGCGTGCGGCAGATGCTTGAGCGCCGAGGTGATCTGATAAATCTCCTGCATGCCCGCGCCCGCCGGGCCGCTGCAGATGAGCACCATCACGTCGCCCTGGGCGATGACGCCCGATTTGATGGCGTGAATGGCCGCGGCCTCGGTGACGAACACGCGAGCCGGACCCGTGTGCCGGTACACTTGGTCCTCGCCGACGAGCGACGGATCGATGGCGGTGCTTTTGATCACCGATCCCTCCGGCGCCAGATTGCCGATGGGGAAACAGACCGTGGAAGTGAGCCCCTGGGACCACGCGCGATCGCGCGACATGATCACGTCGTCGGGGTCGATTCCGTCGAGCTCCTGCAATCTGCGGCGCAATGCAACGCGCCGCTCGCTGCTGCGCCACCAGTCGAGGCATGTGCCCAGCGTCTCGCCGCTGACCGTCAGTACGCTCTCGTCCAAAAGATCAAGGGCACGAAGTGCCAGCATTACCTCCGGCACGCCGCCAGCCAGAAACACCTGCACCGTGGCAAAATTGCGCGGGCCGTTGGGCAGCGCATCCACAAGGCGCGGCACCTGGCGATTGATTTCGGCCCAATCGTCCACTGAGGGCCGCGGCAATCCCGCTGCATACGCGATGGCAGGCAGGTGGATGAGCAGATT
>JBEKEP010000066.1:0-21297 GCA_050013775.1 Occallatibacter sp. | reverse complement strand
CGGCTGCTGCCCATCTCACCATTCTCAACGTCGAAGACGCGGACCTCAGCCGCGAGAGCGCGGAGGCCATCGCCTCCTCGTCGACGCCGGCGCACATCGCCTATGTGATTTACACGTCCGGCTCGACGGGCACGCCAAAAGGCGTGATGGTAGAGAACCGTAACGTGGTGAATTTCTTCACGGGGATGGATCGCGCCATCGGCTGCGAGCCGGGCGTGTGGCTGGCTGTCACCAGCGTGTCGTTTGATATCTCTGTGCTGGAGTTGCTCTGGACACTGGCGCGCGGCTTCACCGTGGTCGTCCACGGAGACGAAGGCTCGGCAACCATCGCCGATGAGATTGCGCGCTACCGCGTCACGCATCTGCAGATGACGCCATCGCTGGCGCGCATGTTGACGCTCGATCCGCGGGCCTACACCGCACTGGGCTCGCTCAAACAGATGCTGCTCGGCGGCGAGGCCGTTCCCGCGGCGCTCATCCATCATCTGCGCCAGGTCTTCAAAGGCGAGATCCACAATATGTACGGGCCGACCGAGACCACGATCTGGTCCACGACCTGCCGCGTCGAGAATGTGGACACGAGCGTTTCCATCGGAAAGCCGATCGCCAATACGCAAATCTACATGCTCGATGCCGATCTCAATTCCGTTCCTGCCGGCGAGATCGGTGAGATCTTCATCGGCGGCGACGGCGTGGCCCGCGGCTACTGGCAGCGGCCCGAACTCACTGCCGAGCGCTTCGTTGTGATTCCGGCGCTAGGACCGGATCGTGGCGATATTGGAAGGATTTATCGCACCGGCGATCTGGCGCGCTTCCTGCCAGACGGCAACATCGACTTTCTTGGCCGCGCGGATTATCAGATCAAGCTGCGCGGGCATCGCATCGAACCCGGCGAGATTGAAGTGCTGCTCGAGAAATCGCCCGGCGTCCGTCAGGCCGTTGTTGTCCTGCGCGAAGATCGCGAAGGCGATAAGCGGCTTGTCGCGTATCTTGTGGCCGATGCGACGGACTCCGCTGCCGCACTGCGCGCGGCGGGCGATTTGCGCTCCGCGGCCGGCGCCAAGCTGCCCGACTACATGGTTCCTTCCGCGTTTGTGTTTCTCGACGAGTTGCCGTTGACCGGCAACGGCAAGATCGATCGCAACGCGCTGCTTAAGTTACCTGCGCCGAATCTCACGATCGGCGCCGCGCACTCTGCCGAACCCACCAGCGAGATGGAGCGGGTTGTTGCGCGGGCGTGGGAACAGGCGCTGGGCATCCCATCGGTTGGATTGACGGAAAACTTCTTCGATCTCGGCGCGCACTCGCTCACATTGGCCGAAGCGCACGCCAAGCTGCAGGAAGCGCTGGGCCGCGAGATTGCTCTGCTCGATCTCTTTCAATTCACGACGGTCAGCACACTGGCTGCACATCTCGACGCGCAATCCGCCAACCAATCCGTTGGCGCGCTAGCGGGCAGGCAACTCTCGGAGCGTGCCGCGCGCCGCAGAATGGCGCGCCAGCGGGAGACCACAACGCCATGAAGTCCTCAGCCATTGCGATCGTCGGCATGGCGGGCCGTTTTCCCGGCGCGCGTAACACGGCCGAGTTCTGGCGGAATCTGCGCGATGGCGTCGAATCCATTCGCGATCTGACGGACGCAGAACTGTTGGACGCGGGCGCCACGGCTGAGGATCTTGCCAACCCCGACTACGTGCGCCGCGCCGCGGTGCTCGAAGGCGTGCCGCTCTTCGACGCGTCCTTCTTCGGTTTCAGCCCGCGCGATGCCTCCATCATGGATCCGCAGCACCGGCATTTTCTGGAGTGTGCGTGGGAGGCGCTGGAAGACGCGGCACATCCGCCGCAACAGTTTTCGGGTTCCATCGGCGTCTTTGCTGGATCGGGGATGAACACTTACCTGATCCACAATCTGCTCGCCAACCGCCGCCTCCTTGCATCCGCAGGGCTTTTTCAGCTCAAGCAAACCGGCAACGATAAGGACGTGCTGGCCACGCGCGTCAGTTACGAACTCGATCTGCGCGGGCCCAGCATCAACGTGCAAACCGCGTGCTCCACTTCGCTGGTCGCGACGCACATGGCCTGCCAGAGCCTGCTCAATTTTGAGTGTGACATGGCTCTCGCGGGCGGCGTCACTATCGAAATTCCTCACGGGCTCGGCTACATTTACCGCGAAGGAGAGATTCTTTCGCGGGACGGCCACTGCCGAAGCTTCGATGCCAGCTCCAGCGGCACGGTATTCGCGAGCGGCCTCGGCATTGTTGTCCTGCGCCGGCTTGAAGATGCGCTCGCCGATCACGATCACATTCGCGCTGTCATTCTCGGCTCGGCGATCAACAATGACGGCGCGCGCAAAGTGGGTTATCTTGCGCCCAGCGTTGAGGGCCAGGCCGAGGTGATCCGCGAAGCGCTGGACTACGCCGGCGTGCCTGCCTCCAGCATCTCCTATGTGGAAACGCACGGCACCGGAACGCGCGTGGGTGATCCCATTGAAGTGCGCGCTCTGACGCAGGTCTTTGGGGATTCTAGATCGCGAGGCATGACGGCCATCGGCTCGCTCAAATCCAATGTGGGCCACCTGGACGCCGCGGCAGGCGTCTCCGGCCTCATCAAGACCGCGCTGGCACTGGAACACGCGCAGATTCCCGCCAGCCTGCACTTCGAAAAGATCAATCCGCACATCGAGCTTGAGGGCAGCCCATTTTACGTAAGCAGCAAGCTTGCCGATTGGCCTTCCGCGGCCACGCCGCGCCGCGCCGGCGTCACCTCGCTCGGTATCGGCGGCACCAACGCGCACGTTGTTCTGGAAGAGGCGCCAGCGACCTCGCTCACCCGTGAGCAGAGGCCGTACGAAGTCCTCACCGTCTCCGCAAAAACCGAAGCCGCCGCCGATCAGGCCTTCGCGAATCTGGCCGCGCATCTCAGAGAGCATCCGGAACTGAGCCTTGCTGACGTTGCTTTCACCTGCCAACTCGGGCGCACGGCATTTCCGCATCGTCGCGCCGTCATAGTCGAAGACACGCGAGAATCCATCGCCGCGCTCGCCGGTCTTGACCGCAAAAAACTTATCGCCGGAACTGCGGGACGCACCGCGCCTGTGTTTCTCTTCTCCGGACAAGGCTCGCAATACGTGAACATGGGCCGCGAGCACTACGAACAGGAAGCGGTCTTCCGCGGGGCACTCGATCTTTGCGCGAATCATTTGCGCGAGCATCTGGGCATTGATCTCATCGCAGCGCTTTATCCGCCGGACGCCGAAAAAGATGCTTGCGCGGAGCGTTTGAATCAGACATGGCTCACGCAACCTGCACTCTTCGCAATCGAATACGCGCTTGCCCAATGGTGGAAGTCGCTTGGCGTTGAGCCCATCGCCATGGCCGGTCACAGCATCGGTGAATACGTGGCCGCGTGTGTGGCCGGGGTCTTCTCGCTCGAGGATGCGCTTGCAATTGTCGCTGCCCGCGGACGGCTCATCTACGATCTGCCCGCCGGCGCGATGCTGGCCGTGCCGCTTCCCGCCGCTGAGATCAAGCTGCCCAAAGACTTCTCTCTCGCCGCCATCAACAGTCCTGCGATGTGCGTCGTCTCCGGCCCGACGGATGCAATTGCCGCCTACGAGGAGTCGCTCGCGAAGCAATCCATCGTCTGCCGCCGCCTGTTCACTTCACACGCCTTCCACTCGGCGATGATGGGGCCGATTCTCGGCGCATTCGAACAACGGTTGCGCGGCATCACGCTTCATGCTCCGCGCATCCCTTACCTCTCGAATGTCACCGGCACGTGGATCAAACTGGAAGAGGCCACGGACCCGGCGTACTGGGCGCGTCACATTCGTTCGACAGTTCGCTTCAGCGACAACCTGGCCGAGCTATTCAGCGCGCCGGATCGCGTGCTCATCGAAGCCGGGCCGGGCAATGTACTCACCACGCTCGCGCGCCAGCAGGGCGGCCCCTCCGCCAAGGCGTTCCCCTCGCTTCCGCATCCCCGCGAGAATGTCTCCGCGTTGCGCTTCGCTCTGGAAACACTCAGCAGGATTTGGGTGCTCGGCATCAATGTAGATTGGTCGAAGCTCCACACGGCCGGCTCCGCACGACGCGTTTCGTTGCCCACCTATCCGTTCGAGAGGCAGAAGTTCTGGATTGAGCCGGACAAGATCACGCAAGATGCGCAACCCACGCAGGCACAGGAATCGCCCTCCGAAAGTACCGTCGATGCCGACGAGCCCGTTTCGCTCTATCGCCGCACTTGGAAGCCCACGCCATTGCCTACAGCCCATGCAACCGAGCCGGGACCGTGGTTGCTTTTCCGTGACGCGTTCGGCGTGGCCGATGAGATTGCCCGCCATCTGAAGACAGCAAAACGGGAATTCGTCGTGGTCGAACCCGGTAACAGCTTCAAGCAGCTGCGGCAGGATCGCTATGCGTTGCGCCCCGCGGTGCGGGCGGATTACGATGCGCTCGTAGCGGCTCTGCTCCAGTCCGGCGGGGCATCGCGCAAGATTGTGCATCTCTGGTCTCTCGCGGCGGAGGCGAGCGAGACGCCGCTCCAGGAAACTCTCGACCGCAGCTTCTTCAGCCCTCTTTTTCTGGCGCAGGCGCTCGCGGCACAGGATCTGCAGGGCATGCAGCTGGCGCTCGTCTCGAACCACATGCAGCAGGTGGATGCGGAGCCCGTGCGCAATCCTGCACGGGCCGTCCTTCTCGGTCCCGCGCGCGTCATTCACAAGGAGCTTCCAGAGTTCTACGCGAAGGCAATCGATCTCGCGTTCGACGCGGGCAAAACCGCGGAGAGCGCAGCGCAACTCGTCGCCGAGATGAACGGTGCCTACGAAAACTCCACCGTTGCCTGGCGCGGCGTCGAGCGCTTTGTGGAGGAGCTCGAACCGTTGCAGCTTTCCGGAGCGCGTCAACTCCCGCGTCTGGAGCGTGGCGGCGTTTACCTGATCACCGGCGGACTTGGCGGCTTAGGCCTCGCGGTGGCCGAGCATCTCGCGCGCGAATTTCAGGCGCGCCTTGTGCTGGTGGGCCGCTCCACGCTCACACCCGAAGCGCAATGGGAATCTGCGCTGCAGGAAAGCGCGCGTTCCGAGCCCGAAAAGGAATGCCTGCGTAAGCTCGTGGCGATTCGCTCCCTGGCGGGAGGGTTGCTCGTCGTGCAGGCAGACGTGACGAACCCCGGCGAAATGAAAGCCGCGGTCGCACAGGCGCGACGCAAATTTGGCAAGATCAACGGCGTTTTCCACGCCGCCGGCGTGCTCGACGATGGCCCCCTGATGCTCAAGACCGCGGACAGCGCCACGCGGGTCCTCGATCCCAAGGTGCGCGGAACATTGGTGCTTGAAGAAGCTCTGTCCGACGAGCCGCTCGCTTGCTTCGTGCTTTTTTCCTCGGTCAGCTCCATCCTGCCGCCTCCAGGGCAAGTGGACTACGCGGCCGCCAACGCATTTCTCGATGCCTACGCGCTCAGCCGCAAAGGGCCCGTCACCGTTATTAACTGGGGCGCGTGGCGTGAAATCGGCATGGCCGCGCGCGCCATCTCGCCGCATCCCTGGCTCGGAGAACGCCTGCTTGATTCACTCAATGACATCGTCTATGCGGATTGGTTTTCACAGCAGCGCCGCTGGGTTCTCTCCGAGCATCAGTTCAAGAACGGCATCGCACTCATTCCCGGGACCGGCCACCTGGAGATGGTCGCCGGCGCTTTCAGCCACGGATCTCTGCAAGGGGCCGTCGAGTTTCGCAATGTATTTTTCCTCGCGCCGCTGATGTTCTCTCTCGACGAGTCAAAAGAGGTGCGCGTGCAACTGCGCCGCGAGCAGGGCGGCGATACCACAAAAGGCGCGTTCCATTTTTCGGTTTTTGCGCGCAACGGCCAATGGGCCGAGCATGCAACAGGAGTCATCGCGCCCAGCCGCTCACATCCCGCGGCCCGGGTGAATCGCGCGGCCATCGCCGCCCGCTGCAGCGAACGCGAGATTCTCTTTGACGAGCAGAATCGCACCCGGCAGGAATGCCAATTCGCATTCGGGCCGCGCTGGCGCTCACTGCGCCGGCTGCATCTCGGCAAGCGAGAGTGCCTGGCGGAAATCGAGCTCGATGAAAAATTCTCTGCCGATGTCGCAACGCTGCGGCAGCATCCGGCATTGCTCGACATGGCGACCGGCGCCGCGCTTTATCTGACGGACGACTACGATCATTGCGACGATCTCTTCCTGCCTATCTCCTACCGCAGGATGAGCGTATATCGCACTTTTCCCGCACGTCTGTATAGTCACGTCCGCGCCCGGCAGGAAAATCAACGCCGCAGCGAAGTGGAGACATTCGATGTCACCATTTTCGATGAGCAGGGACAGATTCTGTCCGAAATCGAAGGTTTCTCCGTTCGCCGCATCGCCGATCCGGCGCACGCCATGGAGGGATCAGGGCCGGCGCATGAAGCTGTCCGTTCCGGCGGCGAGAAACCAATTGAAATTGCCATCCGGCCAGGTATTGCGCCGCTTGAAGGCGCGCGCGCGCTCACGCGCATCCTGCTTGCAGATGCACCCACCTCAGTGGTTGCCCTTCCACAGCCGCCCGAAGCAGCCGAGAGCCGCGCAGCAACACCGCAAGCGCGTCGGCAGACCGCCGCGCCTGCTTCAGAGGGGGCCGCGGAAAGTATTGAGTCGACACTCGCAGGCTGGTGGCAGGATCTGCTCGGCATCGATCATGTCAACTCCGACGATGATTTTTTTGCGCTTGGCGGCCACTCACTGATCGGCGTGCGCCTGTTTACCAAGATCAAGAAAACCTTTCACGTGGATCTCGAACTGGCCGTGCTTTTCGAAGCCCGCACGCTGGGCCAACTCGCTGAGGTGATTCGCATGGCGGGCGTGCCCGCCGGCACCGAGCAGAAGACATGGTCCGCGCTTGTGCCCATCCAGCCCAACGGCACGCGCGTTCCGCTTTTTTGCATCCACGCCATCGGCGGTGATGTTCTCTTCTACGAGCAACTGGCTAAGGCGCTCGGGCCGAGCCAGCCGTTCTATGCATTTCAGTCTCCGCTGGTTGCCGATCCCGATCGGCGCGATTTGACTGTCGAAGAGATGGCCGCGCTCTACGTCAAGGAGATGCGCGCCTTCTTTCCGCAGGGCCCCTATCTGCTCGGCGCGGCTTCGTATGGCGGATTCGTGTTGTACGAGATGGCGCGGCAACTTCAGGAGCAGGGCGTGACTCCCGCCGCAGTCATCATGTTCGACGTGTGGGTTCCCGGCAGCGGCCAGCATTTTGGCACGGACGTCAAGCTGGCCAAGTTCTGGCGCAACATTCGCGACGGCGGAGCGCGTTACCTCGGCAAGAAATTTTGGGAGAAGAGCGAATATTACTGGTCCAAGTTCATGGAGCACGTGGTGCTTCCCGCGGGAGTAAAAGTCTACCGGATAATGGGGCGGCCGCTTTCGCCGGCATTACGCTTCCATTGGGTCTCGCAGGGCCATTGGTATGCGCTTTCGCATTACACCTTCAAACCCTTTCCTGGGAAAATCACGCTGGTGCGCGCCACGGATCGCGGTCCAGAGGCGCTCGGCCGCAGCGAGGATCTCACGCTCGGCTGGGGCGATCTCGCGCAGGGGGGCGTCGAGATTGTCGACGTGCCGACCAAGCACATGTTCATGCTCTTCGATCCTTACGCGGCAACCTTCGCGGAGACGCTCAAGACCATCCTGCCCTTGTAGCGCTCGACTGCCGAGGAATCATCGGTGGTCAGGGCTTGGCATCCGAAGGGAATCGTTCACGCACCAGTTGCAACGCTTCTTCCGCCGTCGCGATGGTTCCCTCCAGCTGCGCATCTTCCGCCGCGCGCAACATTTCGCGGAATCGCGCGCCCGGCGGGTATCCCGCGGCAATCAGTTCCCTGCCCGTGATCAGCGGCTGTGGCCGCATTGCTTCCTCAGGCATCGAGGAGAAACGCTCGCGTACAAACTCCCAGTTTTCCAGGTTGCCGCTCGCGGCCAGGCAATCCATGCGGTGCAGCGCCAGGTGCTCGTCGAACCGATCCAGGCGGAAGAAGCGCTTGAGCGTGGAAGTCTTCATGCGATGGGCATCCATGAATCGCATGTGGTTCTCGACGAGCGCCAGCACCTGCCGCGTCTCTTCATTGGAAAAGCGGAAGCGCCGGCAGATTTCCGCAACCATGGCGATGCCGATCTCCACGTGCCCGTCGAAGCGGATGCGATCGGGCGCGCGGCGGAAAGTCGGCGGCTTGCCCACATCGTGCAGCAACGCGCCCCATGCGAGCGTAATTGAGCATGCCGGCGGCAATTGTTCGAGCAGCATTAACGTGTGAATCCACACGTCGCCCTCGGGATGGTATTGCGGCGGCTGCTCCACGCCCTTCATGTGCGCAATCTCCGGTAGCACTTCGGCGAGCAGTCCGGTTTTGTCGAGCAGCTCAAAGGCGCGACGCGCATGGCCCTCGGTAAGCATTTTTGTGAGCTCATCGCGTACGCGCTCGTGACTCACGGCGTGAATCCGCGGGGCAAGCGTGCGAATGTCGCGCTGGGTTTCAGGCTCAAGCTCGAAACCGAAGCGCGCCGCGAAGCGAACCCCGCGCAACATGCGCAGATGGTCTTCTTCAAAGCGCAGTTCCGGACGCCCGATGGCGCGCACTACTCCAGCATCCAGGTCGGCGAGGCCGCCGACAAAATCCAGCACCGCATCGCGAAGAAGTCTCGGATCAGACATACTCTCATCCAAAGGGCTGCCTCCGCGCAGTGGGCGCAGCGGGTCCAACAGGAGCCCGTTGATGGTGAAATCGCGGCGCTGCACGTCCTCCTGGGCACTCATCGTGTAACGCACCGCGTCGGGATGGCGACCGTCGGAATAGGCAAGGTCCGAGCGGAACGTCGCGACTTCGGTCACAAAGCCGGCATCTTCCATCTCCGGCGCAACCAGAACCACTCCGAAATGCGCGCCCACGGCAAAGGTCCGCGGAAACATGTCCAGCACAACGTCGGGCGTCGCGTTGGTAGCCACGTCGTAGTCTTCCGGCACGCGCCCCAGCAGCAGATCGCGCACGCACCCGCCGGCAAGATACGCCTCGTACCTGTGGGCGCGAAGAATCTCGATGATTCGCAAAGCTGCTTCGAACTGAAGTGTGCTGTCCATCGTCGCTGTTCCTATTCTCACCCCGCTAGGCGGCGCAAGCGAAGGGCCAAACTCAGCCCGCGCCACAGAATACACTGAGAATATGCCCCGCTCCGGCCTGATTCTCGGCATTGAAAGCTCCTGCGACGAAACTGCCGCGGCAGTCGTGGAGCGTGGCGCGCGCACCGTTTCTTCCGTGGTCGCATCACAGATCGCGACGCACGCCCGCTACGGTGGCGTGGTGCCGGAGCTGGCCAGCCGCGAGCATCTCCGCGCCATTGTTCCCGTGGTTCGCGCCGCGCTGGCCGAGGCGCACCTTACGCTCGCCGATCTCGATGCCATCGCTGTGACCTCCGGCCCGGGCCTCGCTGGAGCGCTCCTGGTAGGCATTACCTACGCCAAGGCCCTCGCCTTTGCGAGCCATCTTCCGTTGATCGCCGTGAATCACCTCGAAGGGCACATTCACGCGGTGTTGTTGAACGACAGAGAGACGGAGAATGCGGCCGGAGCTGACGCAAAGGGCGCGAATCGCGCAGCCCTGCATGACGATGCGGCTTTGGCGCTCGTCGTCTCCGGCGGGCACACGCACCTTTATCTGGCACGCCCTGCGCAGGGAGCGTGGAACTACACGCTCGTGGGCCGCACCGTGGACGACGCCGCGGGCGAGGCCTTCGACAAAGTTGCGAAATTGCTCGGCCTCGGCTATCCCGGCGGTCCGTGGATCGACGCGCTGGCAAAATTTGGCAATCCCAACGCTGTGCCTTTTTCGTTCGCGCAAATCAAAACCAAGGCACATCTGGAAGGTAAGCCTGCGCGCACTAAGGCGGCCAAGATCGCGCCCATTGCGCGCCTCGACCCGCATTTCCTGTTTTCGTTTTCAGGAATCAAGACCGCAGTGCTGCGCTACGTGGAGCTGCACGGATTGCGCGCCGAGGCAAGAGCCCGGGTGAGCCGCGTGCTCACGGATTTTCGCCAGCCGCAGACGCGCGAAGAAGCACTCGCTCTCTGCCCGCAGCCGACATTGGATTTGATCGCCAGCTTTCAGCATGCGGTAATCGGGGATTTGATGAAAAAGACTTTCGCCGCGGCGGAATCCCTGAGCGCACGGCGCATTCTGGTCACTGGGGGCGTGGCCGCAAATCGCGAGCTGCGCGAGCGCTTCACGCGAGAAGCCGCGGCGCGTGGCGTGCGGATTGCCTTCCCTACTCTGGCGCTCTCCACCGACAACGCGGCCATGATTGCAGCCGCCGCATGGCCGCGATTGCTGGCCGAAGATTTCGCTCCGCCAGAACTGAGCGCCGACCCTTCGCTGGCGCTGCGCTGACTCAAAATCCGCAGCGGCATCCGGCAATCACAAGATCGTGGAAGTCCGCGGCTGGCACGTGCGCGAGGCAACACTAGAATTTGACACTAGCGTGGTAGACTCGTTGGGTTTAGAGGAGTGTGCATGAGAAATTTGTTGCGCATTGCGGGGCTGGTTGCTTTCCTGGCGGTGCTGCCGGCGGCGAACGCGGCGGATGCAAGCGGAACCTGGAAGGGAGCCTTTGATTTTCAGGGTTCGAACATACCGTTGGCGTTCCATTTCACGGTTGCAAACGGCGCGGTGACGGGAACTGTGGAAGGATTACCGACCACGCCCGCGGAACTGCACGACGGCAAATTGGATGGCAGCACGGTCACGTTTTGGGTGAACACCGATTTCCAGGGACAGACCTACAAGCTGGTGTTCAAGGGAACAATTTCCGCGGCCGGGGATCAGATTGCACTTAGCTTCGGGACGGAGGATGGAACCTGGGGCACGCAGATGACCGCTGCAAGAAGCGCGGAGACGGCGCCCGCGTTGGCCGGGCTTGATGTCACCGGAACATGGAAGGGGAGCTTCGATTTTCAGGGCACGAACATGCCGCTGACGATCCATTTGACGAGCGCGGCCGGCGTGGTGACGGGAACGGTGGAAGGATTGCCGACGACGCCCGCGGAGATTCACGAGGGCAAGCTCGACGGCGACACGGTGAGCTTCTGGTTGAACACCGATTACCAGGGACAGATGTACAAGCTGATCTACAAGGGCAAGGTCACTACCGGTCAGATCGCGTTCAGCTTCGGGACCGATGATGGAAGCTGGGGCGCGCAAATGACGGCGACGAAGGCGATGTAAACGTAGAAAACCTGGATCAAACCTCAGAAATCATGGGACGTTGGGCCGCGTACTGTTAATCTCTAGCCAGCGGATTCCCCACGGTGTAGTTCTGGAGGTCGTCCATGCTCGACACCGGCGATGCTAGTAGTGTGTACCTGTCGAGCGACGCGCGGGCGCGCACTGATGCGATCGGGCGGAGTGCGCAGCACAAGGCTGCAGTACGCCTTCTGCCGCTGCTCGCCATTGGCTACGGCCTCTCCTACATGGACCGCATCAACATCAGCTTTGCCTCGCTGCAGATGAATCGCGATCTGCACTTCAGCGCATCGGTTTACGGATTTGGCGCGGGACTTTTCTTCATCGGGTACGCGCTGTGCGAGGTGCCGTCGAATTTGATGCTGCTGCGCTTCGGGGCGAAGCGGTGGCTGGCGCGGATCATGTTTACCTGGGGGTTGCTGGCAGCGGCGATGTTGTTTGTGCGCACGCCGCTCGAGTTTAACGTGCTGCGGTTCCTGCTAGGCATGGCCGAGGCCGGGTTCTTTCCCGGCGTCGTCTATTACCTGACACTGTGGTTTCCGGCGCGCATGAGAGCACGAGCAGTGAGCCGGTTCTATATTGCGTTGCCCCTGAGTTCGGTGGCGATGGGCTCGCTGGCCGGATGGCTGCTGGGACTTGGCGGGAAATTGGGGCTTTCGGGCTGGCAATGGTTGTTTTTGGTGGAGGGTTTGCCAACAGCGATGTTCAGCCTGGTGATTTTGAAGATGCTGCCGGACGGACCGGCTAAGGCGACATGGCTGACTGCGGAAGAAATGACGTGGCTCGAGAGCCAGCTCAAGGCCGACGGAGAAAAGGCGCACCTGGGGCACAGTGCCGGAGTGGCGAAGGCGCTGCTTGAGCCGAAGGTGTGGATGATCGGCGCGTACTTTTTCTTCGCGCTCACCGCCAGCTACGCATACGGTTTTTCCCAACCCGCGATTTTGCAGGGAGCGACGGGCTGGAGCATAAAAACTGTCGGGTACCTGGTAGCGTGTTTTGGATTGGCGGGCGCGGTGGGAATGCTGCTGAACGGCGCGCACTCCGATCGCCGCGGTGAACGGGCGCTGCATTGCATTGTTCCCTGCCTCGTGATGGCTGCCGGCTATTTGACGGCGAGTTATGCCAAACAGCCGTGGCTGGTGGTTGCCGCACTGGCCGCGAGTTTCATCGCGTTCACATCGATGCTGGGTCCGGCGGTGGCGGTTCCCACGGAGTTTCTTGCCGGACGGGCGGCAGCGGCAGGCATTGCGGCCATGAACACGATCACCATGTTCGCCGGATTCGTGGGGCCGTACTGGATGGGCGTGATGAAGGACCATACGGGGAGCTATGACGCGGGATTGAGAGGGCTGGTGCTGCCTTGCCTGTTTGCAGCGGGAACGATGTACGCGCTGACGCGCAGCCTGGCGCGACGGCCCGTTGCGGCCGGGGCGGAACTAGCGGAAGAGGCAGTGTGACGGAGCGCCGCCCAGTAGCTGGTTGGTGAGGGATAACGCTATGGCGCAACCGCTGCCGGCAAGATGTCTTCCACGTCGACCCATTGCGTGGGATAGTTGCCGGTGTAGCAGGCCGTGCAATAACCTACTTTTTTCTCGTCCTGGACTGACTGCAACAGCCCATCGAGCGACAGATATGCCAGCGAGTCCGCCTCGATGTAGTGGCGGATCTCTTCGACGGAATGATTGGCCGCGATGAGCTCTTTTTTGCTGGGCGTGTCGACCCCGTAGAAACATGGCGAAATGGTGGGCGGGCAACTGATGCGCAGATGCACTTCAGTGGCGCCTGCGCCGCGCACCATGCGAACAATTTTACGGCTCGTCGTTCCGCGGATGATGGAGTCGTCAATGAGGATGACGCGCTTGCCTTCAAGCAAATTGTGCACGGGGTTGAGCTTGAGGCGGACGCCGAAGTCGCGCACGCGCTGCTCAGGTTCAATGAAGGTGCGGCCGACGTAGTGGTTGCGGATAAGGCCAAAGCGGAAAGGGATGCCGGCCTCTTCAGCGTAGCCGAGCGCGGCGGTCACGCCGGAGTCGGGCACGGGCACGACCACATCGGCGGGCACGCCGGATTCGCGCGCGAGCTGGCGGCCCATCTGGTCGCGCGACTCCTGTACCCAACGGCCATAAATGCGCGAGTCGGGACGCGCGAAGTAGACATGCTCGAAGACGCAACTCGATTGCGGCATGCCGCTCGCGTACTGGCGGCTGGTGACGCCATCTTCTGAGACCATCACCAGTTCGCCGGGAAGAATGTCGCGGATGAATTCGGCGCGAAGCAGATCGAATGCGCAGGATTCCGACGCGAAGACGACCGTGTCGGGCCCGCCGGGATTTTTCATGCGGCCCATGGAAAGCGGCCGGAAGCCACGCGGATCGCGCGCGGCAAAGATGCGGTCGCGCGTCATCATGACAATCGAAAACGCACCTTCAACCTGCGAGAGCGAATCGGCGATGGCGTCGACCAGCGAACCGGCGCTGGAGTGCGCGATGAGTTGCACGATGATTTCGGAGTCCGAGGTGGTTTGGAAATATGCGCCATCGCGTTCCAGGCGGGAGCGCACGTTGCCAAGGTTCACAAGGTTGCCGTTGTGCGCGATGGCGATAAGGCCCTTGGTGGAATCGACGCGAATGGGCTGCGCATTGAGCAGCGCCGAATCGCCGGTGGTGGAATAACGTGTGTGGCCGATGGCCATGTGGCCGGGAAGCTTGGCCAGCACATCGTCCGTGAAGATCTCCGAAACCAGGCCCATGCCTTTAATGTTGGCAAGTCGCTGTCCGTCGGCGGTGGCGATGCCGGCTGACTCCTGGCCGCGATGTTGCAGTGCATAGAGGCTGAGGTAGGCTTCGCGCGCGGCGTGGGGATGGCCGTAGATGGCGACGACGCCGCATTCTTCGTGGAGCTTGTCTGTACTGCGCGCACGGCGAATCGCCGCTTCGCGGCCAGGCTGACTGCCCGCAGAAGTTTTGATCAACTCAGACTCGTCTGCAACGCCGGGGACCCCCTGAAACAGCAGCCTGCTCATGCGGGGACCTCATCATGGAGATTGGCTTCAAGCGCGGACGCCCAGAGCGTGCGAAGCTCGGTGAGCGGCGCGGAGATGAAGGTCTGACCGTCAACCAGGATTTCGAACCGATTTCCGCCCGTGGTTCCGATGCGTGCGGAGAAGAAATTGTTCTGACTGGCCATGGCATCGATCTCGGCGAGATCGCCGTGATGCGCCGTGACAAGGACGGTGGAAGCGGGCTCGGCAAAAAGACCGAAGAGAGGATGCGCGAGAAGCGACGGGTCCTGCTCGACAGTAGCGCCGACGCCTTTGGTAAATGTGGCTTGCGCCAGCGCAACGGCGATGCCGCCGTCGGAGATATCGCGTGCGGAACGAATGAGCTTGCGCCACGCGAGCACGGCCAGCAAATTGTGCAGGCTGGCTTCGGCGTCGAGATCAAGCGCGGGCGGAGTGCCCCAAGTAGCTCCCAAAACCACTTTGGCGAATTCGGAGGAACCAAATGCGGTGAGATTCTTCTCCGCTTCGGCGTCGCTCGCGTCCGTCTCTGCTTGCGCTCTGGGTTCGCGCTCCAGCGCAGGAAGCGGGTATTGGCTGATGGGCGGAGGATTGAGGGGAACCTTGAGCTTCGGATCAGGCTCCTGGCCACGCGGAATCGGCCAGAGCAGCACAATGGCGTCTTTCTCGCGTTGGAAGCTCGCGGGCACTGCCTTCGTCGCGTCTTCCAGAATGCCGACGATGCCGAGGACCGGAGTGGGATAAATGCCTTCGCCGCGTGTCTCGTTAAATAAGGACACGTTGCCGCCGGTAATCGGCGTGCCCAGCGCGGTGCAGGCTTCGGCAATGCCATCGATGGCGGCGGAAAGCTGCGCCATGATCTCGGGCTTTTCCGGATTGCCGAAGTTGAGGCAGTTGGTGGCGGCGACGGGCGTTGCGCCGGTGCAGGCGACCTTGCGCGCGGCTTCAGCGACGGCATGCATGGCGCCGAGTTTGGGATCGAGCCAAGCCCAGCGGCCGTTGCCATCGAGAGCCATAGCGAGACCGCGCTCGTGGCCCGGAGTTCCCGTTCCCTTAATGCGCATCACGCCGGCTTCGCCGCCGGGTCCCTGTACGGTATTGGTCTGCACCATCGAGTCGTACTGCTCGTGGATCCAGCGCTTGGAGGAGATGTTTGAGGAGGCGAGAAGTTTTTTCAGATCCGCCAAATAGTCGCGATCTTTGCCCAGCCCGGCGAGCGCCTCGGCCGGAGGGTCGTGCGAAACCGGTGCTTTCCATGTGCCGACGGGCCGGTGGTACAGTGGCGCATCGTCGGTGAGCGATTGATTGGGAATGTCGGCGACCAGCTCGCCGTGATGAAAGATGCGCAATCGCGGCTGGGGCTGCACGACGCCGACAATCACGGCATCGAGTCCCCACTTTGCGAAGACGCGCAGCACTTCCAATTCGCGGCCGTTTTCCGCCACCAGCAGCATGCGCTCCTGGCTTTCAGAAAGCATGATTTCGTAGGCGCTCATGCCGGTTTCGCGCTGCGGAACCAGATCGAGCTTGACGTCGAGACCGACACCGCCGCGCGCGCCCATTTCGCAGGTGGAGCAGGTGAGGCCGGCCGCGCCCATATCCTGAATGCCCACGATGGCGCCGGTCTGCATGGCCTCAAGACACGCTTCGAGCAGCAGCTTCTCCATGAACGGATCGCCGACCTGCACGTTGGGGCGCTTCTGTTCGGAGCCTTCCTTGAATTCCTCGCTCGCCATCGTCGCGCCATGAATGCCATCGCGACCGGTCTTGGCTCCGACGTAGATCACGGGATTGCCCGTGCCGCTGGCCTTACCGTAGAAGATCTCGTCCTTGCGGACCAGGCCGAGCGCAAAAGCGTTGACGAGGGGGTTGCCGCTGTAACAGGACTCGAACTTGGTTTCGCCGCCGAGGTTGGGCACGCCAAAACAGTTGCCGTAGCCGGCGATGCCGCTCACCACGCCTTCGACAATGGCGTGATTCCTATGCACCAATTCGCGGTCGGCAGCGTCCGGTTCAATCAGCCCGAAGCGCAATGAGTCCATCACGGCCAGTGGCCGCGCGCCCATGGTGAAGATGTCGCGCAGAATGCCGCCCACGCCGGTGGCCGCGCCCTGGAAAGGCTCAATATAGCTGGGGTGGTTGTGGCTCTCGATCTTGAAGGCGCAGGCCCATCCGTCACCCACGTCGATGATGCCCGCATTTTCGCCCGGCCCCTGCACCACGCGCTCGCTTTTGGTGGGCAGGCGCTTGAGGTGCACGCGGCTCGATTTATACGAGCAGTGCTCGCTCCACATCACGCTGTAAATGCCGAGTTCGGTGAGCGAAGGCGTGCGGCCGAGGGCCGCGAGAATGCGGTCGTATTCCTCAGCAGTGATGCTGTGCTGGGCCAGCAACTGCGGGGTTACGGTGGTTGGTTCGGGAACGACGGCGGAGGAGGCGCTGGTCATCGTTGATGCCTTCATTGTCGCATGGGAGTCGCAGACACGAACCGGAATGCGAATGTGGAAAGCTCGCCGCAATAGGACAGTTGCCCGCGGCCGCGCGGGCCGCTTTGTGGCAGATAAGGCAAGGCCTATGCGATACTTGGGAAGCGGAACCCCTCCCTGGCCGGGATGGCGGAACTGGCAGACGCAGCGGACTCAAAATCCGCCGACCCTTGCGGTCATGGGGGTTCGACCCCCCCTCCCGGCACCAATAAACACCTTATTCTCAATGGCTTATGCGGCTCTAAGCACTGAGCGCTCGCGAAGGCTCAAGCTGATTTAAATAAATCGACTGCGATGGGACACCGTCAGAATTACCAGCACGCAACGCCGATTCGCGGTATCAATAAGAGTGCAGAGCGAATAGTCGCAGTGGAACCCACCTCCGATTTTTTCGGCTCCTATTCCGCCTGCTCTCGTTGCAAATCACGTTCGCGCAGCCACGTGAAGATGACTGGGGTCACGATCAGCACGTGGAGCAGAGAGCTCAGCATCCCGCCCAGCACGGGCGCGGCAAGTGGCCTCATGAACTCCGCGCCTGTGCGGGTGGACCAGAGAAGCGGCAGCAATCCCGCTACAACTGTGGCCACGGTCATTACCTTGGGACGAAGCCGCAGCAGGGCGCCTTCAATTACGGCTGCATGCAAGCCGGCGCGGGTCAGTTGGCCATCGGCTGCTTTGCGCCGTGCGACGGCTTCCTCAAGATAGATGACCATCACTACGGCAGTTTGCACGGCGGTTCCGAACAGAGCGATAAAGCCTACCCAGACCGCGACCGAAAAGTTGAGCCCGAGAATCTTGACGAGGAAAATGCCGCCGCTGAGCGCAAAGGGTACGGCCAGCAGAACGTGTGCGGCTTCCCTGGCTGAGTGATAAGTGCGATAGAGCAGAACGAAAATCACAAGCAGCACAATGGGAATCACCATTTCGAGGCGCTTCCGCGCGCTGATCTGGTTCTCATATTGGCCGCTCCACTCGATGTAGTATCCCGGCGGCATCTTTATCCGTTCGCTGACAGCGCGCTGAGCCTGATCAACGAAACCTCCCACGTCGCGCCCGCGCACATTCAACAGCACTGCTCCGCGCAGCAATCCGTTTTCGCTCGTGATCATCGACGGTCCCATGATTGTTTTCATTGTGACGACTTTGCTGAGCGGCACCTGTGCGCCGCCGCTTCCCATCACAAGCACTTCGTCCAGTTGCTGTGGGTTCTCGCGGAAATCGCGCGCATAGCGAACGCGGACCGGGAATCGCTGCCTGCCCTCAATCGTGGTGGTCAGATTCTTCCCGCCGATCGCGGTTTCGATCGCGTCTTCGACATCGGCCACATTCAATCCGTACCGGTCCGCGGCAGCACGATCGACGGTCATCTCCAGATACGGCGAACCCGTAGTCCGCTCGGCATAGAGATCGACGGCGCCTGGAATCTGAGCTACGACTTCTTTGATCTCTTCCGACTTGGCTTCAATCACGCCAAGATCGGGACCGAAGACCTTGATGCCAACCTGGGTGCGAATGCCGGTGGAGAGCATGTCGATACGGTTGCGGATCGGCTGTGTCCAAATGTTCGTGACGCCGGGAATCTGCAACTTTTCGTCGAGCCGGGCGAGGATTGCGTCTTTCGTAAGCCCCTTGGGCCACTGGTCCTTTGGCTTGAAGGTAATGGTTGTCTCGCTCATGTTCACCGGCGCAGGGTCGGTGGATGTTTCCGCGCGGCCGACTTTGCCCACTACCATCGCGACGGCTGGATCCGCGGAAATGATCAGGTCCTGCTGGCGAAGGATGCGCGTGGCCTCGGTGAGCGAGATGCGCGGGTCAGTGATGGGCATGAAAAGCGCCGTCTCTTCATCGAGCGGCGGCATGAATTCGGAGCCAATGGTTGTGGCCGTATAGAGCGCGCCGATGAGCAACGCCATGGCCGCGCCCAGTGTGATGATCCTGTGGCCCAGCGCCCAGCGCAGGACAGGCTGATAGATGGCGCGCAGGATGCGCATAATCGGATTCTCATTTTCGCTGTGCAGCTTGCCGCGAATCAGAAATGTGCACAACACTGGGACCAGCGTGATGGCAAGAATAGTGGAGCAGACCATGGCAAACGTCTTGGTAAAGGCCAGAGGATGAAACATCTTGCCTTCCATGCCGGTGAGCGCGAAGACCGGGACGAAGGCGAGAATGATAATGACCATGGCGAAAGAGATCGGCCTGCCCACAAGCCGCGCGGCTTTGAGCGTGATCTCGCCGATGTGATCGCGATAGTTGCCGTGCTCCGCTTCGTATTGCTCGGCCTGGCGAATCACGTTTTCCGTCATTACAATACCCGCATCGACCAGCACGCCGATGGCGATCGCGATTCCTCCCAGGGACATGATGTTCGACGAGATGCCCGCGCCTTTCATGAACAGGAAAGCGCCCAGCACCGCAAGAGGCAGCGGAATGGTAACCACCAGGATGCTGCGGAAGTGCCACAGAAAAAGCACGTGCGCCAGCGTGACCAGAATCAGTTCTTCAATCAGCGCATGGCGCAGCGTGTCGACCGCGTGATCGATGAGGATGCTGCGGTCATAGAAAGGAACGATGCGGACACCCGCAGGCAGGCCCGGCTGAATCTCGGCAATCTTCAGCTTGACGGCTTCGATGACCTCGCGCGCGTTGGCGCCGTAACGGATAACGACCACGCCGCCCACAGCTTCTTTTCCATCCTTGTCAAGAACGCCGCGTCGGAACTCGGGACCAAGCTGAACGCTGCCTACATTCCCCACAGTCACCGGCGTTCCGTTGTAAGCGCCAAGCGAAATATTCTCAATGTCTTTCAGGCCGTTGATCAGTCCGATGCCGCGTATCATCTCCTCTGTATCACCGGCTTCAATCACTTTTGCGCCCACGTTGTTGTTGCTTTGCTCCACGGCGGAGACAACATCCTTAAGTGCAACGTTGTAGGCGCGCAGCTTGATGGGATCGAGATCGATCTGGTACTGCTTCACGAATCCGCCGACGCTTGCGACTTCGGCCACTCCCGGCACGGAGTTCAACTGGTACTTCACATACCAGTCCTGAATGGAATGCAGTGTGCCGCTGTCGTAAGGCCCTTCGACCGTGTACCAATAGACTTGGCCCACTCCGGTTGCATCGGGGCCCATCATGGGCGTCACGCCCGCAGGCAGAAAACTGCCTGCAAGACTGAGCCGCTCCAACACGCGCGTCCGGGCAAAGTAAATGTCGACGGAGTCTTCGAAGATGACGTTCACCATCGAGAACCCGAATGCCGAAGCGGAACGAACCGTGCGCACATGCGGGAGGCCTTGCAGGTTCACGGTGAGCGGATAGGTGATCTGGTCTTCCACTTCCTGTGGGCTGCGGCCCTGCCACTCGGTGAAGACGATGACCTGGTTCTCGCTCAGATCGGGAATGGCGTCGATGGGCGTGTGCAACAGCGCCCAGTAGCCCCAAATCGCCAGCACGGCATAGACAGCCAAAATCAGCCAGCGGTTCTTCATCGAGAATTCGATAATGCGGTTGATCATTGCCGGCTCCTACATCGCGCTGAGGTGAGTGTGTGTTGAGGCAATGACGCTGCCATTCTTGCGCGCCTCAACAAGCACGGCCCATGTTCCCGACATCGGCGGCTGAACCTTGCCGGCGTACACCTGGCGGCCGTCAGCCCACTGTAGTTCGAAGGGACTCTTCATCTCCGGCATTCCCATTGAAGGCATTGCGGGCATGATGAGCGTGACTGTAACTTTGGCGTCGGCGATCGGCTTGCCGCTGGCATCGGTCAAATTCACGTGAACAGGATTGTCTTCGCCTGCCTTCAGCGGATCGGCGTCTGCGTGAAACTCAATCTGCGCGGAGCCGGCTTCAGCACTTTTCCCCGGCGAGGTTGCGGCGGGAGTTTGCCCTTGCGACCCGGCGCCAAACTCTTTTGAACCGCCATAGAGGCCGGACATACCTGAACTCAAATGTGCCTGCGAGTCAATCAGGAAGTTGCCGTTGAGAACCACTTTGTCGCCGAGCGCCAGTCCACTGGAAACCGGGTACAGATCGTCAGAGGGCGCACCCACCTGGACCTCGCGTGCCTCAAAGACGCCGTTGGGTCTGGCTAGATAAACGATCTTTCGCGTCCCTGTATCGAGCACTGCCGAGCGCGGAACTACGATGGTCGGCTGCGCCGCGCGGCTCACAAAAGTTGCGGTGACAAACATGCCCGGCAAAAGACGCATCCCCGGATTGGCCACATGCACATGCACCGGAACCGTGCGCGTCTGCGGATTGGCGGCAGGCTCGATAAAGTCTACGCGGCCATGGATGGTCTGGTTGGGCAGCGACTCCGCGGTGATATCAACTTCCTGTCCCTGCTGAATCTGAGGCAACTGCTCCTCGTACACATCGGCCTTGATCCAGACCTGGCTGAGATCGGCCACGGTAAATAGCGTGTCACCCGCATTCACATACTGCCCCTGCGTCACCTTGCGATCGACAACCGTTCCCGAGGCATAGGCGTAGATG
>JBEKEP010000065.1:0-21312 GCA_050013775.1 Occallatibacter sp. | reverse complement strand
CCGCATTTATATGCTGCTGTCGCGCGGCGAAAAGGAGTCGGCGCGGCACGGCATTGCCGGACTGCTGGCCGGTGCGGCCAACGATTGGAATGTGCACATGGTGGCTGGAATTGCGCTACGCGGTGACGGCATGTACGACGAAGCGCTCGACGAGTTCAGCCGCGCGCTCAAGCTGAACCCGGCGAATGCTGCGATTCTTTACAACCATCGCGCCCGCGTCTATCACTATCAGAACCAGATTGAGCTGGCCGGCGACGAGCTGGAAAAGGGCCTGGCACTGGAGCCTCGCCATCCGCTGCTGCGCACTTCCGCCGGTTATCAGCAAATGCGCGTGGGCAATTTGAACGCGGCCATGGCGATTCTGGAACGCGTAATCGCCGACGATGCCTCACTGCGCATTGCCGTGCCCACGCTGGCCATCTGCTATGTGCAAGCCGGTGCGAGGGGCCGCGCCGCGGCGCTGCTCAAGGACGACACCCTGGCTGCGGCCGAGGCCGACAGCGAGATGGCCTACCGGCTGGCGACTTACTTTGCCGTGGAGGGCGACTCCAGCGAAGCGCTGCACTGGCTGCGCCGCGCCATCTATCTCGGCAACGAAAACTACCCCTGGTTCCAGAAAAATCCTTCGTGGAATAATCTACGCACCAACGCCGACTTCGAGCGCATCCTCGAGGATCTGAAGAAGAGCTTCCGCAAAAACCAGAAGACGTGGAAGCGATTGCTCGAGGAAGTGCCGGCGGAAAAGTAAGGCGCAGCCGGCTACAAACCGCCGATGCGTTCGTAGTCCTGGTAAACCGGGTCCCACACATATTCGCGCAGCTCGTCCGCGAGACTTGCCTCGATTGCGGCTTCGGCCACTCCGTCGGCGATCGCCTGCATGCCCACTGCTTCAGCTACCGCGAGGCTGGTTTTGCGCGCTTCCGCAATGGGTGGCAGCAGCGGCGCACTTTTGTCGTTGCGTGCCGGCGATAGCGCGGCTAACCCTTTGGCGGCGGCCATAATCATGCCGTCGCTCACGCGTTTGGCGCGGGAGACGAGAATGCCGAGGGCAAGGCCGGGAAAGATGTAGGAGTTGTTGACCTGAGCGATGCGGATAGATTTGCCGTTGACTTCTACTGGAGCGAAGGGGCTGCCCGTGCCAACCAGCGCGCGGCCGTCTGTCCAGCGCAGCAGATCGGCGGGCGCAGCTTCCGATTGCGACGTGGGATTCGACAACGGGAAGATGACAGGATGCGGAGTGTGTCGCGCCATCTCGCGCACAATCTCTTCAGTAAATGCGCCCGGCTGAGCGCTTACGCCGGCCAGTACTGTGATCCCAGCATTGCGCGCCACGTCGAGCAGCGAAATATTTCCGCTGTCGGAGCTGGACGGCGAGAGCTTCCATCCCGCGATGTCTTCGCGTTTGCGGGCCAGCGCTTGCTGCTCGGGGCGAATCCCCTGGCCACCTTCGACAATCAGGCCGTGACGGTTGAAAGCATAGATACGCTTGCGCGCCTGCTCTTCGCTCAGCCCTTCTTCTTTCATTGCGGAGATAAGAAGATCGATAATGCCAATGCCCGCCGACCCGGAGCCGAACATGGCGATGGTGTGCTGGTGGAGCGGAATTCCGGTGGCGTTCACTCCCGCGAGCAGGGTCGCGGTCGTCACCGCCGCGGTGCCTTGAATGTCGTCGTTGAATGTGCACAGGCGATCACGATAGCGCTCCAGCAGCCGCGACGCGTTGGCGCCGGCGAAATCTTCCCATTGCAAAAGGATGTGCGGCCAGCGGCGCTCAACGGCGCTCACAAAGGTCTCGACGAAATCGTCGTACTCCTGTCCGCGGACGCGCTGGTGCCGCCAGCCGACATAGATGGGATTATCAAGCAGCAATTCGTTGTCCGTGCCTACGTCGAGCAGGATGGGCAAGCAATGTTCGGGCGGGATGCCGCCCAGCGCCGTGTAGAGCGCCATTTTCCCGATGGGAATGCCCATGCCGCCAGCGCCTTGATCGCCCAGGCCAAGAATGCGTTCGCCATCGCTGACCACAATGCATCGCACCGCATCGTAGCGGGGGTTGGCAAGAATCTGTTCCACGCGATCGCGGTCGGGATAGCTGAGAAAAAGACCGCGCGGCTTGCGCCAGATTTCGGAAAAACGCTGGCACCCCTCGCCCACCGTCGGCGTATAGACAACTGGCAGCAACTCCTCGGTGTGCTGGGCAATCAGCGAATAGAACAGCGTCTCATTGCTGTCCTGCAGGTCGCGCATACTGATGTATTTGTCGAAGGGCGTGGGATGGCTGTCGAGCGCACGCTTGCGGCGCTCGCATTGGTCTTCCAGCGTCCCGAGGTGCGGCGGCAACAGGCCGTGCAACGCGAAATCGTCGCGCTCCGCCTCCGTGAATGCCGTCCCCTTGTTGAGGCGCGGATTCATCAGCAGATCGAGTCCGGTGAGGTTGGTGCGAACCACGGATTGGCCGGGGCGGCCGGACGAAGGGGTTGCGGAGCTCAAGACAGTTTTCTCCAATGACGGTTTGAGAATAGGATACGCAATCCCTAGGCGAATGTGATGAAAACCACTTCCGGGCGGGTGCCGGCGCGCAGGGGTGGGCCCCAGGTTCCGGCGCCTGTCGAAGTGAAGACCTGCAGCGCGCCGAATCGGTGGAGGCCCTTGGTGAAGCGGCCGTAGATGCTGTTCGTGATCCAGGTGAACGGCAGAAACTGCCCGCCGTGCGTGTGGCCGGAGAGTTGGAAGTTGAAGCCGGCCTGCTCCACCGTGGGCAGGCGCGTGGGTGCATGGTTCAGCAGGATCGACGGCCGCTCGCGGTCGAGATGCATGCCATCGAGCGCGGCTTTCATGCGTAGCGGCGAGGACGAGCTGTGATAGAAGACACCCGCCACCTGCACGCCGTCAACGGTCACAAGTTCGTTGCCGAGCACGCGAATTCCGGCGCGGGCGATGGCCTCAATGTAATGCGTGGGATCGGTAAACTCCTCGTGGTTGCCCGTAGAAAAGTAGATGCCGAGCGGCGGCTTAAGCTGCTTGAACGGCGCCACCAGCCGGTCGAGGTCGCCTTTGGTGCCGTCAAAAACATCGCCCGGAAGAAAAACGACATCGGGCTGGAAGGACTGGGCTTTGGCCACGAGGCGCTGGCAGAATTGCTCCCCATTGATGGGTCCAAGATGCAGATCGCTCAGCAGTACCGCGCGCCTTCCGCGCCAGGACGCGGGAAGGTTCGGCAACTCGACCGAAATGCGGCGGATTCGCACCATCCGCGCATTGATGAGGCCGTAGATGCCGACGAAGGCCGCGATCGCATAAAGGACGCCGACGACGAGCGGACGTGCGCAAGCGGCATGGGCCGGAGAGATCGTCAGCTTCAGCGCAAGCCAGACCAACCAGGCCAGCAACGACGCCCAGAAAAAGAAGTTGAGAAATCCGAGCTCGATGGCGGCCAGCCAGTATACGAATCGGACGACAACATTCGAAAAGCGAAACGCGAGCAGCGACGCAACCACAAAGCTGAAGGCCAGCACCAGCATGGCCACATGCAGTCCGGCAAGGGTCGCGGGAGCAAGGCCGCGCCAGAAGGCGATCCAGGTGGAGAAAACCAACCAGTGCGCAAGAAAGAGAATGACCTGAATGACGCAGATTGCCAGAGCGGGCCAGGCTTTCAAGCGGATCTCCTTCTCTCCATCATTTCATGAGCGGAAGCCGGGGTTGTTGGTGCGGTGCGATTCTGGTGTAAGTACCGGGTTGAGAACGGGAAGTTGAGGTTCGTGCGTTCCCGGCGGCGACCGAAAGGGTGGGGCACGGGAGAGGCGCGTGAAACAATCTTTTCATGAAGCACTCCGCCGGCAACGCGCTGGGAATCTACGTTTCCATTCCCTTTTGCCGGTCGAAGTGCACCTACTGCAACTTCGCGTCGGGCGTGTTTCCGGCTTCGGATCACGCGCGTTATGTGAAGCGGTTGATTGCGGACCTGGCTGGAGCAGGAGCCTGGGCCGAGAAGATGGGAACGGAACTCCCGCGGCGAGTGGATACGGTGTATCTGGGTGGAGGAACGCCCTCCTTGCTGGCCCCGGAGCTTTTGGCTCAGCTCTTCGCGGCCATACGCGCGGAGTTCGATCTCGACGCAGATGCCGAAATCACCATGGAGTGCGCGCCGGGGCAAATCGCGGACGCAACTCTCGAAGCGATGGTCGCCGCGGGCGTGAACCGCGTAAGCCTGGGTGTGCAATCGTTCGTTGACAGCGAGGCGCGCCTGAGCGGACGGCTGCACAGCCGTGCCGTGGTCGAGGCGGACCTTGAGCGACTGCGCGCGGCCGGCATTACCAACTTGAATTTGGATTTGATCGCCGGCCTGGCTGAGCAGACTTTCGCTTCCTGGGAAGAATCGCTCGAGGCTCTCATCGCGTCCGAGGTCCCACACGCGAGTGTGTACATGCTGGAGGTAGACGAGGACTCGCGCCTGGGCCGCGAAATGTTGAAGGGCGGAGCGCGCTATCGCGCCGGGCTGGTGCCGAACGAAGATGCGATCGCGCGCATGTACGAGCGGGCGCTCGAGCGGCTTGAAGCTGCGGGGCTGCGGCAGTACGAGATTTCCAATTTCAGCCGACCAGGATTTGAGTCGCGGCACAATCTGCGGTATTGGCAGCGGCGGCCTTATCTCGGCGTGGGACTGGATGCTTCGTCAATGGCATTGCATGCAGCAGCCTTTCGGAGCGGCGTCGGAAGTCAAGAAAAGCCGCCAGACGTGCTGCGCGCGACGACGACTGACGATCTGCAGGCGTACCTGGCCGGAACGGGAACGGTGGAAACGTCGCGGCTGGGGCCGGCACAGCAGCACGAAGAGGCGTGGTTTCTGGGTCTGCGCACCAATGCCGGCGTGGACGTGGCTGCGTTGCGCATGGAGTTTGGCGAAGACTTGCTTGCACCCGCGCTTGAAACCGCGAGACGCCTGGCCGAAGACGGGCTGCTGATCTTCGACGGTGAGCGAGCGCGGCTCACTGCGCGAGGACGGCTGATCTCGAACGATGTGTTTCAGGAATTCCTTGATCTGGCTGCGGAAACAGCAACGTCCTAGACGGCCTTGAGTAGTAGCAGCGTGATGTCATCATGCTGCGGCGCGTCGCCGACAAAGCGATCGAGATCCATCATGATGGCGCTTAGCAGCGTCTGCGGCGAGGCCGCCAAGTTGGTGTGCAGAACCACTAACAGGCGTGGTTCGCCGTACTCTTCGGCACGGTTGTTCTCCGCCTCGGTCACGCCATCAGTGAAGACGACGAGCCAATCGCCGGCTTCGAGCGTAACCACTCCCGATTGATAAGCGGCGTTCTGCAGAACGCCGAGCGGAATGCCGCCCTCCTGCAAACGCTCAATGGCTCCAGTTCGACGGCGCAAGATGGGCGCGTTGTGCCCGGCGTTCACATAGCTCAGGGTGCGCGATGCGGGTTCGTACTCCGCAATAAAGGCCGTGGTGAAACGGCGGCCATTCTGGCTGTTGCTGCAGGCGTAGTTGTTCATGCGAGCGACCAGTTCGGTCAACGAACTCCCGGTGGCGGACAGGGTTTTAAGGCTGGCCTGAAAGGTGGCCATCAGCATAGCTGCAGGCACGCTTTTGCCGGCAACGTCGGCAATCGCAATGAGGTAGTCGCTGCCGGGCGATGGCGCGGTGCGGCGGGGAAAGACGTCATAGTAATCCCCGGCTACGGTGTTCGCGGGACGCGTGGCAAACGCAATCTCCAATCCGGGTACGGCGGGCGGCGCTGGCGGCAGCAGCCAGGCTTGGATCTCCTTGGCGATCTGCAGGTCGCGTTTCATCACCACGCGGTCTGAGATCTCAAGCAACAGCACCACCAGCAGCAGAATGACGCCCCAAAAGGCCCCGCTGGCTCCCAGGGTGTGAGAGTCGTTGTTCCAGACAACATCCACGTCGGGAATCAGGAGGATCAGCGCAAAGAGGAGTAGCACACGGCGCGCCGGAGTGAGCTTGTCGAAGATGGCCCAGAGAAACTGCTTGGCCATCCAGATGAAATGCTTGACCCTTCCCCTTTCCGGCGGACGCTCGGTTTCGATTTCCTTCGAATAAAGCCGGTAACTGGAGCGAGCATCGGCATGGAATTGCTTCCACAACTCGCTGAGCACGACGCCGTCGGTGATGCGCCGCCAGAATGTGCGAACGCGCCTCATGTTGTCATCGATCCGTGCAAAGAAAGTCGCGCCTGATCAAGGCCCATTGTGTTGGACAAGCTACTCGAAAACATGACGGGATTATAAGCGGTCTCACCAGGCGAGCAGTTCATCACCGGAAGTGACGGAGAGAAACGTGACGGGCGACGGCAACGGTTGAGGCGGGCTGCCGAAACACTGAATCGACTCGGGTCCGGCGGCCTTGGCCCACTCGAGAGCTTTCTCAGCTTCGCGCAACACCACCACTGGCGAGCGGCCGTGGCTGATGGCAATGCCGAAGGACGCGGAGAGTCGGATGGCCTCGCCACCAATGTGGAAGGGCGCGGAAAACACCTCGGCGCGCAAACGCTCGGTGAGAGTCATGGCGTTGGCCGGAGCGCACGAGGGCAAGGCGACGAGAAATTCGTCCATGCCCGGCCGGCCCAGCACGTCATAGCTGCGCAGCGAGGCCGCGGCGCGGCTGGCGACCTGGCACAGCAACTCATCGCAGGCATCCACGCCGAGCCGCGAGTTCCAGTGGCCGAAGTCGTCGATATCGAAGAGCACCAGGCACATCGCGCTGTGGCTGCGCTGCACGCGGTCGGTTTCGCGAAACAACATGGCGAGCAGGGTTTCGCGATTGTAGACGCCGGTCAGGTGATCGAGTTGCGCGTTGCGCAGGGCAGCGTCGCGCAAGGTTTCAAGCTCGTTCGCCATGCGCTGATTGCGCAGCACCAGGTCCAGGCGCAACTGCCAGTAAGTTGGCTCGGCGGAGCGCAGCACAAGATCGTCGACTGCGCCCTCGGCGAGGCGATCGATACCCTCCGCTGTCACCGTATCGGCGATGAGAACAATAGGCAGGTGCACGCTCTCGGCCTCGGCGCGGATAGCGGCCAGTAGTTGGCCCATAGGCATTCCGGGCAATTGCGCGTCGAGCAAAATCAGATTGGGAGGGTGCGGGCCGGAGATGGAAGCGAGCGCGGCATGCGCGGAAAGCACGATATCGACGCGCGCGCCCGCAGCCAGAAGCGTGGGCTCAATGGCAGTCAGCAGGTCAGTGTCCTGCGACGCGAGGAGAAAAGTGGGTTGAGCGTGAGCGAACATCGAGAAGTGTCTCCTGCTGGATGTATCGACACGCATTAGAAAAAACTTAGGAATCGGTGGAAAGATTGTTGGGACGTCCGAATGACTTTTGCGCTGCCAAAGGTACTGTGTCCAAGCGGGGACACCGGGAGTAAGTCCCTGGTGTTGCGATCGAATCATCTTGTTGGGGGTCCGGTGCGGGCGAGGACGCCCGCACGACAGCCGGTCTAGAGACCGGCGCTACAAATCAATCCACGAAGTCCACTCGCGGAGCGATCGGGATCACACCGCGCTCGTGGCCCAATTCCAGCAGTTTGCGAATGGCCTCGCGGCCGTCGGGACCGTAGTCGAGGGTACGCTCGTTCACGTACATATTCACGAATTCGCTAGCCTTTACCACATCGAGATCGCGGGCAAACTGCATGGCGTATTCCAGGGCCTGTTCGCGGTTTTCGAGGGCGTGATTGATGGAATCGCGCAATGCCTTGGAGATGATCTTGTGCGCTTCAGCGCCGAGCGAGCGGCGGATGGCGTTGCCGCCCAGCGGCAGCACTAGCCCGGTGGTTTCGCGCCACCAGGCGCCAAGGTCGAGGACCTTATGGAGCCCGCTCGTCGCATACGTGAGCTGTCCCTCGTGAATGATGAGCCCGGCATCGAACTTTCCGGCCTGAATCTCGGGAATGATCTGATCGAAAGGAACCACCTCGGTCTCAATGGCCGGGTTGAATATTTTGAGCGCGAGATAAGCCGTGGTCAGGGTTCCGGGAACAGCGACACGGATGCGGCCCAGGTCGCTGGCTTCCATCTTGCGGCTGGTGACCACCATGGGACCGTAGCCCTCGCCTACACTGCCGCCGCAGCCCATGAGCGTGTAGTTCTCCTGCACGTAAGGATAGGCATGAAAGCTGATGGCGCTGACGTCGAAGAATACTTCTTCCCGAGCGCGGCGGTTCAAGGTCTCGATGTCGCAAAGCGTATGCGTGAAGCGATAGCCGGGCACGCGAATTTTGTTCGTCGCCAGGCCATAAAACATGAAGGCATCATCGGAATCGGGACTGTGCGCGATGGAGATTTCTTTAATTGCGGGATTGGCGGCTTGGCCGGCTTTTTCAGGCGACTGAGTATTCACTGCGGGGGGAATCCTTTCGGCAATAAAGACTTCAATAACTTGGTTGAATGCGGATACGGCTTTCATTGAACAACCGTTTCCGCTCAGTATTCTTGATCTTGCCTGGCTGCTGGATCAGCGTTTCACTTCCAGGTCAGACTCCTCGGCCGGCTCAAAAGCTGCCGGCTCATTGCGCTGACGGGTGCGCTGTCGCCGCACGTGAAGAGCGACTCCTGCGGCTGCAAAAAGCAGCGCCGCGAGCGAAACGAGTAGAACAATGAAAAGCCAGCGCATGGGACAGACTTTCCCAAGGATACCAGAGAGCGCGTGCGCGGATGCTGGACGGTATAGAGGGTGCTATTTACTTTGGCGCACGCAGGCTGGCGTGGAGCCACGCCAGATATGGATGGCTGCCGGCTTCCACCGCAAGCACCAGAAACTCAGGCGTTTGGTAGCTGTGGAGCTCGTGCAGGCGCGCTTCCAGGGCGGCCAACCGATCGCTTGCGGTCTTCAGCAACAGCAGGCACTCAGAGGAGGATTCGATCTGGTCCTTCCAGTGGTAGATGGAATGCACAGCGGGCAGCAGCGTGGCGCATGCGACCAGCCGCTCCTCCACCAGCGCGCGGCCAAGACGCGCCGCTTCTTCGGGGCTGACGACGGTGGTCATCACAATGTGAGCGGATGATGTGGATTCGAGCATAAGCCCTCTCCCAACGAAAACGATGCTGCAAACACTGTAAGCCCAAATCTGGTTCGGCGGCGCAAGTGGTTTTTTCGGGAGGGACGGCTCGGGAAACCCCAAGCTCTTTAGACCGAAACGGGTGGAGCGCACAGTGTAGGCCGCTCCACCCGGAATGGCAGGTCCGGATTGCCGGACTCAGGGAACCAGCTCCGCGAGCACTGCGATCTCCTGGTGGCTCGTGGTGCCAGGAATGTCGAGCGATCCGAGAACCAGAGGCTTGTTCTGGTTCAATTCCGAGGATCCCTGAACAACGGTTTGCCGAAAGACTGGATCGGGCGCGACGGTTTCGCTCTTCCCGCCGCTGAGGCTCGACTGCTCAATCTTCGAGCGCAACACGAGATTCTCCGGCGATCCACTCACCGTGGCCTCGATGCTCAGCCCCACGTCCTGGTATTGAATTTCGGAGCTCTGCGCGGTCGTTTCCTTCTGCACCGTGCCGATCACGATGGGCACCTTGCTGCCCTGCTTGAAGATCGTGCGCTCTCCCGCGAAAGCAAGAAATTCAAAATGCTGCGACGTGGTGCGCTTGCCATTCTCGAAGTCGGTGATGGTGTAGGTGAGGCGATAGACTTTGCGCGGCCGGTCAAGCTCGGCGATGAGCTTTTGCGCCGTCGCAAGATCCTCATCCGTGGCGCGCAGCGTGATGGCGTTTTGTCCCTGAACAGGAAAAACTCGCGCCTTGGGAAGTACATTGCGCAGGGCGGTTGCAATGTCGTTCAGGTCGTTTTGCCCGGTGGCATTTTTCAGAAAGATGGTCTGCACCGTCTCCGGAACAGGTGGCGGCGGCGCGGGCCGCGCTTCGCAGGGCTGCGGCCCCGCTGGATTGGCCTGCGCGCCGGAGTGGGGCGCAAGCATCGTGAATGTCAGCGTGCAAGCAGCGGCGAGGGCCGCAAACCTCGCTAAATTTCTCCCGTTTATTTCTCCGATTAGTCGCATGTCTCCCCTTTCCTGCTGTTCCTCAGGAACAGCACGGTGCATGTTTTGATTGGCTCCCGGGCATCCTCTGCCAACTAGACGCCGGGCGGGGAATTCCGCTCAGAATTTAAAGACCGGCCGCGATAATTGAATCACCGGCCTCGAAAAGGGGCGCGCGTTTTCAACCCATCCGGCTCACTGATTTTGCGCACTCGCGGCAGGAACGTCGAGCCGGATTTGATCGACGGGAATCTCCAGTGCGCCTACCTGGTCGCCTACTTTGTCGTGCACGCCAAGGCGCAAGAAGAAGTTGCCCTTTACCGGAATGGCGATTTCCGCTTTTGTATGCAGCCCGGAGACGAGCAGTTCGCTGTAATGGTCCGCAGTCATGTCGAGCGTAGCCGTCTGGATGATCGAATTCACCTCTTCGCCGTCACCGGTGTATACGATCGCAACAAACTCGATGGATGCGTGTCGCATGCCGTCTGGGGTTCGCGTGAAACGGATTTTATGCACGTCGGCGTCATAGAAAATGGCGTAGTTGCGGAAGGGTTTGTGCTGCCACTCCGGTTTCAGAAAGTTGTCCTGCGGAATCGTGTCGCTCTTGTTCAGCTTCTCGGTGTTCGCATCCGCCTGGAGCCTGGCGGCAAAGACGATCTCGGTCGGCGGGATGGAGCCCAAACCCATGGCCGCGCCGAACCCTCCGTTGGTCGAGTGGTGAATCGTGGCTCCCAGTGCGGCGGGATTCGCTGTGGCCCCGGCCTCTTGCGTGCCGACCGGAGGCTGGTCGATTGCTGCCCCGACGCTTTCTTGCTGTTCCACCTGGTCGGCCATGCGCTTCTCAATGGCCGCGATCCCGGCCTGTTCGCGCGCGTCGAAGTTGTAGGCGTAGTAGCCGTTCTTGTGCTGCAACTGCACATTGGGCCGGTCCACTGTGACTTTGATACTCCGGAACTCGCCATTCCACTTGGTATTCGTGGTGCCATAGGCAATCGAATAGTAGCTTGAGCCGGTGCGGATCACATCTTCGATCACGCGCGTGAAATCGTTGGTGTTGTAATAGGCCTTGCCTCCGGTTTGCTGCGCGATCTCGTCCATATTTGCGTGGTTGTCGAAGCCGGGAATCCCGGTCATCATCCCGGGGCGCCTCGACGCGGCTCCCATAGAGCCGGGCGCCACCAGGCCGAACGTGTCCACCGGATACACCGCGATGCGGCTCACCATCAACACATCGGTCAGCTCGCTGGCTTCGTCCCCGCCGCCTGTCACCGTCATGCCGTCGCGAAACGGATCACCGAAACCATAGCCCGTCCGCGTCATCGGGATCCGTCCCGTGAACCAGATGAGATTCTTCCGTCCCGGATACGCGGCCAGATAACCGCCTAACATGCGCATCCCACTGCGCAAATTCTCCATCAGGGTGCGGCGGTAAACGGCATCCGCCGAGTAGCTGCGCGGCGCCGCCGTTACCGGCGCCATCGTCGGCATATCGCGCTTGCTCTCCGCGGCTGAAAGCAGCACCTTGGGGTCCGACGTGAATCCCTGGATCAGGCGCATCTCGGTATCGAGTTGGAAGATCGCCACCGGCGGGCCGGGTTGCATGTGCTTCAGAAAGTTGATGAGCTGTTGGCGCATCACCATCTGCGCCTGAATCGGAGAATCCATGGCATCGAGCAGCAACACAATAGACGCATTGGTGTTGCGCGCCGGCGTGTAGTTGGAAAAGGTGTTGGGCGGCAGTTCCGGTGCTGACGCCAACTTGTTCATTTCGTCCGCGGACATCGCATGATGCTCGCTCAACCTCCGGATGACCTGCGCCTGTCCTTGCTCCGACACATTGAAGTCGGAGGCGTTGAGCCCGGTCACCGGCTGTCCGCTCTTGTCGACCACCAGCACGTCCAGCAACACCTCGCGTGCGGTAACCCGAATCGTGGGTGCTCCCGCAAGCTGGGGCGCCGGAGTCTGCTCGGGAGCAATCCCCACCGTGGCCGCCGGAGCTTGAGCCGACGGAGCCTGCGCCGGCGGGGTCTGAGGCGATTGGTTTTGGGCGAAGAGGCCGCCCGTGAAAGCAAGACCAAAAACAACGGCAGACAAACGCAAGGAATGGAGTGCGGTACGAGAAGACATAAGGAGCCCCCGCTTGTTTAGACGGAAGTACGCGAGAATTATACGAGTCTTTCCGCGAAAGGGAATGCCGCGGTTTCGCGCGCAGATTTATCGCGAAAGAGACCCCCGAAGCAAAGACCGCGCTTGGCCGACCGGGGCCGAGTGTTGCAGTATGGTCCTTGCGGCACGCGAACCTGCCGCGCGTGGAGAAAAGCATGAGCACAGCGATCAAATTTGGCACTTCGGGCTGGCGGGCGATTGTTGCCGACGAGTTTACGGTGGCCAATATCCGCCTGGCTGTCGGGGGAATTGCCGAGTACGTGAAAACCATGCCTGCGCCGCATCGCGTCCTGGTAGGCCGCGATTCGCGATTCCTCGGCGAGAGCTTTGTGGCGGAAGCGGCGCGGGTTCTAGCCGCTGCAGGCGTCACGCCGATTGTGATTCCCGAGGCCGCGCCCACCCCGGCCATCGCGTATGCCGTGCGCACGCTCAAGACCTGCGGCTCCATCAACTTCACCGCCTCGCACAATCCGCCGGAGTACAACGGCATCAAGTACTCCACGCCCGACGGCGCGCCGGCGCTGCCTGAAGCTACGAAACAGATTGAAGCCGCGGCAGAGAATCTTTTCAAAGGGGGAGGGGGCGGCATTCCCAGTCCCTTCGCGGATAACTTTGAGACTGTCGAGGTGAGGCCTTCGTTTTTGAAGCGGCTGGCAGAACTGGTCGATCTGAAGGCCATCGCCAAGTCGGGAATCAAGGTGGTCTACGACCCATTTTGGGGCGCAGGGCGCGGTTATAGCTGTCACATTCTGCGCGAAGCCGGCGTGACCGTCGGAACCGTGCATGACTATCGCGACGTGCTCTTCGGCGGGCACGCGCCCGAGCCTGACGACCATCTGCTCGATAAAGCCCGACAAAAAATGAAGGAGATTGGCGCATCGCTGGCGATCGCAGTCGACGGAGATGCGGATCGTTTCGGAATCGTCGACAGCGACGGAACCTTCATTCAGCCCAATTACGTGATCGCGTTGCTCTTCGACTACCTGGTGGAGACGCGGGGCTGGAAGAACGGCGTGGCCAAAAGCGTTGCCACCACCAATCTCATCAACGCACTGGCCGATTATTACAAGGTGCCGCTCTATGAAACGCCGGTGGGCTTCAAGTACATCGGCGAGTTGATCATCGCCGACAAAATCGCCATCGGCGGCGAAGAATCGGCCGGGCTCACCATCCGTGGCCACGTGCCGGAAAAGGATGGCATCATCGCTGGCCTCCTCGTTGCCGAGATGGTAGCCACACGCGGCACGAGCCTGGGCGCGCAACTCAAGGCTCTATTTGCCAAAGTTGGTTCCTTCTACCCGACCAGAGAGAACTTCCACTTGACCGCGGAGCAGAAAGCCGCGTTCACTGAGAAGTTGAAGGCCGAACCCAGGGAGCTGGGCGGGCGCAAAGTTGTCAGCGTAGTCAGGACCGACGGGCTGAAGCTGATTCTGGATGATGGCTCGTGGGTCTGCTACCGGCTTTCGGGAACCGAGCCGGTGGTCAGGGCGTACACCGAGGCGCGCGACGAGAACCAGATGGAAGCCCTGCGCACGGCGGCTGAAAAGTTTGTTCTCAGCACATAGTGAATTGAGATTCGATGACGGAAGAAACACTGCAACAAGAAACCGCGCAAATAGCGAAGCCCGCGGCGGACATCAAGCCGGCGCCGCTGAGCGAGCGTACTCTGATCTGGACACAACGCCTGTGGCGGCCGGCAGGAACCGGCGTGGCCGTGGTGCTGGCGCTGCTGGTCACGTGGCATGTGATCTACGGCAAGCACGGCGTTTCCGTGTGGCAGCAGAAACGGGCCGAAGACCGCGCCCTGCAGCAGGAAATCAAGGACCTGCAACAGGAAAACGAGCAGATGCGCCAGCAGGTTCAGCGCCTGCAATCAGACCCCGAGGAAATTGAGCGCCAGGCGCGGGAAAAACTGCATTACGCCAAGCCGGGCGAGGTGATCGTCAACTTGCCCGCGCAGCCGCAAGGGCAACAGCAACCAGCGGGCAAGTAGGCTTTTAGTTTCCTCGTTCCCTTGGTCCCTCGGTCCCTTGTTCCCTGCCCTTAAAAATCGATGTGCGCACGGATGGTCGACACGTACACCGGACCGCGATCGCGATTGTAACCCGGATTTTCAATCTGCGACCCGCCGCACATCGCGTAGAGTCCGCGCCAAAGATGGGCGTTGTAGTACCACTCGAGAATATTCTCGCGCCCATACGTCAGGTTGCCGTCGCCCAGCAGAAAGCCGAGGCCGCCGTAGTGAAGGTAGTTCTGGTGGTCGCGCTTGATGGCGTTTGAGACAAACGCCACACCGATCTTGTCGTTCGACCGATGCCAACTTTGGCCGTTGTAATCGGCGCCGAAGAGAACCGTCTGCCCGACTTCGGTATAGGCGAACGATTCGTGCTGATCCTCATTCCATCCGAAGCGCGCAAAAAGGCGCAGGCTGTCGGTAACTTCCTGCTCGGTGTTCAGGCCAAAGCCGTATTTCACGGCACCGAAGCGTTCAGTCTGGGTGATGTCAGGCGTAGCGATCTTGCCTGCAAGATACTGCTGCACCGACTCTCGGTAATCGCCCATGTGCGCATGATTCACGTAGCTCAACACGCGCACTGCGCCTTCGCGCTTGGAGTTCAGCAGAGGCGCAAACAGGCCTTTGCGCAATTCGAACTCCCAGTTCTGCCCATTGGCGCGGCTGAAGGCCCAGTCGAGAGTAATTCCGTTGGCAACCGTTGGCATGGCGGCGATGGCGTAGCGCGCCGACCAGACGCGGTCGTCGTATTCCAGAACTCCGCCCACGGTGTAGCCGCGCGTGTCTGCGGCGTAGTCCCATGCGCCGTTGTTGTCGATGGTCCAGTTGGTGAACTGCAAGTGACTGTCGGACCCGACAGAGTTCACATCAAAGGTGTCGGGCAGGCTCATCTTCCCAATGCGAATTTCGAAGCGCCGCACCGGGACTTTGGAGGCGAGCGCGAATGGCCCGCGGTCCTGATCAGTCATCTCGCTGGTCAAGCCGATGATCTGGTGAATTTCGCCGTGCGAAAGATAGGGGGAAATGCTCAAGGTGGGGTTGCGCACTACGTCGAGGTTTGTCTCGCCGGCCAGCCCCAGCGCCTGCGAGATGCCGCGCCCGCCGGCATTCTCAATATCGACAATCAGGTCCGTGTTGTAGCGCGTGTTGGGGCGCAACTGGTAACCCAGATAGAGCGTCGACACCTCAGAGGCTTTTTCCTCAACATCGTCAATTAAGCTGTTCGCGCCCTGGTAGGGCGAATGAAAATGCCCGTGCATTTGCAATATGCTGTTGGCCTGGCCGGAGACCCAGTAGGGAGCCGTGTCTGAGTGCGGAAACATGGTGAGGGTTTCAACTGCAGGTGGTGCGGTCGGTCCTGCGCCCCCGGCGCTATCCTCCGTGGCCCTATCGATCGCGCTTGCTGACCATTCAAAAGGTAAGGAGCCGGCCATGGGCGCAACGACAAAAAGCAGAGCCTGCTCCCCCCCGTCGCTCAGTGCTGCACGCTGCGATTCGGGCGCGAGAGGCAAATCGCCCGTGGCCTGCGCGGCGCCGATGGCAGCCGCGAGCGCGAAAGCACAAGCCAGGCCGGGCAGCGCAATCCAGAGCGAGTTGGGGCGGCGGATGGGCATAGAATAGTGGGGAAGCAGCTATACCCCTACTGGGTAAATACCATACCCCCGGTGGGTATTGTCAAGCAAAGAGGTCAAGTGATGACGCATCAGGATCGGGAAAAAGCCAAGCTGCTGCAACGCGTGAAGAAACTGCGCGGCCAACTCGACGCCGTGGAACGCACGCTCTCGAGCACCGAGGACTGCGGCGATCAGTTGATGCTGTTGGCCGCCGTCCGCGGAGGCGTCAACAGCCTGATGGCCGAAGTGCTGGAGACGCACATCCGTTTCCACCTTGTCGATGGAGCCAAGGAGCAGATTGCCCCCGACCTTGCCGAGGACCTGATCGACCTGGTGCGCGCTTATCTGAAGTAAATTGATCCGCATCATGGGCATTGGATTCCGGCAGGGCGCGCCCGATGTGCGCCTCTCTGGCGGCAGTCCATGCCTATCCTACCGGTCCTATTGCTCCGCGATTGTGAACGCCGGTTGAATGCTCGCGTCCGCACACGCGGGTAGAAAACTCCTCAGCAAGTAATCCCAGCTTTGGCCAGAGCTTCCTTCAAGCCCTCCATGCTGATGCAGCTCGATGCCTCACCGACGCTCATGCTGCTGCCGGGCTCGGGCTTGCCGCCGTGCCAGTGCGTCTCCAGGCTTACGGCGTAGTGATAGCCATCGTGCACGAAGGCGCGGAACTGGCCCACCCAGTCGATGATGCCGCCGCCCACAGGCGCCCACTCAGCCTTTCCGTCCGGCTTGCGAATCGTGTCCTTGCAATGGCAGTGGCCGATGCGATGTTTGGGCAGCAATTTGTAGTCGTCGGGGTAAGGCGTGTCGTCAGGGAAGGTCGCGGAGTTGCCCGGATCCCAGTTGAGCATGAAGTTTGGCTCGCGAATTGCGTCCAGTGTTTCCGCCCCTTCCTTGCCGCTGCCAGTGTTGCAGGCCATTTCGTTTTCGAGCAGCAGGATCAGGTTGTGCTCCGCGCAGGTGCGTGCCGCCGCGCGCAACTTATCGTTGATGGCCGCGCGATACGGTTTGGGATCGTCCAGCCGCCAGAAGTCGAAACAGCGAATGCGATCGGTTTGGAAGGCCTTGCAAAGATCGATGCAGCGCTGGAGCACCGCGTCCTGCTGCTTAAAGTCGAAGTCGGCATGGAACTCATCGCGGCGCGGCCCCTCCTTTGAGATGGGCGCGCCCGGCCAGTGGACTTTGAACAGCGGGCTGGCAATGTCGGTAACGCGCAGCTTGTACTTTTCCAGGATCTGGCGCGCGCGATCGACCTCATCGGCGTTCAGGTCAGTTACGTTTTTATTCCACATGCTGCGAAGCTCGATCCACTGAAGACCGAAATCGTTCGCGGCAACGGAGCAAGCGTGATCGAAATCCGCGGAAATTTCATCGTTGATGACAGAGAGGCGGAAGGGACAGCTCATGCGCGCACTCCCAGCTTCTCAAGGAATTGCAAGCTGACGGCGTTGGCCTCTTTCGGAGTCAGCGCATCGCCTTTCGGTACACGATCGAGCTCCACCACGCCCCACCCGCGGAAATGCACCTCGTGAAGCGCGGCGATCACGCCCGGAAGATCGACACGTCCGTTGCCCAACTCCACCCATTCGTAGCCATTCGGGTTATCCGCGTTCTTCACATCTTTGAAGTGCATGAAGAGAATTCGCTTGCTGTACTTGTGGATAGCCGCAACCGGATCGCCGCCGCCCTGAACGTAGTGCGCCACGTCGAGCAGGAGATACGCGTAATTCGGATCCGAAGCCGCCAGGATGGCGTCGACAGCCTCGGGCGGTTGGCCGATGGAGTTCATATGGTTGTGGAAGCCGAGCTTGATGCCGTAATCGGCAATGTGCTTGCCGATCTCCGTGAAGACCTCACCCTGCAGCTTGTACTGGTCCGCGGTAAAGGTCTGGCCGGGCTTGGCGCCGGCGCTGATCAACTGAAGATAGTGCCCGCCCGCCTCCTGCACATACCGCGCATGTTGCACGTGGGTCTCAAGCTGCTGCGCTCGCACCGCGGGATCGATCGAGGTCTGGCCACTCGACAGCGCGACAAATGTGAGCTTATTTTGCGCAAGCAGATCGCGCAGTACATGGGGATCGGGATATTGATCGAGCGTAGGCGCCCGCAGTTGGATCCCGGCAAAACCGTCTGCCGAAATGTCGTTGATCGCATTAGCCGCATTGTCGCCCCACGTCATGGCGGCACAGCCCAGCCGAATCTCGGTCTCGCCGTGATGGATCGGCGTTTGAAATGCTGACAGGTTCATGGGAGGGTAGAGCGGGCCGGCGACAGAAGCGCGCACCGGGCGTGGCAAGGTAGCCAGCGCACCCGCGCCTGCCAGACCGGCAAGAAATTCCCGGCGAGATGAAGACATAAGATGTTTCCTCTCCAAAATTCAGAATGCCGCGCTACTTGCGCGGATACTGCTTCGTAATTCCGGTGCGCGTGTTGGTCACCGAGAAACTTCCGTCAGGCAGAGCCACCACTTTCAACGCGTGGCCGTCCCCGTCGCCCTTGGGATTGGCAATCAGCGACTCGGGGCTGTTGTGTGCGGCGTCAGAGCCCTCGGCCGTGTGCAGTTGCCACAGATCGATGAGCCCGGGGCTGTCGTGCACAATTTGCCATGCCGCCGGCATGCCGGCCTTGTGCGCACCGTTGTTCATGATGGCCACGCGGGCATGCACCGCGTCGACAATGGCCCGCGAGTTCGACAAATCCATGCCGTGATGCGTGACGAGATAGAGATCGATGGTCCCGATTGGATTGTTCGGACAGACGAGCGCCACTTCCTTTTTGCCGGTGAGGTCGCCGAGATCGAGAAACTTGAACTTGCCAAAGGTGACGAGAATCCCCGCAGACCGCGAGTTTTCCGTGGGGTCGTCGGGCCACGCGTGCTCGCTGGCGCAGTAAGGATTGGGCGTCGGCGTGATTCCGGGAATCGCGCCAAAGTGCTCACCGTCGGCAGTCAGCACCACCACGCTCAGCCCATCGATGGGGATGGTGTCGCCGGGATGCACGATGCGCCGCCGATGGCCCGCGATGGCCTTCACGTAGATTGCGTAGTTGTTGCGCGTGTCATCTGCTTCTTCGCGGTTCTCGCCGTGGTCCAGAAACTCGCCCACTTCGACGCGCGCCACCAGTTCGGGCACGCCGCCCACGTGATCGTCGTGAAAGTGCGTGATCAGAACATGGTCGATGCGTTTGATGCCAGCATCGCGCATGGCAGCAAGAATACGCTCGGCATCGCGGCCGTTGTTTCCTGGCCAGCCAGTATCAACCAGCAGCGACTCGCCGGAGGGCGCGACCAAAAGCGTCGATTGCCCGCCTTCGACATCGATGGAGTAGATGCGGAGCTGGCCCGCCGGGGGCGAAGCCTGTGCGCGAATCGATTGCGGTGCGAGCAGGAAGCAGGCCGCAAAGGCAGCGAAAGCGGTGAAGGCGCACACCTGCCGGGCAAGAGCGGTTCCGCAGTTGTTGTAGCCGTTTCCAGCCTCGGTGCAGCGTGGATTTTTCTTAAGGAAAAATCCACTTGGCAACCATGACTTCGGGACACGGTAACTGCGGAACCGCTGTAGCTGGCGGTGGAAGGAAGTTTGCAGGCGGTCGTGAGCAGCGGTTTTCATGTGCTCCAGAAGTGTAATCCCTGGCGCGGTGGGCGTGGAATATGTCTGTTGCGGGCGCGTGAATCCGCCGGCAGTCCGCGGCTGATAGAATAAGAACAGCCGCGCTGTGCGGCGCATGGCGTTTTACTCCCCTCACCAACCCGAGGGCCCGCGCGGCCATACCCGACAGAAGGAAATATTGAAGTTTTGAGCCAGACGATACGCAATATCGCCATCATTGCCCATGTTGATCATGGGAAGACCACCCTTGTCGACGCCATGCTCCGCCAGGCGGGAACCTTCCGCGCCAACGAGCAGGTGGCCGAGCGCGTGATGGATTCAAACGAGTTGGAACGCGAACGCGGCATCACGATTCTGGCCAAGAACACCGCCATCAACTTCGGCGGCGGCAAGATCAATATCGTTGACACGCCGGGCCACGCAGATTTTGGCGGCGAAGTGGAACGCGCGCTCAAGATGGTCGACGGCGTAATGCTGCTGGTGGACGCGGCCGAAGGCCCGCTGCCGCAGACGCGCTACGTGCTCTCGAAGGCACTCGAGGCCAAGCTGCTTCCCATAGTCGTCATCAACAAGATCGACCGTCCCGACGCGCGGCCGCAGGAAGTTCTGGACGAGATCTACGATCTCTTCATCGACCTCGACGCCGAAGAATCGCAGCTTGATTTTCCCGTGCTCTACGCGGTGGCCAAGGCAGGCACAGCAACCACCGATCCTAAGATTCCCGGCACCGATTTGCAGCCGCTCTTCCGGGCCATCGTGGAAACCATTCCTGAAGCTACCGGCGATCCCGAGGGCACGCTGCAGATTCTGGTTACGAATCTCGATTACTCCGATTACTTCGGGCGCATCGCTATCTGCCGAGTTTTTCAGGGCACGTTGCGCGTGGGCGACGAGGTCAACATCTCGCGCCGCGACGGTTCGCTTTACAAAACCAAGATCACCAAGCTCTTCACCTTCAGCGGACTCAAGCGTATCGAGACCACGGAAACCACCGTGGGCGACATCGTGGCCGTGGCCGGCATTGAAGGCATCACCATCGGCGAAACCATCACCAGCGTGGAGAATCCCGCGCCGCTGCCGCTGATCGTCATTGACGAGCCCACCATCGCGATTCAGTTCAGCGTGAACAATTCGCCGTTTGCGGGCCGCGAAGGCCAGTACGTCACCAGCCGCAATTTGCGCGAGCGCCTGGAAAAAGAATTACTCACCAACGTTTCGATTCGCGTTGAAGAGACTGGCTCGCCCGACACCTTCAAGGTGCTGGGCCGCGGCGAATTGCAACTCGCGATTCTGATCGAAATGATGCGCCGCGAAGGCTTCGAACTGATGGCCGGGCGCCCGGAGATCGTCACCAAGATGGTCGACGGCGTGCGCATGGAGCCGGTCGAACACCTCACCATCGACGTGCCGGAGCAGTTCACCGGCACGGTGATTGAAAAGCTCGGCCCTCGCAAGGGCGAGATGAACAAGATGCACAATCACGGCTCGGGCCGCGTGCGCCTCGAATTCCGAGTGCCCAGCCGCGGCCTCATCGGCCTGCGCAGTGAGATGCTCACCGAGACGCGCGGGACGATTGTCATGAATGCGCTCTTCGACGGCTACATTCCCTATCAGGGCGAGATTCCGCAACGGCCTACGGGCGCGCTCATCGCCGACCGCCTGGGACCGACGACGACTTACGCTTTAAACGGATTGCAGGAGCGCGGAATTCTGTTTCTGGGCGCGGGCGTCGAGGTGTACGAAGGCATGATCGTGGGCGAACACAACCGCGATAACGATCTCGACGTCAATGTCGTCCGCGAAAAGAAGCTCACCAACATGCGCGCCTCCAGCGCCGATGACGCGATTCGCCTGGTGCCCTACAAGACGCTGAATCTCGAGCAGGCGATCGAGTTCATTGCTGACGACGA
>JBEKEP010000064.1:0-24634 GCA_050013775.1 Occallatibacter sp. | reverse complement strand
CAACTCTACTTCGCCAAGAACCGAACGCAGCGTGGTCTGCGCGAATTGCGAGGTCTGGTAAACGTAATTGGCCACCTTGATGGCGGCGTCATTGGGGTTCACCACGTACATCGTCACCACCGCATTCACCTTCAGCGTAACGTTATCGCGGGTGATAATGTCCTGCGCCGGAACCTCAAGCACCTCCTGCCGCAAGCTGAGGCGCACCATCTGATCGATGGGCCGGAAAACAAGGATGATGCCGGGGCCCTTGGGCGCTCCCAGAACGCGGCCCAGGCGGAAGATGACGCCGCGCTCATACTCGCGCAGAATCTTGATCGAGTTCAGCAGGTAGAGGACAACAATCGCAATAATAATCAGCACGGGAAGAGAGAGATCACCGATGGACATGGAACATTCCTTTCCTCACTCAGCAGGAATTCTACTCCAACGCCGCACGCGCGCATGAAAACCCTGCTCGCTTGCTAACTCGCCACCTTGCCGACCTGCTCCACTTCCGGTTCCACGCGCAGCAGCAATTGTTCGTGCCCCACCACGCGCAACTTGGTCCCGGCAGCTACCGGTGCCTTCGCCTCGGCCTGCCAGATCTCGCCCTCTACCAGCACATGTCCCTGCGGGGCAAGGGCTTCCATCGCAGTTGCCGGCGAACCCACCAGGGCATCCGCGCCAATCCGCGCCTTGCGCTTGCGTGCTCGCGCGGCCAGCCGCACCAGAAACCACGTGATCGCGCCAAACGCCACGCTCACACTGATCGCCACCCACGGGCTGATGTTCAATTCCGGCACCGGCGCAGCCACCAGCGTCAGGGTGCCGAAGGTCAGGCACAAAATGCCCGCAATGGCCAGCGCCCCGTGCCCGCCCACCTTGGCTTCCAGAATCAGCAGAACGATCGCCGCCAGCAGCAGAAGAACCGCGGTATAGCGAATCGGCAACAGATCCAGCGCAAACACCGCCAGCAGCACCATCAGAGTGCCCAGCGCCCCCGGCACAATCGTGCCCGGGCTATTGAATTCCAGATAGATCAGCAGCGCTCCGCACACCAGAAACAGCAGCGCGATGTTGGGATTCACCAGCCAGCCCAGCAACTCATCGCGCAGTGTGGGTTGAATAGTCACAATGCGTGCGCCAGCCACATGAAGGGTCAAAGTCGACCCGTCCATGCGGGTCACCGTGCGGCCGTCCAGCGCCTTCAGCAGGTCAGCATCGCTGTTCGCGACCAAATCGATCAGGTGCAGGTTCAGCGCCTCATCAGCCGTGTAGGAGTGCGACGATTTCTCCGCCTCCAGAGCCGCGTCCGCGCTGCGCCCCCGCTTGGTTACATACGATCGCATGAAGGCTTCGGCATCGTTCTCCACCTTCTGCATCTCCACGTCATCCGGCTTGCCGCCCTCAAAAACCACGTGCGCCGCGCCCGCTTCAGTGGCCGGCGCCATCGCCGCCACGTCTGCCGACTCCAGCAGGAAGAACCCTGCCGAGCCTGCGCGCGATCCCGACGGTGCCACATAAACGATCACCGGGACGCGCGAGCGCAGAATGGCACCGACCATGGTGCGCATCGAATCCAGAAGACCTCCGGGCGTATCGAGATCGATCAGCAGCGCCTGCGCTCCGTCGGAATTGGCGCGATCGAGCGCCCTCGTCACTTCATCCGCGCTCACCGGCTGAATGGTGTCGTGCAGAACCAGTTCGTCGACAACCGGCTGCTGCGCGCGCGCCGGCACGCAATAGCTCAGACCTAGCACGGCCCATAACCCTGCCGCAAGCAGCCCGGCGCTGGTCCAACTCTTCTTCACCGTTTGCCCCATGGCTCCCTCTTTCCCCGGCCAACTCGCTGGCTTCTACCTCTGCCCCGTCCTGGCCGCAATCTGCCGCAGAATGTCCTGCGCTGCCCGGTTCGACGGCTCCAGCTTCAGCGCATTATTGGCGTCGGTGTTGGCCGTGCCCAGGTTGCCGGCAGTCAAATCCAGTTGCGCCAGCACAAGGTACGCATTCGCTGAGGGCCCCAGCGTCAGCGAAGTCTGCGCCTCTTTGCGCGCGGCATCCGCGTCGCCGCTGCGCTCGCGCACCTCCGCCAGCCCGGCGTGCGCCTCGGCGCTTTTTCCATCCGCAGCCACTGCCGCCTGGTACAACCGCTCCGCCTCGAGCAGCAGTCCGCGATCGAGATATCCCTTAGCTTGCGTGCAGAGCGCCTGCGCCCGATCGCGCGGAGCCAGAGCCTCCAGCCGCCCTGCATTCATCTGGTCCATCACCGCCGCTGCTTGTTTGAAAGCGGCTGCGTCAAAGCTGCGGACAATGCGTTCCAGCGGATCAGAACTGCCCGTGGCGCCGGCCCCGGAACCGGATGGCCCTTTCCACGCCGTCTCCAGCGCTTGTGCTTCGCTGTCGCCCGGCCGCAGCTTCAGGCACTGCGCCAATTCGTTGATCGCGCCCGGCGCATTTCCGTGCCGCTTCAGGCTCAGCGCCAGGTTGAAGTGGTAGTCCGCCGCATTGGGATCGGCCGCAGCCGCCTGAATAAACAGCGTCGTGCCGTCTTTCCCTTGCCGGCTCATGGCCACGCCCTCGTTGTTCACCACCTCGGCCAGCGGCAGCACACGCGCCACGTCGGCGAACGCCTCTGCCGCGGGCGCGTATTCGCCTGAAAACAGCAGCGAAAGCCCGCGGTAGAATCCTGCTTCCAACCCATCTGCGCCGCCATGATCCACCTTGGCAAAAGCCTCGGCTGCTGGTTGTAATCCTCGCGGCCCAGCGCCATCCACGCCGGACCGAATCCCGGGCTCAGTTTCACTGCCTGCTCCAGGTGCCGCTGCCTTTCCGCCTGGTCCGGCTCCGTGATGCCGCGAATATACTGCTCGAATGCATCCAGCCGGATCTCTCTACCCGCAGCGACAAATGTCTCCTCGGACCCGCTGAATGCAGGATCGAGTTCCCGCGTCAGTTGCCACGCCAGGGCGCTGAAGACGCCCATCATGTCGCGCATCTCTCCGCGCACGCTCACCGCCGGCAACATGCGCAGGTTCGTCACATCCACCAACGAAGCCTGGGCCACAATGCTGGTACCTTCGGTGTTGTAGCTGCCCACCACAATCGAATCCGCGTCCAGCGTCTGTGCCAGCTTCAACGCGCTCGCCCGCGAGGGCTGAAATCCCTGCGGCAGTCCCAGATGGTCCAGCGCATACACGCGGTCCGTGCGGCTGGTCGGCTGGAATCCCGCCGAAGCGAAGCGCATGCTCAAAATCTCCGCCGCCGCTTCGCGCATCCACTCCAGGCTCGGCTGCCCCGTGCGATTGTCAAAGGGAAGGATCAGCAGTACGCGTCCGCCGCCGGAAGACCGCGCCTCTCCGCCCGCGCCCGGCTGCTCCTGCGCGCCGACTGCTGCCGCCAGCACACACAAAACCGCCAGCATCGCGCCCGCCGCAAGCCGTCGCATCTGCCACCATCGCACTTGAATTTTTGCTATCACAACAGGTCGATTATAGGCCCTATGACTTTTCTCGCCGCTTTCATCGGCGCGGCCTGCCTATGCGTCCGATTTCGCTTGGCCGCTCGCATCTTCGCCGTTATCATCGCACCATGTCGCCGCTCACTCCCCCACCCCGTCTCAAGCCCATCTGGCGCGTGATCATCGAAGTCGCCTTTATCGTCTTTCTCTTTTACTCGAATCTGCTCATGGGTGAGTTCACCGGCGTCAACGGCAATGGCAAGACCCTTGCCTTCGCCCTCCATGACATCGCGACGCCCATGAACTTCCTCATCGCGCTCGTCAGCGCTCTCATCGGCTATGTGATGTTCGAGTACCTGCGCCACAAATTGTAGGGGTGGCAAAACTGAAAACGGCGGCCGTCGGCCGCCGTTCACTCATTCACTTCTTCAATGAATCACTGATCGCTACGAACTAAGAACTACCACCTGGCCTTCTTCTACCTTCGCCGTCTCGATCAGCTTTTCCGGGTAGTACGCGTTGCGTACGTATTGCTTCACCATGCGATTGGTGTTGAAGTACGAGCCATTGTAGGCCAGCGTCGTCCGCATCAGTCGCGCCCACTTTTCCTGCGCGCTGCGGTAAAGCGGTACCACCGCCGTCTCCAGCTTGGTGTAGAGCGAGTGCGCCTCTTCCGCATCGTTGGCGCCGTCTTCAATCGCCCATCCGGTGAAGCCTTCAATGCAACCCTCGATCCACCATCCATCCAGAATCGACAGGCTGGGCACGCCGTTCATGGCCGCCTTCATGCCGCTGGTGCCCGACGCTTCATACGGCCGCCGTGGCGTATTCACCCACACATCCACGCCCGCTGTCAGCCGCGCGCCCAAGTCCCACGCGTAGTTTTCGAGATAGATAATCCGCAGCTTGTCGTTCGAGAGCTTGGCCGCTTCCTCCACCACCTGCTGGATCAGCGCCTTGCCCGGCTCGTCCTGGGGATGCGCCTTGCCAGCATAGAGAATCTGCAATCCGCCGGCCTGCTCCGCAATCTCCTTCAGCCGCTCGGGATCGCTGAACAACAACGTCGCCCGCTTGTACGTAGCCGCACGCCGCGCAAAGCCCAGGGTCAGCACCTTGGGATTGAGCACCCATCCCGTGCGCGCTCCCACCTCGGCCAGCAACTCTTCCTTGGCGCGGTCGTGCGCCGCCAGCATCGCCGCCTCGGGCACATCGATGGTGTTGCGCAAATAAAGGTTGTCACGCCGCCACGAGGGCACATGCTCGTCCAGCACGCGCGCGACAGGCTCCGAGATCCACGTGGGCGCGTGCACGCCGTTGGTGATGGAGTCGATTTTGAATTCCGGAAACATGGCCTGCGATACCTTGCCATGCTGCATGGCCACGGCGTTTGCGTGACGCGAAAAGCGCAACGCCAGCAACGTCATGTTCAGCAATCCGTCGCGGAAGCATCCCAACTTTTCAAGCCGCGCCGTCCGATCGCCGCCCAGAATGCGAATCGCCTGCTCGGTGGAGAAGCGGTCGTGCCCCGCGGGCACCGGCGTGTGCGTGGTGAACACGCATTTGCGCCGCACTTGCTCGATATCTGCCTCGGTGGCCCCGTTCTGCGGCCCTCCGCCCAGTTCGCTCTCGAGCAGTGCCAGCGTCAGCAGCGCCGCGTGTCCTTCGTTCATGTGGTACACGTTCACGCGCAAGCCCAGCGCATGGGCCATGCGCACGCCGCCCATTCCCAGCACGATCTCCTGCTGCAGCCGGTAATTCGTATCCCCGCCGTACAGGTGGTCCGTCAATCCGCGGTCCCATCCAGAATTCTCGTCGAGGTCGGTGTCGAGCAGATAAATCGGCACCACATGACCTGACTGCCCGCGCATGTCATAGCGCCACGCGCGCACCGTCACCACCCGGCCTTCTACCTGCACCGTGACCCGCGCCGTTTCTTCCGTGCAAAAGTCCGCCGGGTTCCAAGGCTGCACTTCCTCGCTCTGCATGCCCGTCGGACTCAGGTGCTGCTCGAAATATCCCTTGCGATGCACCAGGGTGAACGCCGCCAGCGGCACGCCCAGGTCGGCTGCCGAGCGCAGCGTGTCTCCGGCCAGCATGCCCAGGCCGCCTGAGTAGGTCGGCATCGATGGCTGGATGGCGATCTCCATCGAAAAGTAGGCCACCAGGCCGTTATCGGGAAGTGTTTCGGAAAAAAAGGGTTTCGAGGTTGTAGATTCCATATACGTTTTCTTTTTCGTGCCGCTTCAGCCCCCAGAATATTCGGCCTGCCGGGCCTCAGTACACGACTCCCCAATGCCTTCATCGGGGCAAATACCTCCCAAGTTTAACAAGGAACCCGTCCCCAGCAAGATTCCCAACCGGGGCTGGTAATGGTAATTTCGTGGGACAGACAAGATACCGGGTTCTCGGTCCCAAAACGGATCGTCCCGCGCAGGGTACCTCATCCTAAACTTCGATGCACTCCGACGAATTTTAGGTTGGGTGTCCCCCGGCTCGTTAGCCACGGTTCACGAACCACGATCCAGGTCGGTGACTCGCTAATCCAACCCGTGCGCCCCTCCCGAGGCATGGCACACGTGAATCTGAGGAACGATCCCCGTTTGCTCCGCGTAGCGCGCGCCCAGCGCTTCAGCAAATGCCAGGGCCTCGGTCTGCTCCACCAGGTTGATCGTGCAGCCGCCAAAGCCGCCGCCCGTCAGCCGCGCCCCGATCAGCCCCGGCAAATCCTGGGCCAGCGCGACCATAGCATCGGCCTCGACACAGCTGCCTTCAAAGTCCTGGCTGTAGCTGCGATGTGCCTCGGCCATCAGGCGGCCCAGTTCCTTCATATTGCCCGCGAGCAGCGCTTCGCAGGCCGCCACCGTGCGCAAATTCTCACTGATCACGTGCTTGGCGCGCAGGTAGCTCTTGGGCTCCATCTCGTCGCGCCACTTCTCCAGGTCCTCAAGCGTGCAGTCGCGCAGGAACTTCACACCCGGCTTGTGGCCCGCAATCACCGCGCACGCCGCTTCTGACTCGCGCCGGCGCGTCGGATAGTCGCCGCCCGCGACAGAGTGTTTGACCATGGTGTTGGCAATCACCAGCGCCACGTGGTCGGGAATCGGCGCCAGCTTGAAGCTCAAATCGCGGCAATCGAGCAGCAGCGCGTGATCTTTTTTGGCATTGAGGCTGATGAACTGGTCCATGATGCCGCAGTTCGCGCCCACAAACTCGTTTTCCGCCCTCTGGCAAAGCCTCGCCAGCACCGGTCCCGGATAACTTGCGCCTACCAGCGACAAAACCGCCAGCGCCGTGGCCACTTCCAGAGCCGCCGAGCTCGACAGGCCCGACGACAGAGGCACATCGGACCAGATGCTCAAACTAAACCCGGGAATCTTGTGTCCCTCTCCGGCAAGAATCGCCGTGACGCCCATCGGGTAGTCGGTCCAATGCTGGATCCGCGTCGACTGCACCCCGTCAAAGACCTTTTCTTCGCCCAGGTTTTCTGAGTAGATCGCGATCTTACCGTCCGTGCGCGGCGAAATCCCGGCCAACGTGGCAAAGTTGATCGCTGCCGGCATCACAAAGCCCTCGGCATAATCAGTGTGTTCGCCAATCAGGTTCACGCGCCCCGGCCCGACAAAAACCGCCGGCTCCGCCTTGAACCGCTCCCGGTGCATGGAACGAAATACCTTCGCATCGTGCATACTCTTCAACCTCATCCTGAACTGCAAACTGTGAACTACGAACTACGAACTACTCTTTGACAACGTTTTCTTTTCCAACCACGCTACGAATCCGCTACGGCCTTCTTACCCGCTCACCACTTCGTCGCATGCCGCGCTCAGCCGCTCCCAGATTTCACCCATCCATGCTTCGTGCTCTGGCTTCATCAAAACAGAGCGCAGGCAGGTCAGGGCGCCGGGCTCACTCTGCGCGCTTTTGCGCGTCCCAAACCACGATCCCGGCAATTGTACTAAAGCCAGATGCAACCCTCGTTCGGCGCACGCATCGAAAACCTCGTGGGCCTGCTTCGAAGCTTCTCCGGAGTTCGCTGCATGCAATGCCGATGCCAGCGCCCACACCACAATATCTAGTTCGGGCGCTCCTGCCGCAAGCGCTTCGAAGCGTTGATCCCCGCGTACTCTCCGGTCCAGTTCGAGCGCCGCCCGCCGTCCGCGTCTTAACCCCTGAGCAAAGGCTCCGTCTTTCGTAAGCGGCAGCAGACGTTGCGTCGCCCACAGCGCGACCGCCGCCGCGCCCGCACGCGAGCACTCCAGGCTGATCTCGCCGAGATGCAGGAGCTCCTTCGCCGTGAAATACGTCGCCGGCGAGTCGTGCTTATAGAACCGCTCGATCGCCCGGTCGCGAAACAGAATGCAGCCGCATCCATATGGCTGCAGTCCATGCTTATGCGGATCGACCACAATCGAATCGGCTTGGTCGATGACCGCGAAGGCGCGCCGCGCCGGTTCGTCGAGTGCATCGGGAATCAGCCTGAAGTAGCCGCCATAGGCCCCATCGGCGTGCACGCGAAATCCATAGCGCTCGCGCAGCGCAAGAATCTCTGGCAGCGGATCGACGGCACCCATGGACGTTGTACCCATCGTCGCGACCACTGTCCCCACATCGCCCTTGCGCAGTTCGGCCTCGAGCGCTTCCAGGTCCATGCGTCCTCGCGCGTCCGCCGCGATCACCCCAAAGCCAAGCTTCAAAACCGCCGAGATGCGGCCATGTGTATAGTGCGCTTGCCCCGACGCAACAATCCTCTTTCCCGGAGCCAGTTGTCCGGCCACCCATAGGCCCTCAAGATTTGCGATCGTTCCACTCGAGGTGAGATGACCCAGGTATGAGCCTTGCCCTCTGGCTTTCTCATCTCGCCTGTATCCGAACATCCGCGCGATCTCGGCGACGGCCTCAATCTCCATCTCCGAGCTCGCTCGTCCACCATCACGCGCATGATTGTTCGGATTGATCTTCATCGCCAGGGCATACGCCGCCCGCGCTACCGGATGCGGTGGTTTCAGCATCTGCCCGGCATATAAGGGATGGAAATAAGGGTAGTTATCGCCCAGCCGGTGCGCGGCCTCATCGAGAACCTGCGCCATGGCCTCCGCGCTCGCGCCCGGTTGCGGCTCAAACCCTGGCAGAGAAGCAAACTCCGCCTCCAGGACCTCGGCGGCGTGGGCTACTAACGAGAGGAAAGGATCGTGCGGCATCGCGACCCCTCACCTTATCACAGGTCCCGATTCCAAACTTAAATCCGATACTAAGCCATTATGAATCAGAGGCTTCAGAACGGGAAAAGCGCCTCACACCTAAGTCGCACTTTTCTTGCATGCTTTTTTTGACGTTGATGATACACTGTGGTCAGCGTTAGAACCGATTCGGGCGTGAGCAGTACTCGCCCAACCAAGCAAGATTCTGCCAGTGGTCGCTCCGATTCATCCAGCGCAATCCAATCCAGGAAATACGAACAAGTTATGGAACAAGGTACTGTGAAGTGGTTCAATGACGCGAAAGGTTTTGGCTTTATTTCGCGCCAGAACGGCGAAGATGTCTTCGTGCACTACTCTGCAATCAACTCGAGTGGTTTCAAGAGTCTGCAAGAGGGTCAAGCCGTGCAATTTAACGTCGTGAAGGGCCCCAAAGGCTGGCAGGCTGCCGACGTTCAGCCTCTCTAAACCTGATTAGCCGGATTCCGGCAGAATCTAGCTCGAAACAGCAAAGAGCTGGGAGCGCTTCTGGTGAAAGCCAGAGGCCTTCCTGGCTTTTTGCGTTTTTTTACCCCTCTTTGAACAGTCGCCCCATCCTCATCGCCGCTACTCGCACTTAGCGCAAGAGACAACAAACCGAAACTTTACTCAGACCCGCCGGCTTGCTGACTTGGGAACGGTTTTCCAACTCCGCTCATCTTCGCTCGACTTCGCACCCTGCAACCTTCTATCCTCAAAAGTTGGCCGCATTTTTTCTTATCCCGCGGCCGCCAAAAGGGTTCCATCACACATGAGCACGAACATGATCGCCGTACACCTGCCCGACGGGTCCATCCGCGAAGTGCCTTCGGGCACAACGCCTCTGGACATCGCCAACTCCATCTCTCCGCGTCTGGCCGCTGCCAGCGTCGCCGCGCGCCTCACGCCGATTGCCGCAGAATCAGACCAAAGCTCCGCCCGCGACGGCCAGCCGCCGGAGAGTTCCGAAGAAGCCGCCATGTACGCCGCGGAAGACGCTGCCGCGCCACGCCTGGTCGATCTCTCTGCTCCGCTCGCCTCCGACATCAAGCTAGAGCTGGTCACGGAGAAGGATCCCGAGGCGCTGAAGGTCCTGCGCCACTCCGCCGCGCACGTGCTGGCCACGGCTGTCCTCGAACTCTTCCCTGAAACCAAGCTCGGCCACGGCCCCGCCACCGACTCCGGCTTTTTCTACGACTTCTATCGCGAGAAGCCCTTCACGCCGGAAGACCTAGCCGCCATCGAAGCCAAAATGGCCGGGGTAGTCGCGCGCAATGAACCATTCATCCGTGAATACGAGCCCCGCGAAAAGGCTCTCGAAGAATTCGCCAAAGACGGCGACTTCATGAAGACGCACTTCGTCACGAAGTTCACAGCGCCCGGCTCCGAGGTCAGCTTTTATCGCAACGGTACATTCATTGACTTCTGCCGCGGGCCGCACGTGCCTTCAACCGGCCGCGTCAAGGCCTTCAAGGTCACCAGCCTCGCCGGCGCTTACTGGCTCGGCGACGAAAAGAATCCGCAGCTGCAGCGCGTCTACGGCACAGCTTTCTTCTCAAAGAAAGACCTCGACGAGCACTTCGCGCGCCTGGAAGAAGCCGCGCGTCGCGACCATCGCGTCCTGGGCAAACAACTCGACCTCTTCAGCATTCAGGAGCTCGCCGGCGCGGGCCTCATTTTCTGGCATCCCAAGGGCGCCATCATTCGCAAGCTGATGGAAGACTGGATGCGCGACGAGTGCCTGCGCCGCGGCTACCTGCTCGTCTACACGCCGCACGTGATGCGCCGCGACCTATGGAAGGTTTCGGGCCACGACGGCGTTTACTCCAAAGACATGTTTCCGCCGATGAAGCTGGACGACGCTGAGTACCGGCTCAAGCCGATGAACTGTCCTGGCCACGTTCTCATCTACAAGAATTCGCCCAAGAGCTACCGCGATCTGCCGCAGCGTTACGCCGAATTCGGCAATGTCTACCGCTACGAGCGTTCCGGAACCATGCATGGGCTGCTGCGCGTGCGCGGCTTTACGCAGGACGACGCACACATCTTCTGCACGCCGCAACAGATTGAGGGCGAAGTGATTGCGTGCCTCGACTTTGCAGAGGCGGTGCTCAAGACTTTCGGATTCAAGGAGTATCGTGTCGAGCTCTCCACGCGCGACCCTCTGAAGAGCGGCGATTTCATGGGCACTGCGGAGAACTGGGCGCACGCCGAAGGCGCGCTGAAAAAGGTGCTCACCGATCGCGGGCTCCCCTTCAAAACCTTTCCCGGTGAAGCCGCCTTTTACGGCCCCAAGATCGACATCAAGCTCGTCGACGTTCTCGGCCGCCTTTGGCAGCTCTCGACGGTGCAGTTCGACTTCAACCTTCCCGCGCGGTTCGAGCTCGAATACGTCGGCGAAGACGGCGAGCGCCATCAGCCCGTCATGGTGCATCGCGCTCTCTTCGGGTCCGTCGAGCGCTTTTTCGGCGTGCTCATCGAGCACTACGCCGGAGCTTTTCCGCTGTGGCTCGCGCCCGTGCAGATCGGCCTGGTGCCAATCAGCGAAAAGCACACGGCCTACGCAGCCAAGGTAGAAGCCGCGCTCAAAGACGCGGGTTTCCGCGTGGAAGTGGACGTTCGCAACGAAAAGATGAACGCCAAGATCCGCGACTTTGCCAATCAGAAAGTGCCATACATCCTCGTCTTCGGCGACAAGGAAGAAGGCGCCGGAGCAGTCAGCGTCCGCACCCGCGGCAGAGGCGACCAGGGCTCCATGCCGTTGGCCGACTTCATCAGCAAAGCCACCGCACTTGTCGAGATGCAGTCGATGGAGTTGTAGCGATTTTTTCGAATTGGATGATGTTGTCTTCGCGACTAGGCTAACCACGTCCACTGTGAGCGGTGATCTCCGCACTTGCCTCAAATCAAATCTCTGCTATTGTTCCATGTACCGGAAAATCTCTTTCATGCATGGGCCTCTAGCTTCTTCAACTCTGCCGTCCTCGCGAGCCATGGATTGTCTGCGCCTGCTGCTTTGGGCTGCGACCTTCTCTTTGATCGCGCTGATTTCTGCGTCTATGTCTGCGCAGGACAAGACCGCAACCGCGCCACCGGCTGGCGCCACATCCTCTCAGAACCAGACCGCAACTCCCTTTATCGGACCCGTAAAGCCACCCGACTACTCCAAGGAAGCTCTGGTCTTCGAGAAGCTCTACACCCGAGTCCACGAAGAGGCGGATGGCACCGGCACGCGCCAGGTCACTGCGCGTGTCCGTATTCAGGCAGACGCCGGCGTCAAGTCGCTGGCGGTGCTCACATTCGCGTATACAGAGTCGAGCCAGCAAATCGACGTTGCCTATGTCCGCGTCATCAAGCCCGACGGGTCCGTGGTGACTACGCCGCCCTACAACATTCAGGACATGCCGGCCGACGTTTCACGCGAAGCCCCCATGTACTCCGATATCCACCAGAAACATATCGCCGTGAGGGGATTAGGTGTGGGCGACACCCTGGAATACGAAATCACCCTCAACACCTTCAGGCCGGAGGTTCCCGGCCACTTCTGGTTTGATTTCGACTTTGCGAAGGATCAAATCGTCCTCGACGAGGAACTCGATCTCGATGTTCCGGCCGACAAACCAGTCACCGTGGCGAGTGCCGACCTGCGGCCTACCGTCACCACAGCTGGAGGCCGCAAACTCTATCACTGGGCCGGTTCCAACCTGTCACAGCCTGATCCCGATGCACCTCCAAAATCGGAAAAGAACTGGAAACCCACCGTCCAGGTAACGACTTTCACCACGTGGGAACAAGTGGGCGCGTGGTACGCCTCGCTTCAGAAAGACTCACTTGCCATCACTCCGGCGATCCAGGCGCGCGCCGATAAGCTGACAAAAGGGTTGACCTCAGATCAGGACAAGCTCCGCGCCATCTTCAACGACGTGGCTCTGCACGTCCACTACGTTGGCCTCGAATTCGGCATCGGTCGCTATCAACCGCATCCCGCTGACGACGTTCTCGCCAACGAATACGGCGACTGCAAAGACAAGCACACGCTTCTCGCAGCCCTCCTCAAAGCCGCCGGCATCGAGGCGTGGCCGGTGCTCATCTCGTCCAGGCATTACCTCGATCCAGCTACTCCTTCACCTGCCCAGTTCGACCATGTCATCACCTTGGTGCCGATGCAGGGCAAACTTCTTTGGATGGACTCTACGGAAGAGGTTGCGCCGATTGGTCTTCTCGCAGGCGCGTTGCGCGACAAGCAGGTGCTTGCTATTCCTGTTGCAAAGCCGGCGTATCTTGAGCGGACGCCAGCCGATCTGCCCTCACCCCGGACAATTCGCGTCGAGATTCATGGCTCCTTATCCGACCAGGGACTCTTTACCGGCAAAATTTCCGAAACCACTGACGGTGATATCGGCGCACGCACGCGTGCAGCCTTTCGCCGGGTCCCGCAGTCCCAGTGGAAGGAGCTTGTCGAACGATTTGCGCGTTCAATGGGCTTCGGTGGAGAGGTTTCCAATCCGCAGGCTTCAGACGTCGAGAAGATCGACGACCCGTTTCACTTCGAATTCGATTATTCGCGAGAGAAGTATTACAAGTGGGACGACAACGAAACCTCTCACTGGATTAACGCGCCTATGATGCCCCTCGGAGGCGAATTGCCTCCCGGCATCAAGGTAAAGAAGCCCGCCGATGATCCCGACCTCGGCGCCACGGGCGAAACTTTTTATCGGTCATCGATCAAACTGCCTGACGGCTGGACCATGACTCCGCCGAAGAATGTCGACGTTGTGGATGATTGGGCGGAGTACCACGCAACGTACGCCTTCGCGAACGGAGTCTACACTGTCGAGCGACGCTGCGTGATCAAGAAGACATCGGTCCCGCTCGCGCAATGGGAGCAGTTCCTGGCCTTTCGCCGAAGCATGGGGTCGGACGAAGATATTCAGGTCTTGATTTCACCGCCCAAGCCGCAAGGCCAGCACAAGAACTAAGTGCTCCAGAAACTCCCAAGGATGCAGTGCTGCCAGATTGCTGACTCGCCAGCCCGCTTTCGTGCGCGCAGCGCGGCCGTCCGACCGCAGGGGTTTAGGCGTTTATCGCCATCCCCCTCCACCGCGCCGTAACCAGCTCTCGCTGCGCTCTATTCGCGAGAGCCGAAGGCTTCAGCCTGAGCCTCCTTTCAATGTCAAATCCCTAGAGGAGACAAGAGCGTTCAAGCGATTGCAACCACGGTAGATATATTTCTCGCGAACCGTGCCGGTTATTTCTCCGTTTGGCGCAGAATGAAAGACGGGATTGGAAAACGAGCGAAATTCGACCGCTCAGGCGATTCGACATTTCATAACCCCTTCGAAATGATGACTTTACAAAAGTACACCCCTTTAGAATCAACAACTTGCAAAAAAGTATCGTCCGGCAACCCCTTTGTTTTGACGACATTAGTAAAAAGGGGGGAGGGGGGTAGTACACGAAAGGGAAATACCCACCCGGCGGCAGAGGCTGGGGGCGCCGGCCCGCTGACTCGACGCAATGCAATTGCTGCTCAATCCGCCGGCCGAAGGCGGCCGCCCACCGCAGGTGGTTAGGCGTTAATCGCCATCCCCTCTACCGCGCCGTAGCCGTCGAGCATGGCTTCGCTCAGCGTGGGGTGCGCGTGGATGGTGAACATCAATTCGTCCACTGTGCCTTCGAGCTCCATCACCGCAACCGCTTCGGCAATCAGCTCCGTGGCCTGCGGCCCAATGATGTGCACGCCTAGAATCTCGCCGTAGATGGCGTCGGCAACCACTTTCACAAAACCGTCGTGGCTGTCTACTATGGTCGCCTTGGAGTTGCCCGCAAACGGGAATTTGCCGACCTTGATTTCGTGGCCCTTTTCTTTGGCCTGCGCCTCGGTCAGGCCCGCGCTGCCAATCTGCGGCTCCGTATACGTGCAGCTCGGAATACGATCGCGGCGGACTGGACGGAATTTGCGCCCCGCGATCTTCGCCATCGCCACCATGCCGCTCATCGCGCCCACGTGCGCAAGTTGCGGCAGGCCCGCCACAATGTCGCCGATGGCAAACACGCCCGGCTCCGCCGTCTCCTGCGCTTCACCAACCTTTACCGATCCGCGTTCCAGCTCGACCTTCGTTTTTTCCAGACCTATCCCGTTGGTCAGCGGCCCGCGCCCCACAGCCACTAGCACCTTCTCGGCCTCTTTCACTTGCGGCTGGCCATTCGCGTCCGTGTAGCTCACCTTCACGCCCGCAGCGGTCTTCTCCACTTTGTCCACCTTCGCGCCCGTCTGCGTCTCAATGCCGCGCTTGCGAAAGACTCGCGCCAGCTCCTTCGAAATCTCCTCGTCCTCCACCGGAACCATGCGCGGCAAAAACTCCAGAATCGTCACCTCGCTCCCGAAGCTGCGGAAGATCGATGCGAACTCCACGCCCACTGCGCCAGCGCCAATCACGATCAGCGATTTGGGAGGCGCATTCAGGCTCAGAATCTCGATGTTGGTCAGGATGGTCTCGTCCGCTTTCAATCCCGGCAGCAGCTTGGCCTCAGATCCGGTTGCGATCATTACGTTTTTCGCTTTCACCGGGCTCTTCTGGCCGTTCGCTTCCACTTCGACCGTGTGCACGCCATTCTGTGCAGGTCCAGTCAGTCGTCCAAAACCGGAAATCACGGTGATCTTATGTTTCTTCATCAGGAACTCGAGGCCCTTCACGTGCTTGGTGATAATCGCGCTCTTGCGCGCGAGCACCGCGCCCCAATCCAGCTGCCGCGTCTCGACACCCTTGATGCCAAACTCTTCGGCTTCCTTTAGGTAATCCCAAAGTTCCGCGTTGAACAGCAGCGCCTTGGTGGGAATGCAGCCCACGTGCAGACACGTACCGCCCAGCTTGGGGCTGGCGTCAATCAACGCGACCTTCAGCCCGTACTCCGCGCCGCGAATCGCCGCCGTATATCCCGCCGGGCCGCCGCCAATCACCGCCACGTCGTAAATCGTCTCTGCATTCGTATCAGGCAAGGCAAGCTCCATTCCGGCGTCTGCCGCGCAAGCGCCGCATCTCCATGGTTAGTCTAAATTGGGCCTACTCTGAATTAGATTCAGCACAGTGACCCGCGGCTTCATCGGGCCGTCGCCAGAGCTTCTTGAATCAGAACCTCGGCCTCCCGCACCGTTTCCGCCTCATCTCCGAACCGCTCGATCCAATGCACCTCGGGCTCCCGCCGAAACCACGTCATCTGCCGCTTGGCGTAGTTGCGGTGTCCCTGCTGCGCCGCCACGATTGCTGCCTCCTCGCTCAACGTCCCATCCAGCACAGCGCACGCTTGTCTGTACCCGAGCGAGTCCAGCGCCTTCACTTGCCCATAGCGCGCAAGCAGCCCACGCGTCTCCTCGACAAGCCCCGCGGCAAACATCGCCGCGCAGCGCTGGTTCAGCCGGGCATAGAGTTGCTGCCGCGGCGGGTTCAGCCCGATGCGCACGAGGCGAAACCCGGTGAGCGGATCGCGTCCCAACACTTCCGACATCGGTTTTCGCGCCGTCAGGCACACCTCAATTGCGCGAATCAGCTTGGCCGTGTCGTTCGCGTGTATCCGCTCGGCGGTCGTCACATCCATTCGCTTCAGGAGCTTGTGCAACCAAGCGCTCCCGTGGCGTTCCACGCTTTGGCTCAAGCGGGTCCGCAGCTCTTCCTGGCGAGACAGCCCGGCAAACAGTCCCTCCGTCAGCGCTCGCAGATACAGCCCTGTTCCGCCGGTCACAATCGGCATGTGGTGCTCGCGCACTCCGATCCTTTGGAGTAGGTCGCGGGCGAGGCGGGAGTACGCACCCGCCGTAAACGGCTCATCCGGATCGGCCACATCGATTAAATGGTGCGGCACGCGTGCCCGTTCGTCGCGCGTAGGCTTGGCCGTGCCCAGTTCCATGCCGCGATACACGGCCACCGAGTCACAACTCACAATCTCGCCGGCAAATTGCTCGGCCAATGCCAGCGACAGCGCCGTCTTCCCGCTCCCTGTCGGCCCTAGGATGAGCACGACAAGTGGCAGCCGGCTCCCGTCCAAAACATTCGCCGTCCGTGCAGGACTTACCACCGCCACCACCCCGCGGGAAAGATCCAATTTGGATTGGTGTGCAGCAACCACCATAGACAGATCGCGCCGGCGAGGATCACCAATCCAAAAACCTGATTGCGTCGGAATGCGCGCGTCTGCTGCTCGCGCGCCTCTCTTTCGGCAACCTGCTGGTCATACGGCTTGATGCGGGTTTCGACCATGGAACAGATGACTCATCTCTTTTGTTTATAGGCTGAAATCAAAAGCCCTTCCGCGCCGCACCAACGATATTGGCTACAGTTTCTATTTGGGGCCAGGGTCTCGAGATGAAAATGTGAATCGTATTCGGCTCTATGGTGAATTTGAATTTCTCTTTCCGCTTCCATAAGCCTGCCTTCCAAAAGTGCGGCGGCTTGCGAAGCATAAAAGTGGCAATGACGAGTGTCTGACATAGCTCATCGCCGGACGCATTCGACCGAACGGTCCATTTCGGAAGCTGGTACGCGAGCGATCCTGAGAGCATCACAGCGCCGGACACGGACTCGACCTTTTCGACTCGACCATTCGGTTTATAGATGATTCGCGCACGAGCCTCGCCTCGCACCTGAGCAGCGGCCGCGATTGGAGCGTAGACAAGAGTATTCGAGGGATCCCTTGATGAAACCGAACACCACCTCGGCTCCGCCGCGGACGCCAATGCTGAGATCGCAACGCAGAGCAATACAATGGAGAGTCTCCGCATAGAACCTCCTAAAGAATCCCATGATACAGCGGAATTAACACTTGACCGCGGGCGTCTACTCAAGTTGATTTTCTATCCCAACCCATCCCGTTTGACTTTCCCCGCCCGTATTGCCGACCATAGCTTTTCGGGCGTGCCACGATTCCCTCATCGCTGCTTTCCGTCCCGAGCGAAAGGTTTGGCTCCATGAAAGTCTTGATCCTTGGTTCGGGAGGCCGCGAACATGCTCTGGCCTGGGCGATTGCGCGCAGCCCGCGCGTGACGGAGATCGTTTGCGCGCCGGGCAACGGCGGCATGGCCCAAAGTTGCCGCTGCGTCCCCGCCGATCTCAACGACCTCGATGCCATGGTTCGCCTGGCCGAGACGGAGCAGCCTGACCTGACCGTCGTAGGCCCGGAGCTGCCGCTTTCGCTGGGCATTGTGGACGCCCTCCGCGAGCGTGGCCTGCGCGTCTTTGGGCCTACGCGCGCCGCCGCGATGCTCGAATCGAGCAAAGGTTTCGCCAAGCAGTTCCTGCAGCGCCACAATATCCCCACGCCCAACTACGCAGTCTGCAAAACCCAAGCGGAAGTCGAGAAGGCCATCGACATGTTTCATGCGCCCATCGTGGTTAAGGCCGACGGCCTGTTCGCGGGCAAGGGCGTGATTATCTGTTCCTCGCGCAACACGGCCGCCGAAGCCGCGCAGGGTCTGTTTTCCGGCGCGTTGCTGGGCGAGGCTGCGCAGCAGATCGTGATTGAAGAATTTCTCGAGGGCGACGAGGTCAGCTTTCTCTGCCTTAGCGACGGCAAGCACGTGACGCCGCTCCTGCCGGCGCAGGATCACAAGCGCATCGGCGAGGGCGACACGGGCCCCAACACCGGCGGCATGGGCGTCTACTCCACCGATACGCTGCTCGATCCCGCCATGTCGGAGTGGATTCTGCACCACATTGCCGAGCCCACAGTCGCAGGCATGGCCGAGGAGGGTACACCCTTTTCCGGCGTGCTTTATTGCGGGCTGATGATGACGGCGCGCGGGCCGCAGGTGCTCGAATTCAATGCGCGTTTTGGCGATCCAGAAACCCAGGCCATTGTGGTTCGCCTCGAAAGCGATCTGGTCGACGCGCTCGAGGCGTGCGTTGACGGCCGCCTGGCCGAGACGCCGCTGCGCTGGTCCTGCGGCGCGTCGGCATGCGTGGTGGCCAGTTCCGGCGGCTATCCGGGCAGCTACACAACCGGTCTACCCATCACCGGCCTCGCTGCCGCGGCCCAGGTTCCCGGCGTCGAGGTCTTCCACGCGGGCACGGCGCTCAAGAACGGGCAAACTCTCACCGCCGGCGGCCGCGTGCTGGGCGTTACCGCCGCTGCGGACTCGCTCGCCGAAGCGCTGGCTCGCGCCTACCAGGCCATGGCAGAGATTCATTTTGACGGCATGTACTATCGGCGCGATATTGGACACCGCGCATTAGGGGATAAATCATGACCGTCGGCATCTCGCTGGAGGAGCTGCTGGCCTGGAACGAGCAATCGGCCGCTTATTGGAAGACGCACCTCGAAATTAATCCTCCGCTGCTCGAGCTGCCTTGCGACATCGGCGGCACGGCCACCGTGCAGGGATTTGTGCGCCATATCTGGGGAGCGGAACTGCGTTGGAGTCAGCGTCTCGCTGGCCTACCTGTAGCCAACAGGGAGAAGTTGCCCTCCGGACCGCTCGACGTGCTCTTTGACCTGCACCGCCAGGCCGCCGCCATTTTCCGCGACCTGCTCGCCGCGCCGGAAAACACCTGGAGCGAACCATTCGTGCTCGATTTCGATTGGGTGCCTCCGGAGCAGCGAACCGTCTCCCGGAGAAAGATTGCCGTGCACACTTTGTTTCACAGCCAGCGCCATTGGGCGCAACTGGCGACACTGGTGCGCAGCGCCGGCTTCCCCTCGAAGTTCAGAGGCGATATTCTGTTTAGCCCAGCGGTGCTCTAGTCATCCGCTACGCTCGGCTCAGGCGCGGGGGGCGAGGGCGGATTCGCCTGCTGCTTCTGAAAGCACGAGCGGCACAGCACAGGCCTGCCCTGTGTAGGCTTAAAGGGAACGGTGGTCTCCGCACTGCATTCTGAGCACGTCGTGCGCGTCTCGGGCCGGACCCGCTGGGTACCGCGCGCGCGCTTCGCCTTGCACTGCTTGCAGTGTTTGGGGTCGTTCTTGAATTGTTTATCGTGAAAAAAGAGCTGCTCGCCGGCAGTAAAAACAAACTCGGCGCCACAGTCGACGCACTTCAGAGATCTATCGGTGAATTCCATGGCCTGCTTGCCTCGCAGGGAATCACACCGAAATCGGTCACGGCTCAATCAAAAAACTTGCCGGTCTCGGTTCCCTGTCCTCTTTCTGGTGGCACAACGAGGGCCCGGACCGCACGAAAAGTTGAGCGGTATATAAATTTCTGCCCGGCAGTCAGGGCAGATTAGAACCTGCACGCTCATTGCGTGCTCAGCGGCCATTCGCGTTTCTCTGGTTCCTGCAGGTTTGCAGCGTAATGCGGCGTGGCCCCTGGGGTGGGAACCGGTCATGCAGCCGCTACGGCTTTGGTCGACAGAAACTGGAGAAACGCTACAGTTTGTAGCAGCCGCCGCGCCGTGCCGTTCCAGTCTTCTTTCGGCGTTTTGCGGCTTTCGTCTGTTTCTCTCGAAAGCCGCCTGAACGGTCGATCTCGCGGCGGGTGATGAATTCAATCCTGCTCTTTACGAGCCTTTTTGCGATTCCGCTTGCGCGCAAGGGCTGCCTTGACGCGACGCTTCTCACCGGGCTTCAGGTAGTAGGAGTGACGCTTGACTTCCTTGATAATGTCCTCCGTCTGTACCTTCCGCTTAAACCGGCGCAGCGCATTTTCCAGCGGTTCGCCTTCTTGTACGCGAACCTCAGCCAAAACTTCCACCTCCAAACCTGCCAGTAAGGCTCCTTTGATGATAACCGAGTTTTGATCCGTAACCAAGATGTTCTTTTTCTGTGGGTTTCACGCAACGGGCTGGTTACAGCGCTTTCGATTCTGCTGAACTGGATCTGTGAGGCTAAGTGGCTTTTTCCTCAAGAAAAAGCCAACTAGCACTGTGTCGGCGATGTCAAGAAGTGAGTCCAAAGTGCTCGAATCGTTCCTTTGCTGTTACCGTCATGTCCGGGCATCCCGCGCCAGGGCAAATCAACCCATGGGGTCGCTGGAGACATCTAGAATTTCAAGAGAGGTCGCACAAGAGCCCTTTATGATTCGAACCTATCGGGGTCACTCACCCCAGATCCCCTCCAGTTGCTACATCGATGTCTCGGCGCAGATCCTCGGCGACGTAGTGCTGGGCGAGCGCTCCTCGGTCTGGATGAACGCCGTGCTGCGCGGGGACGTGAATTCCATCCGCGTCGGTGCCTGCTCCAACGTGCAGGACTGCAGCGTCCTGCACGGCCAGCGCAACCGCTATCCCGTCATCGTGGGCGACTGGGTCACCATCGGCCACAATGCCACCGTCCACGGATGCGTCGTGGAAGACATGTGCGTCATTGGCATGGGCGCGCGCGTCCTCAACAACAGCCGCATCGGCGAGGGCTGCATCATCGCTGCCGGCTCCGTGGTGCCTGAGAATACCGTCGTTCCTCCGCGTACGCTCTGGGCTGGAGTTCCCGCCAAGCTCCGCCGCGAAATCACTGACAAGGACCACGAACTGATCCGCGAATACGCGCAGAACTATCTGGACTACGTGGAGATTTACCTCAACGAACCCCCGCGGATTCTCTAGGCCGTAGCGTCACATCACGCACGCAAGCCCACCGAGGATAACGACGTCGGCCTCTTCGCGGAAATAATTGAGAATCGATCTCAATTCCGTTGACATTTGCCAGCATAAAAGAGTCCGATTATATAAATTTGGCTCCCCAAAATCTCCGTTCGAAAGTCTATGACGAAAGACACGTTTCGACTTCGTCCGCAAACCGAGTGGCCTATCGCCGCGCGTCTCTTCCTGATCGCGGCCCTTGCGCTGATCTCTTGCGTGCTCGCGCCTGCGCAGGCGCCGGCGGCAAGTCCTGCGAACACCGTCTCCGCCGCGCTTCCCGATGCGCCCATGCCGCAACCTTCCACTCCCGACGAGGTGACGGTCCGCAATATACCGTGTAATCTGCTGCACGATCAGGGAGCCATCTGGAGCGGCCCCGCCCACGTCCGCACGCGCGACCTCCGATGGCTCTTGCCTCTGGCCGCGGCGGCCGGAGTTGCCTTCGCTACCGATCAGCACACCATGAACCAAGTCGTCTCGCGCGATCCCTCGTTCAATCAAGCGAGCATCAACACATCCAATGTGCTCATCGGCGGCTGGATCGCCGTCCCTGCTGCTGTTTACGGCTTTGGCCGCGCTCACCAGAACGAACACGCGCGTCAGGCCGGCATTCTCACCGGCCAGTCGATGGTGGATGGACTAGTGGTTGGAGAGGTGTTCAAACTCGTTTTCATGCGTGAACGGCCCAATACCGATAATGCGCAGGGGCATTTCTTCCAGACCAACGCAGGCTTCAATTCATCTTTTCCGTCCGAGCACAGTCTCGTTGCCTGGTCCGCCGCATCCGCACTTGCCACCGAGTACCCTGCGCCCTGGATACAATTCGCGCTCTACTCCGCGGCAATCAGCGTCAGCCTCACGCGCGTGATGGGGCAGCAGCACTTTCCCTCCGATGTGCTCGTGGGCAGTTCAATCGGATGGCTCATCGGCCACAACGTCGTTCGCCGACACCACCATCACGAATTCAAGACACACTTGGAACACGAAGGCAGTCAACAGTGAGTAGGCGGCGCAGGGTTCACAGTTCTTATACTGACAGTGGATTCCGTCCCGAGAAGAATTTGCGCTGGTGCCAGTAGGGATACACGGGCTCGACAGCGCTTGCTTTATCGAGCGCCGCCACTTGCACTCGAGTCAGATTCCATCCCGCGGCTCCGAGGTTCTGGCGCAGCTGTTCCTCGTTGCGTGCGCCAATAATCACGGACGAGATCGTCGGCCGTTGCAGGAGCCAGTTGAGCGCAACCTGCGGCACGGTCTTTCCGGTTTCTGCTGCGGCTGCGTCCAGGGCATCGACGACTTTGTACAAATGTTCCTCAGGCACACTCGGCCCGGCATCAGCGATCGTATGCAGGCGGCTCAATTTGGGCAGCGGCTGCCCGCGGCGAATCTTGCCCGTCAGGCGTCCCCATCCAAGAGGGCTCCAGATCAGCGCTCCTACTTTCTGGTCCAGCCCCAGCGGCATCAATTCCCACTCGTATTCGCGGCCCAGCAACGAGTAGTACACCTGATGCGCCACAAAGCGCGTCCAGCCGTAGCGGTCGGCCATCGCCAGCGACTTCATCAGGTGCCAGCCGGAAAAATTTGAGCAGCCGATATAGCGCACCTTGCCCTCGCGCACAAACTCGTTGAGCGTCTCCTGTACTTCCTCAATCGGCGTCAGCGCGTCGAAGGCGTGCAGGTGATAGATATCCACGTAGTCGGTGCCTAGCCGCCGCAAACTGCCCTCGAGCGCGCCCCGCAGATGGTAGCGCGAGGAGCCCTCATCGTTCGGTCCCGGGCCCGACGGAAATCCTGATTTAGTAGAAATGAGCGCCCGATCGCGCTTGCCCGCGAGCGCCTTGCCCAGGATCTCTTCCGAGCGACCGTCGGAGTAGCCATCGGCGGTATCAAACAGGTTCACCCCTGCTTCGAAGCAAATGTCGATCAGGCGCCGCGCCTCTTCGACCTCGGTTTCGCCAAAGCCCTTGAAAAACTCATTGGCCCCGCCAAAGGTCGCGGTGCCAAAACTCAGTGCGGAAACTTTGAGGCCGGAGCCTCCCAGAAGTCTGTATTCCATGCGCACTAGAATGCATCGTGCAGCGCGAAGATGCAACCAGCGTCGGCTCCATGATAAAACCCCATGACTGAATTCGATCCTTCGTGGAAGCAACAGATTTCGTGCAGCAGGAGTGTCTTGGATTGGATAGAATCGATCGAGGGATCTGTTCAGGAGCCGCCATGCATTCCATTGTCTGGGTCCTCATTCTGCTCCCGCCTTGTGCGGCGGTTATTGTCTGGCTGAAACCCCGCACCGCGTCCGGACCCAAGAAAGTTCCTACATATACGTTTTGGATCGTCCTGGCAATCATGTACATCGCGGTTTTCGCCGCCGCGCTGCTCGAGCACAAGCTTTAATCTGCAACGATCACGGCTCTAGCTCCTTGGCTTCTGCCTTATCGTTCCCTTGGTCCCTTGGACCCTGTTCTTCTCACTCCGGCCGCAAATTCAATCCAAAATCCGCCGGATCGCCCAGCAGCGTGAAGTAGTAGTCATTTTGGGGATAGGGGTTGTAAACATCCGGGCCGCTCACCTGGGAGATCTTTTTCCATCTCGGATTGGTGTGATCGTTTCCCATCAGGTCCATGAAGGTGAAGGTTCGCCACGGCCACACCCGGATGTAGTCCACACGCACCTCGGGCACGCTAAGCTTCTCGCCGGTCACGGTGCCGTAAACGCGCACCAGCGACAGTGCCGGAATCGCCGCGGAGTTCACTTTCAATTTGGCCAATTTGGCCGTAAAATCCCCGCCTCCGGTCCACTGCACCAGCATGATGTGGCAGTCGGTCTCGCCGTCGAAGTACTTGTGCTCCACAAGCAGCGTCACTTCACCGCCGCTTTCCGCCGGCGGCGTAATGCCGCGCACGATCCCGAACCACGCCACGTAACTTCCAGTCTTACCGTGGATCGAATAGCCGTGAAGCATGTCTCCATTGGTCTTCTCAGCATTGCTCGGCCGGGCAAAATGCGGCGCTTCCACCTCCGTCGGCTTGTAGGAACAGGTGGCCAGCGTGCCGGTCGGCGTCAGCTCTTTCACCGGCTGGATTTCCATCGGAGTTTGCGCTACCGCGCGCAGGGCGGAAACGACGCAAAACGCAATTGCGAGTACGCGGAGCCTCATCACACCCTTCTTTCCGGAAAGTACTGGTGGTTTAGACGCGGCGTTCAAGAGAAATGTTCCTGGCAGATTTGAGAAGATGCTCCAAGCAAAAGCCCCTCGCCATTGGATCGAGGGGCTTTTTCAACTCTGCCGGTGAAGGTCTTCCGCGCCAGCTTCTAGTCACTAACGACTGCACTTAGCAGTTCAGCACGTCCTGCAGCTTGCTCAGGGTGCGGTGCAGGTCCTTGTCGTTCCGCCGCTGCTCGTCGATCTTCGCAAT
>JBEKEP010000063.1:0-21379 GCA_050013775.1 Occallatibacter sp. | reverse complement strand
TCCGGCTGATCTAGGAATTGTTCGACAGTCGCCTTGTAAGCTGGCGAACTCGACACGTTTCCTCCAGGCACGGGTTGGAGCGTAATTTCCAGCTTGTCGTAGAAATATTGGATGTGGTCGCCCTCTTGGTGTGTCGTCTCGGAGTACTCGAGCGTTTTGCCGAATTGCATATAGCTGACGTCTCGATTGAATGTCCGAAGACTTGGGTTCCAATCGGACCCACTGAAAAAATACACCTGATAGTTTCCTGGCGGAATTCTCTTTTCCGTAAAATCCATCCCGGCGCAGACATAGAAACTTCTGATAGGTCTGCTGTTGGCGGCGCCTACGACAATGACAACTGCATCTTCGGTGCTTCCGTTTTGCACAGTGAATTCCCCACGTCCGATCATATTGACGCGTCTTCTGAGTTCGGTGCCATTTGCCAAGCTGTAGGGGGCAGCGCTCTCCGTTGCGGATGTAGGAACCTCTTGCGGGTTTGTCCCCGTCGACCCGGGTGCGCTGCGAGTGTCTGGTCCTCCGATGGGGCCAGCCGGTTGATTTCCAATAGTGGTGCTTTGTCCTTCCATGCTCGCGATTTTTCCGGCAAGGAGGACAATCAGGATTGCGCCAACCGTCGCCCAAAGCTGTTGGCGTGGTCGCGCTATGCGCAGAGCAAGAAACGCGCGCTGTATTTGGCGGCGATAAAGACATGCAATCCCAAAGAGAAAGGTCGCAGCCAAGATTGACGGGAGTATGTCATCCCCAATAGACGATCCTTCCCAAAACGCCCTCGTCGCACCAAATGCAAAAAGGCACCCAATGAAGGTGAAAAATAGTCGCTGGCCGGCTTCCAGCCGAGGGGCAGATGGTCGGCTCCAGAACTGCGAGGGTTCCTTCGGGGTCGTGGTGGGATTCCGAGGAGCCTTGTCCTGCTCGGATGCGGGTCGGGGTGTTTGTGTCGAACTCGTGCCAGCACCTGACTTGTATTGAGGTCGCGGCGCAGCAGTTTGCTTGCCCCGCGTTTCTGATGATCTCCGTTGCGCAGCGAGTTGCGCGTCGTAGGTGCGACGCCTCTCGCAGTCAGAAAGGATCCTATAGGCCTCGTTGATCTCTTTGGTTCTCTCCTCAGCCTGGCGCTGCCAATAGGCCGGGGCATTTGCGAGCCGGTCAGGATGAACTTCGCGAATCAGACGGAGGTAGGCAGCCTTGATCTCCGCGGCTGAAGCACCCTCGGAGGTCTCCAAAAGCGAATAATAAGTCTCGAATGCCATCTCGCGACCTAAGCGAAGTTTCCGTTGTGGTTCGCTGAACTGTGCAATTGTACTCTAAGTGGATTCAGCCTAGGTCTTGGGCTTCGGACGAGTCACAACGATGGGTACCGCAGGTTCCCTGGCGAGCCCCGGCAATGCTCATTGGAGTTCCCTTAGCGCGGCGGATCGTAGGGCTCGGCGCGCAGCAGATTCGACAGAATATTGCGTTCATACGGCGAAAAGGTGCTCTGGTAGCGCGCGGAGTTGAGCACGGTGTCGCGCTGATCGAGGGGCACGGAACTCAGATCGCGGAAGGCCTGCTTCACCATCTCCTGACGTCCGGGCGGCAGCGCTTGATAGCTGCGGCCAGCCTGGCGCACTTGCATCTGCTCCTGCGGTGACATGCGCTCCAGCATCTCGCTGCGGGCCAAACGGCGATCGCGTTGCTGCTCCGGCATCTGGTTCAACTGGTGCAACTGCTGGACGAGCCGCTGCTGGGTTGCCGGAGGCAAGCGGTTGAAGCTGGGATCGCTGCGCAGCATCCGCTCCTGCTGTTCGACAGGAAGTCCCCGGTGCTGATTCAGAAAGTCGCCGAGATGTCCTGGAGGAGCAGCGCCCGGATAAACGCCTCCGGATCGCACTCCGCCATACGCGCCGCCATTTTGCCCGTATGCGGGACGCTGGCCGCCGTTATATTGCGGATTTTGCTGATAGGGCCGCTGCTGGTTCTGGTACTGCGGCTGCTGACCTTGGTACGGTCTCTGTTGGTTCTGATACGGCCGCTGTTGATTCTGGTATTGCCGTTGCTGGTTCTGGTTGCCGCGCGGCGGATTCTGGGCCTGGCGGGGAGCGCTCTGCTGCCTGGCTGCACGTGGCTGGTTCTGACCGAAGCCTGCCCGCATGGCAGGACCGGAGCGGAATGCTGCGCGACGTTGACTCTGCAGGCTAGCCGCGTGCAGACAGAGAACCAGGACCGCAGCGGCGATAATCGCCGCCCGACGCATTCCGTTCGCGTTCCAGGTCCAGTTCACAATTCGTTCTCCTAGCCTTAAGCCCACATCTCAAAAAAATCAGTCTCCGCCCTGGTTGCTGGAGAGAGTTTCCATCTGGTCCAGCACTTGAGCATTGCTATCGAGGGTTTGCAGATCGTGCACCGTGGCAGCAAGCGGGGTGGGCTGCACGGGCTGCATCCAGTCGGTAACGCCAAGATAGGTGCCTCCACCCAGCAGCAGCACAGCGGTCAACGCCATGGCGGCCAGAGGACGCGCGTGCAGGCCTGGGCCATACGCGATGCTGGCGCGGATGCGCGCGACGCCGCGAGCCAGCCAACCGGCCGGCGCGGCTTCGCGCTCTTCCCGCATCCGGGCGCCAAGCCGCGTGAGAAAGTAAGGGCTCGGCTCGGGTGCTTCCCAGGTGTCCAGCAACTGCATCGCGGCCTGCAGCTTCGCAAGCTCCGCCTGGCAGTCGCCGCACTCGGCAACATGCGCATGGACCTTGGCAGGTACTGCACGGGTGTCGAGCAGCAGATCGGCCAGATTCTCGTCCACCATCTTGCAATTCGTCTTTGTATGTTCCATGGCTTGCTACCCCGCTCTCTGCCGGTTGGTTCCGGCTTCTTTCCGCCTTCCAATCAAACAAAATCCTTCAACTTTTCCCGCAGCGTCTGGTAGGCGCGGAAGAGGAGCGACTTGGTTGCCGACTCGCTCAGCTTGAGCACCTCGCCGATCTGCCGATAGTCCATTCCCTGGTACTTGTGCATCAGCACTGCCATGCGCTGCCGCTCTGGCAGCGCCATCACATGCAGGCGGATCGCGGCCATGCGCTCATTGCGCAGCAGCTGTTCTTCCGCCGAAGGCTCGTCGTCGGCCAGATCCGGAGACGTACCGGTCTCCTCATCGGGCTGGTCCAGGTACACCGTTTGCGCGGTCCGTTCGTGCTTGGTGTCGCGCGCGTAGTTTACGGCCAGGTTGGTCGCGATGCGGTAAAGCCACGTGGTAAACCTGGCTTCGGCCCGGTAACTGCTCCTGGCACGATAGACGCGTAAAAACACTTCCTGGGCTAACTCTTCGGCAATGGCCTGGTTGTTCACCATCCGGTAGAGGAAATGAATCATCGGCCGGTGGTATTTTTGCGCCAGGTATGTAAAGCCAGCCTCGTCCCCCTCGGCCACGCGGAGCATAATGGCCGCGTCGCTGGCGGGGTCCAGTCCCTCCCGAACGCCCATGTTCGGGTCAGGAGCCGCGCCCGGCTTCAAAGCCGAACCGGCACCCAAGGCAGGACCGTTAAGGACCATCGTTGCCATATCTTCTGGAACCCGATTCGTGCCTGAAGGTTGCGCTCCGGAACCGGTTTCTTCCCCGGAATTTCCAATTTCCTGGTCGTCCTCTGTGGGGTTTGGGCCCTCGCCCATGGAAAACGCGGAAACCTGGCCTTTTCGGCCCGCAAACGGGGGAGACAATCGGGTGCCTGCCAGGCCGGAAAGAGGGCCGAGCACGGCTTCCCCATCCATGGGGAGCTCGCTTTTCTGGCGGATTGAACGCGCTCTCCTGAACATACCCGGTTTCCCGTCCAACCCCCTGGGTGTAACTTCGTGGCACGAAAGGGCAAACCGCACACCAACTTGGCGCCGGATTTGGACGCAAAGCTCTGCTGGTGTTACTCTACCCTACGGAACGCCTTCTCGGGCGACCTTCCTATGGCAGGGGTTTCAAACTGGTTTCCTGGCCGGTTTTCAGGCCGGTTTCAGGGAAGGCCGGTATCGGGTAAAGCCGGAAACGGGGCAAGCATTTCCCGGCAGGCAGCGCCCCTCGGGAATCGGGAGTTTTTCCCGGCCGGGACGGTGACTGCAACCCCTCCCAAAGCCTTTTCCGGGCGGTTAGCTCAGTTGGTTAGAGCGCCTGCTTCACACGCAGGAGGTCGCAGGTTCGAGTCCTGCACCGCCCACCAGCCTTCGCCTGCTGCGCAGGCTTCGGCTCGGCAAGCCATTTGAAAGGCGAAGGCCGTCGCGCCGTAGCTTGCGCGGAGGAGGGCTTGCTCCGGGCGCCGCAATTCCTCGCGCCCGAGTATGCCGCGAAAGCGCCTCAGGTTCGAGTCCTGCGCCGTCCGCCATCCAGACATCATTGCTGCAGCACAACCTGGTCGCCTTCTTTGAGGCCGGAGATGATTTCGGTGACGGATCCGTTGGAGAGCCCGACGGTGACCGGGATCTTGCGGAAGCCCTCTTTCTGATGTTTGTCGGGAATCTGGACCGAGGCATTCTTTTGGTTGTCGTAGAGCACGGCGTTTTCCGGGATGGTGAGGACGCCCTTGTGCTCATCGAGGAGAATTTCGGCGTTGGCGGTCATGTTGGCCTTCAGCTCGCCGCCTGGATTGTTAATGGAGACGCGGACCTCGAAGGTGGTGACGTTATCTTTTTGCACGCCCATCGGAGCGATCTTGGTTACCTTGCCGTTGAACGTGCGATCGCGGAAGCTTTCCACTTTGATGCGCGCGGGCTGGCCCATGTAGACGTGGGCGATATCTGCCTCGTCCACTTTGCCCTGCACATAAACCTCTGAGGTATCGCCCTCGGTCATGACGAGCGTAGCGGTTGAGCCGAGAACCAGGATGGAACTAACGGCATCGCCCATTTCGACGTCGCGCGAGAGGATCACGCCATCCATGGGCGCGACGATTGTGGTGTAGCCGAGCTGCTCCTCGAGCTGCTTGAGGCTGGCCTGGCTTTGTAGCACCTGAGCGCGCGCCTGCTTCAGCTTGGCGGTATCCACGCCGACTTGCGCCTGGGCGGAGTTGCGGCGGGTGAGCGCAGCGAGATAATCGCGGTTCGCGTCGTCCAGAGTCTGGTGGCTGACGATGCCTTCCTTGTTCATTTCCACGTTGCGGTCGAGCGTGGCCTTGTACATGGGCAGGTCGGGAGCGGCGGCGTTCACTTTGTCCTGCTCGATATTGGCCTCGTAAGTAGTCACGTTGGCTTCAGCGCTTGCAAGTTGTGCGCGCTGCGCGTCCACCTGGGCTTGAATCTCCTGCTGATCGAGCTGCGCCAACTGCTGGCCCTTGCTTACGCGGTCGTTGATGTCGACGTAGAGCTTCTGCACGATGCCGGAGGCCTTCGACTTTACTTCGACCTTGGTGATGGGTTGGATATCACCGGTGGCGACGACCGAGCGCGCCACATCGCCGCGAGTGACCTTGGCGATCCTATTCGGGTCAATGGGGTCGCCTTTGGCGAGGTGCACAAGAAAGACCACCGCTACGATGAGAAGGATGGCAAATAAAGAACTGAGGATGATCCAAAGCTTTTTACTTTTTCGCGATGCGGCCATGCGGGCCTCCCAGGATTTCGAAGAGAGAGCGGCTCTTCACCCCGGCGAGCAAACCGCTCAAACAGGGCCCGACGGCTCTCCCGGCGGGCGCAGATGGAAGATGAAACAATCAAGAGTTCAGACGATGCGCTGCCACCGTTGTAACCCAATGAGCTTCAGTACGCAAATCGAGGGGCGCTGGTTCCGTAGCTTTCAGCCGGAGCCGCTGGGGTCTCGTGCCGGTTTGCAGGGAACTGGCGTACCGGCTGCGGCGTATCATCCTCCCGTGGGGCTCGCGAAGAGTCACGACAGGGAATTCCGGATCGTCAAAGGTTTATGACCAGTTTTTTCGACACGCTCGGGCAGGTTTTCCGCGCCATCATGGCGAATAAGCTGCGGAGCTTTCTCACCATGTTCGGTATTGCCTGGGGCGTGGGCTCGCTGCTGGTGCTGGTAGGGTTGGGCGAAGGCTTTCGCAGCGGACAGCATAAGCAGTTGGCCACGTTCGGCAACGACCTGGTGATGATGTGGGACGGAACCATTCCCGCGCTGCCGAATCAGCACACGGGCATGCGGCCCTATCAACTCACTGTAGGAGACGAAGCCGCCATGCGCCAGCTGACAGAGCTGCGCGCTGTCACGGGCTACTTGAGTCGCAACGATCTCTACCAGGTGAGTGGCTACGCGAACACTTCGGGACAGGTGTTGGGCGTGGAGCCAAATTATTCTGAGGTTCGTTTTCTGCCCATCGCCGAAGGGCGCTTCATCGACGCAACCGATATCGCCGAGCGGCGGCGCGTGGTGGTGCTGGGATCGAAGAATGCTCTGCTGCTGTCACTCGGCCACCCGATGATGGGCGAAACCATCACCATCAACGACATCGCGTTTACCGTAGTGGGCCGCGCCGCGCCGGTAAGCCATGGCAACAACGACAGCGAAAATCAAAAGATCTACATTCCGCAGACCACAATGATGGAACTGTTCGCCATGAAGGGCGACAACGTGGCGCGCGATGCGCTGAGCTCGATCCAGTATCAGCCTGCGATAAAAGGCGACGAGACAGCTGCGGTGGCAGCGGTGCATCGCGTCATAGCCGAGCGCCACGGCTTCGACCCCTCGCTCACCGATGCCTTCGAGGAGTGGAACACCATCCACACCGAGCAGACGATTGCCGCGATCTTCGATGCCATGGATTTTTTTCTTGGCAGTGTCGGTCTCGTGACGCTGGGCCTGGGAGCGGTGGGGATCATTAACATCATGCTGGTTTCAGTGACGGAAAGGACGCATGAGATCGGCGTGATGAAGGCGGTGGGAGCTACGCGGGGCAGCATCCTGGCGCAATTTTTCTGGGAAGGACTGCTGCTCACGGGCATCAGCGGCCTCATTGGCGTGGTCCTGTCTGGGGCGTTTATGGCATTGCTTCAAGAGGCGCTCACGGGCAAGATGCCGGGCTGGGACCCGCCTCGCCTGGTGCCCTGGTCCGCTGCTCTGGCTGTGGGGTCGCTGGCCATCTGCGGCATCGTGGCCGGGCTCTATCCTGCCAGCAAAGCCGCGGCTCTCGATCCGATTGAGGCGCTGCGCAGGGAATAACACAGGGACCAAGGGAATAAGGGAACGAGGCAGCATTTTGGTGCACTACGCTGAGAGGAAGTTGCGGCGATGCTGAGAGACATTCTGGCGCAAGCCTGGGAGGCGATGCTCTATAACTGGCGCCGCACCGCCATCACGATGGTGGGCATGGCGTGGGGCATCGCCACAGTGGTGGTGCTGCTGGGCTACGGCGCCGGATTCAGCAAAGCCATCGAGGCCATCTTTGCGCAGTGGGGCACGGAAACCATCGGCTTCTTTCCCGGCCGTACCAGCCAGCAGGCAGGTGGCGACAAGGCCGGGGTTAAAGTGCAGTTCACCCTCGACGATGTGGACCGCGTCGCCGACAGCGTTGCCGGCGTCTACCGTATCTCGCCGAACGAATGGATCAATGCCACCGTCCAAAACGACCTGCACACGTACACGTGGGAGGTCGACGGCGTCCGCCCGGTGTTCCAGGACATATTCAAGCTCGATACCGGTGCGGGCCGCTTTTTCAGCGGCGAAGAAGAGGAGCAGCGAGCCCACGTCTGCGTGATTGGCTCTGAGGCCAAAACCAAGCTCTTCTCCGGCGAGTGGACGGTGGGCGAAAGCATCCGCCTGAACGGCGTGATCTTCACCGTGATCGGCGTGCTCAAACCCAAGATGCAGGAAGGCGGCGACGACAATCGCAATCGCATCATCTATATCCCCTTCAGCACCATGAGCGATCTCAAAGATACGCATTATCTCGACGGTATCTGGTTCAGCTATCGCGGCGACCACTTACAGATCGAAAAGTCCTTGCGCGCCACCATGGCCGCGGCGCATCACTTTACGCCCACCGACCACAACGCAATGTTTGTAGCCAACCTGATGACGCAGTTGTCGCAATTCCGCATCCTGTCTGTCGCGTTGCAGGTGCTGCTCTCTATGGTGGGCGCGCTTACCCTGGGCATCGCCGGCATTGGCCTGATGAACATTATGCTGGTGGCCGTGCAGCAGCGCACGCGCGAAATCGGCATTGAAAAAGCGCTGGGTGCGCGCCGCGGCCAGATCCTGGTGCAATTCCTTGCTGAAGCGCTCACCATTACGGGCGTCGGCGGAGTGTGCGGAATTGCGCTTGCCTTCCTGATTTCTTTCACGGTCGGGCGCATTCCGTTCTACAGTGAAATTGCGCAAAATGCATCGGACGCCGACATCCGTCTCATCATCACCCCCGGCTCAATCGCCATTGCCACGGTCATCCTCGTCGTCACCGGGCTTGTGAGCGGTATGATTCCCGCCGTCCGCGCGGCGAATCTTGACCCGATCGAGGCTCTGCGCTACGAGTAAATGCCGGTTGTGCTTCGATTGAGGTCAAACCTGACTGTCGGGTTCGCTGGCGGCTTCGACCGGGGTCGACAGGGCCGCTGCGAGGGCCTTGATGCCGCGCAGATCCATTTTGCCTGTGCCGAGCACCGGGATGGCGTCGACGTGAACGAACTGGCTGGGTTTTGGTTTCCATAGGGCGGGCAGGTCGCACTGCGCGAACTTTTCGAGGACCGGCGCCAATTGTGCTGCGGTCAGCGTGTGAACGACGACGATGCGTTCGCCTTTTTTCTCGTCGGGCACCGCGGTGACGGCGAAGACCTGCTCGGTGGAGTCGGCCAGCTCGTGCAGCTTTTCTTCAATGAGAATGTGCGGTACCATCTCGCCGCCAATCTTGCTGAAGCGCGAGAGGCGATCGGTGATGGCGAGGAAGCCGTCCTCCTCCATGGTGGCGATGTCGCCCGTGGTGTACCAGCCGTCGTGCAACACTTCCGCCGTCTTCTCCGGCTTGCCCAGGTAGCCGCGCATCACGTTCGGGCCTTTGACGAGCAGCATGCCCGCGGTTCCCGGCACGACGGGCTGGCCGGTGTCGATGTCGACGATTTTGACGCAGACGCCGGGGAGCGGGTGGCCGATTTTGCCGCGCTTGGCAGCCACCTGGCGGAATCCCGGAGCGCGAAAATCCTTGCCATTCACCGCGACGATCGGCGAGCACTCCGTGCATCCGTAGCCCTCCAGCGGACGGATGCCGAACTGGTCCTCGAAGGCGAGCGCGACGCGCTCCTGGAGCTTCTCCGCGCCCACGAGTACGTATTGCAATGAGCCAAAGCTCTCGGGCTTGCAGCGGCGCATGTAGGCTTGCAAGAACGTGGGCGTAGCGACGAGGAATGTGACCTGGTACTTCTCAACCAGCGCACCGATAACCTGCGCGTCGAGTGGATTGGGATGAAAGACCACGCCCACACCGTGCACGGCGGGCAGCCAGAGCCCGGCGGTGAATCCGAAGGAATGAAAGAAGGGCAGGATGCCGAGAATTTTGTCGCGGCCGCCGAGCATGAAGACCTGGCAGACCTGGCTGATGTTCGCCTTGATGTTGAAATGCGTGAGCATGACGCCCTTGGGATCGCCGGTGCTGCCGCTGGAGAATATGACAGTGGCCAGCTGATCCATTTGTGCGGCGCGGCCACTGCGTGGGGCAGCCGCTCGCTGATCGCTCGCAGTAGGAGCGTGCTCGCCCGTAGGATCCCTGCGTGGGGTTCTTTGTGCGCCGAGTACGCGCTTGAGTAATCCGGTAGGCATGAGCCACGCCAGCGCCAGCGCGGCCAGCTTCTCACTCATGCGCGGCGCGGCGAGGGCGTCTTCGATCAGCACGGTCCGTCCCGGGATGGCCAGGTTGGGAAGGCGCTCGAGGAACGCCTTGGATGTGATGACCACATCGATGCCGCACTGTTGAGCGCAGCTGGCAATGATTTCGTTGGACGCGGTGTAGTTGAGATTGACCGGCACGCGGCCCGCGAGCATGAGCGCGTAGTTGGCGAGTGCGCCGCCGACGCTGGGGGGAATCAACATGCCGATCATGGGCTGGTCGCCAACTTGATGCCGCAACCGGCGCGCGATAAAGATGGTCTTGCCGAGCGCCGATGCGAAGGAGACGCGCGGCGTTTTGCCATCGGCCATGAAGAACTGTCGCGGATGCAGGCGGGCCGTGTGCACAAAGGCGCGGTCGAGAGTCTTCATGTGCGGCTTGCGCGTTTCAAAAGCGACGGCCTGCAATTCCTGCACTGCCGCACGGACTTCGATGGCCGTGGACGCGGGCGGCATGGGATTGCCGAAGCTCACCGTGACGTCATAGGGAATGTGATGCGGCACCTTCCACAAGAAACGTCCGCGGGCAAAGCTGAAGATGCTGCCCCACACGCCATCGAGGTTCACCGGAATGATGGGCACCGCAATGTCCTTCATGATGCGCTCCAGGCCGCGGCGGAAGGGAAGCATCTGGCCAGTGCGCGTGATCTGCCCTTCGGCGAAGATGCAGACGATTTCGTTGTTGCGCAATGCGTCGCTGGCTACGTGGAGCGAGTGCAGCATCTCGCGCGGATGTAGCTCGCTCGAAATCGGGATGGCCTTCGCCATTTTGGCGAAAGGTTTGATGAGGGGTTGGTCGTAAATGCCCTGGTACATGATGAAGCGGATGGGGCGATCAGTCGCTGCGATGAGGAGCGCGACATCGACGAGTGACATGTGGTTGCACACCAGAAGGGCGCCGGTTTTTTCGGGGAAATTATCGCGACCGATCACATGCACGCGATAGACGGTGCGCGTGGCGAAGAAAAGAATCAATCGGCCGAACCACTCAGGGAGCAGATAGAGAACGTAGACCGTGGCGAGGGCGGTGATGCAGGACGCGGCGACGATGACGCCTTGCGGTTCGAGGTGGACGTATTCGGTAAAGACGAAGTAGACGACGGAGGAAAGTGCGATGCCTACGAAGGAGAGCAAGTTGGCGGCCGCGATGATGCCACCCTTGTCCTCGTCCGCAGGCTTGTGCTGGATGAGCGCGTTGACCGGCACGGCGAAGAATCCGGCCCAGAAGCCCAACATGCCGAGTAGCACTGCCGATCCGACCATGCCATGCGGCGTGATGCCGAGCGCGAGGCCGGTGCACGTCATGCCGATGGACCCGAGCGGAATCAAGCCGTACTCGATCTTGTTGTCGCTCACCCATCCGGCGGCCATGCTGCCGATGCCGATGCCTACAGCGAGCATGGCATTCAGGTAGCCGGTTTTGGTCTGGCCGACGTGCAGCACATCGGGCCCGTAGATGACGATGGTGGAAAAGAGCAGAGAGCCAAGAAACCAGAAATAGGTGTTGCCGAGCACGGCGAGAAACAGCGCCTTGTCCTTGCGCATTTTCCCGATCTGCACCCAGAGGTCGCCGACGATATTAATGCGGAAGGGTTTTTCCGGCGCCGCGGCTGGAACTTTGTCGACGCTGAGGCTGGTGATGAAGCCGATCGCGGAGAGACCAAGCAGCACGTAGCCGGCGTACACCTCGTTCGCGGCGAAATGCTCGCCCATCCACGCGCCGGCAACTGTCCCCAGGATGATGGCGAGAAACGTGTAAAGCTCGATGACGCCGTTGCCCCACGACAGGCTTTTCTCCGGCAACAACTCCGGAAGCAAACCATACTTCGAAGGGCCGAATAGTGCCGCTTGACTGGCGACCAGCGTGAGCGCGACAAGCGAAAGCGCGAGCGTGTGCGTCGCGAGGCCGGCTGTCGCGAGCAGCATCGATCCGAACTCCATGACCTTGGTCCAGATCGTGACCTGGCGCTTGCTGAAGCGGTCTGCGAGCCAGCCGCCGGGCATGCTCAAGATCAGAAACGGCACTGAGAACAGGAAAGTGACCACCGAGACGAACGTCTCGCGCTGGGTCTGCGCCAAGTTCATCCCGATGACGATGGAGAGCAGCAGATTGCGCAGGATGTTGTCGCTGAATGCGCCCTGGGATTGCGTGGCAATTAACGCCCAGAAGCCGCGGCGACCGCGCGGTGCGGCGCTGATGGGAGAGCCGGCGGAGTCCGTTACAACGGGATCACTCGAAACAGGGTTCATCGGTTTTGACCTTCTCCGGGGAATAGAAATAGCTCGAGTTGAACCATTCCGCTTGCCCGAAACAGGCCCTTCCATACAGTTTCTGGAGTGTCACAAAGAGAGCGAGCTATCCGAGAATTCGCTCAATTCTACTCGAAAAGCATCAGCCTACAGGGAAAAGAAAATGGTGCGCGATTTATTCGGTGGTTCGCGGTCCTGCCGCGGCGGCCAAGGAGAACAGGATTCGCCTTGGACGACCTGCGGCTGGGCGCATGCCAGCATGCCGGCCTTCTGTCAGCAATCGGTCGATCACTGACGGAAGTGCTGAGGTGAGGATTAGATCACGCGTTCAGGAATTTGATGAGATTGGTGTAGCTGATTTGCAGGCTTTCGAGCGGTGGGAGATCAGTCTGGTCCTGCTCGACGTACATGTTTGGAATACGATCCTCACCAGCGAGATGCAGGATCGTGGTCCAGTCGAGCGTGCCCGTGCCGACTTCAGTGAAATGCGCGGAGCCGGGGCCCGTGTCGGTGGACGTGGGGAAGTTGGGCTTGCGGTCCTTTACGTGCAGCGACTGCATGCGCTTTCCGTGCTTTTTGAGCATCTCGACGGGATCGAAGCCGGCCTGCGCCACCCAGTAGCAGTCCATCTGCCACGAGACAAGTGCGGGATCGGTGTTCTGGAGGAGTATGTCGATGCCGGTCAGGCCGCCGTATGCCTTGAACTCCGAGTTGTGGTTGTGAAAGCCGAACTTCAGTCCCATTTTCCTGGCTTGCTCGCCCCACGCGTTATATTGATCGGCCGCTTGCTTGAAGCCATCGGCAGAGTTGCCCACCGTGCCCGGGACCGACGAACACACCACGCACTCCAGGCCCAGCTCTTTGGCGTAGTCCATGCGCGTGCCGAAATCGTTGTAGGCAAAGTGGCCGCTGGGAGCGATGAGGCCCGCGTCGAGAATGGACTGGCGCAGATCCTTCGCGGACATCTTGTACTCGGCTACATAAGTTTCCACGGTGCGATAGCCGATTTTGCGAATGGCGGCGAGGACGCCGGAGAAGTCCTTATCGACCAGGCTGCGCACGGTGTAAAGCTGCACGCCGAGGGGGCGATCCATTTTCTTGCCGAAGGCGCGCGGCGCCAAAGCGCATGCGGCCACGCCGGCCGCCGCACCCGTGACAAACTCTCTTCTGGTAGGCATGGTGATTTCTCCTCAAAACCGATCAAGAAACTGGGCAAGCGTGCATGATTGACGTGCGGGCCACTGTTGAGAGGAACGAGTTGAGAAGTGGCCCGAAAATCGTGAACTAAAAGGCAGGAGAAATCTATTACGATTGATTAGCACTGTCAAGAAGTTCGGCGGAACGGGGCGCAGGTGGACTCCAAGTCAAGCGAAACGATGGAGTTGCGAAGACACTGCCTTACCCTGAATCCAGAGAGACTATGCTGCCTGAAATAGGTGACGGCTGAAGGCTCCAGGGAATCCGAACAAGGGCCGGTTATGAGATAATTTGAATTGACAATCGTTTGCAATCGATAATACTATTCTCCTGCGTTGCAGGGGGTAGAAAACTCCTCTGGCTCATAGAATCGAAGGCTTTTGCTGGGACGATTGGCCGGGAAGATTCGGTCTACAAGCGCCAGACGCATGCAATCGGGCATTAAAAGCTTCGCGGGAGGAATCATGCCGCAGAATCTTCTGGAACAGCTACGCAAGCATAGCGTGATCGTCGTGGACACAGGCGATATCGAAGCCATGGAGCGGTTCAAGCCGCAGGACGCCACGACCAACCCCTCGCACATTACCAACGCGGCCAAGATGCCCAAGTATCAGCCCATCCTGGACGGGGAGCTGATAAGCGCGCGCAAGGAATTGGGCACGAGCGCGAGCGATCAAGCGGTTGCCAACCTGGCCTTCCGCCGGCTGGGCATTGCGTGGGGCAAGAATATCCTCGCCGTTGTTCCCGGACGCGTGTCGACCGAAGTGGACGCGCGCCTCTCTTACGAGACTGATGCGAGCATCGCGCAGGCGCGCAGCATTATTGCGCAGTATGAAGCGGAAGGCATTTCGCGCGAGCGGATTCTGGTGAAGATTGCCGCGACGTGGGAAGGCACACAGGCTGCAGCGGTGCTGGAGAAGGAAGGCATCCATTGCAATCTGACGCTGATTTTTGGAACGTTCCAGGCCGTTGCGGCGGCTGAGGCCGGAGCCACGCTGGTTTCGCCGTTCTGCGGCCGCGTTCTCGATTGGTACAAGAAGGAAACTGGAAAAGAATATTTCGGCGCGGAGGATCCCGGCGTGATTCACGTGACCGCGGTCTACAACTACTTCAAGAAATATGGCTACAAGACCGAAGTCATGGGCGCGAGCTTTTGGAATGTTGGCCAGGTGCGCGAGCTGGCTGGCAGCGATCTGCTGACGATCGCTCCGAAAGTACTGGCTGAACTGGAAGCTGTCGAGGACGAACTGACGCCGAGGCTCAGCGTGGAAGCAGCGAAAGCGATGCCGATTGAGAAAATCGTCGTAGATAGCAAGGAGAGCTTCGAGCGCCACCTCGCCGCCAATCGCATGGCCACCGACAAATTGAAAGAAGGCATTGAAGGCTTTTCCGCCGCTCTAGTCGAACTGGAAACGCTGCTGGTCAAGCGTCTTGCCGAGCTGGAATCCCGCGCTGTGGCAACTGCGTAATCACGGCGTGTGCTGGGCAATGTGCAACGCGCACGAATGCCCTTTGGGAATCATGTCTTGGCCGCGGATAAGGAGAGAAGGACCCGGATGGGCGTGGGAAATCTGATGATCGTGCAAGGCGGCGGACCCACGGCCGTCTTCAACGCCAGTTTGGCCAGCACAATTTCAGAGGGAGTGAGTCAGCCCGGGTTGGGCCGCGTGTTTGGCGCCCGCTACGGCATGCGAGGACTGGTGCAGGATGACATCGTCGAGCTTGACCAGATGACCGCCGGCGAGCTCGAACTGCTGCGCAATAGTCCGGGCGCGGCGCTGGGTTCCTCCCGCTACAAGCCGTCAGACGGCGATTACGAGCGCATGGTCGAGAACCTACGCCGGCGCGATATCCGATCCGTGATTTTCATGGGCGGCAACGGCACCATGAAGGGCGCCGCACTGGTGAGCAAGCACTGCCGCGATGCCGGATTCTCAGTGCAAGTGATCGGAGTGCCAAAAACCGTGGACAACGATATTGCCATGACCGACCGCTGCCCGGGCTTTGCAAGCGCGGCCCGGTATATGGCGCAGACGACGCGCGACCTGGGGATGGATATTCGCTCCTTGCCCCAGCCGGTGACGATTCTTGAAGTGATCGGGCGCAGCATTGGTTGGCTGGCGGCGGCAACGGCGCTGGCGAAGGACAGAGACGCCGATGCGCCGCACTTGATTTATCTCCCGGAGAAACCGTTCTATGCGGAGAAGTTTCTGGCGGATCTCGACCAAATTGTGACCAAATATGGCTGGGCGATTGTGGTGGCGACCGAAGGCATACGCAATCCCGACGGAAGCCTCGTGTACGAGCTGAAAGATGCCACGCATCTTGATCCGCTGGCGCGGCCCATGACGGGCGGGGTGGGACAGTTTATGGCGAATCTGGTGGGAGAGATGCTGAAGATACGCTGCCGCACGGAAAAGCCGGGACTGATTGCGCGAGCTGCCATGACGCAGGTATCAGCGCAGGACCAAAAAGACGCCGAGTTGGTTGGCCGCGCGGGAGTGCACGCGCTGGCCGCGGGGGAAACGGAGAAGATGGTGTCGCTGCTGCCTCTTAAGCATGCGAGCAAAAACGGATACGAGTTGGTTCCCTTGAGTGAGGTCGCGGACGCGGAACGGCCGCTTCCGGCGGAGTGGATTCTGGACGCAGCGATTCCCGTGGCCGACAAGTTTTTCGATTACGTAAAACCATTGGTGGGCAAACTGACGCCGTACTTTGTCCGCTATACGAATTGATGCGTTGTGTGGAAAGGATGAACATGCAAGAGTCTGTAACAGCAGCCGCGCAAAAACCGATTGGCGTGCTGATCCTCGGACGCAAGCGCCCGGGCTTCGACCAGGAATGGAACCAGATCATTTGCGGGCGCGCCCTGACCGCGCTTAAAGATATGAGCTACGCGACGGTTGGAGCCGAGACGCCGGTCATCGACGATGCCACGATCGAGGTGGCGCTCGACAAGATTCGTGCGGCCGGTTGCCAGGCGTTGGTGATGCTGCATCCTTCGATGGGGAATGGGCAATTGGCATTGACGGTGGCGCAGCAGTGGCCCGATCCCGTCGTGCTGTGGGCCACGCCGGAGCGGCCGGGCGATGGCAAGGTGAGCTCGTGCTCGCTGGTGGGGCAACATCTGTGGGGATCGACACTGCGGCAGGCGGGTCACGCATTTGAACTGGTATACGGCGATCCCGATGACGCGACGTTGCGCGCGGATCTGGCGCGAGCGATCGCCATCGCGCGCACCGTGGGCGTGCTGCGCGGTGCAAAGGTCGGTGTGATCGGAACGCATGCTCCAGGATTTATCGATCTCGCGGCTGATCCGTTCCTGATTCAGAGAACTCTGGGCACGCAGATGCACCCGTTGAGCCTGCCGCAGTTTGTCGATCGCGTGCACGCGATCTCCGACGATGCCGCACGCAAAGATGTGGAGCGCGTTCTCGACCTGAAGCTGCCGATGCGCGATGTGACGAAGGAAGATTTGCCCATGAGTTCGCGTTGCTACCTGGCTATGCGGGAGCTGATGGAAGAGGAAAGGCTGGACGCGATTACGATTCAATGCTGGCCCGAACTGCCGAACATGATCGGGCAGTGGCCGTACCTGGCGGTTTCGCGGCTCGGCACCGAGAGGGTCGCGGTTTCGATTGAAGGCGATGTGGATGGGTCCATCGGCAGCCTGATGAGCCGCGAGTTGGGAGCAGGGACCGGGTACCTGAGCGATTGGCTCGAGCACGATCGTGACAGCATCTTCTTCTGGCATCCGGGCATGGCGCCGATGGATATGTGCAACCCGGTGGGCTGCGAAGGTGGGCCGACGCTGGCCAAGCACTTCAATATCGTGAAGCCGATGGTGGTGGACGGAAGCCTTCGCATCAACGAGGACGTGACGATTACGCGGCTATGGCGGTGCGACGGCCGCTACCATATGACGGCATTTGAAGGGCGCTCGGTGGCGCCGCGGCGCAAGGTGACCGGGAACATGGTGCTGGTCGAAGTCGCGGAAACAGCGTGCGGCGGTGACGTGCCGGCGCGTTTCGACCGTCTGGTGCACGCGGGTATGCCGCATCATGTGCTGCTTTCGTTTGGCAAGCAGCAAGAGACGTTCCGGAGACTTGCGAGAGCGCTGAACCTGGAGTGGTGGGACTAGGAAGCGGGCCAATAGACCGGTCTCTGTATTCGGTTACGATGGTTAATTGATGGCGACGAGGCAAAACGGATGAGCGGCGAAGAGCAAAAATCGTACAAGGTGTATCTCGGCGGGAAGTGGATTGAGACCGGTGAGAAGATCCAGGTCACGAACCCGGCGACGGGTGAGAAATTTGCCAGCGTTTCGGCGCTCGATCGGGATCAGGTGCATGCGGCGTTTGATGCTGCGCAGGCGGCATTCCCTGCGTGGCGCGGAATCACGGCCAAGGAGCGCGGCGCATTTCTGTTTCGCGTAGCCGACGAGGTGCATAAGCGCGCGGACGAGATTGCCCGCCTGATCACGCTTGAAAACGGTAAGCCGCTGGCGCAGAGCAAAGGCGAGATGGCGATGACTGAAGACCATCTGCGCTGGTTTGCCGAGGAAGGCCGGCGAGCGTACGGAAGGCTGATTCCGCACCAGGTACAAGGCAAGCGCAACATGGTGGTCAAGATGCCGATTGGCGTAGTGGGCGCGATTGCCCCGTGGAATTTTCCGCTGGTTCTAGGCATTCGCAAGGCCGCTCCGGCGATGGCCGCGGGTTGCCCTGTGGTGCTCAAGCCGTCTTCGCAGACGCCGCTCAGTTCAATCGCTTTCGCCGAGTGTGTTGAGTCGGCCGGAATTCCTGGCGGCGTTTTCCAGCTTGTGATCGGCAGCGCACGGATGATTGCCGAAGAGTTCCTGACCAATCCCATCTGCCGCAAGATCACATTCACGGGTTCGACTGAGGTAGGCAGGGAACTGATCAAGGGTGCGGCGCAATCGATCAAGCCGCTTTCGCTAGAGTTGGGTGGACTCGCTCCGCTGCTGGTCTTCGACGATTGCAACCTGGACCAGGCGGTGCAGGAGGCGCTGGTCGCGAAGTTCCGTAACACCGGGCAGTCGTGCATCGCGGCTAATCGCATTTATGTGCAGAGCTCGATTCATGATGAGTTCGTGAAGCGGTTTGTTGCCGGAGTGCAAAAGCTGAAGACCGGTCCCGGACTGGAGCCGGGCGTCGACATCGGACCGCTTATCAATCAGCAGGCGCTGGACGCGGCTTTGGCGCAGATTGAAGAAGCCGTGGGCCGCGGCGGAAAAGTGCTTTGCGGCGGCAAACGCATGGGATCGACGGGCTACTTTCTGGAGCCTACGGTCATCGATGGAGTCGGCGCGTCGTCGCTGTGCATGCACGAGGAGACGTTTGCGCCGATGGCGCCCATCACAACGTTTGAAACCGAAGATGAGGCTATCGAATTGGCGAACAGCAGCGAGTACGGGCTGAGCGCCTACGCGATGACGCGTGACATCGCGCGCATCTTCCGGCTGGCTGAACGGATCGAGGCGGGAACGCTGGGCATCAACGACGGCGCGCCGACCACGAGCAACGCCCCATTCGGCGGCGTGAAGCAAAGCGGATGGGGCCGCGAACTTGGCAGCGAAGGATTAGAAGCTTTTCTGGAGACGAAGCATGTCTCCTTTGGCGGAATGTGACATTTTCACGGAAGGAATAGATGAAGGAGCAACTACGATGATTCAATTTCTCGTTCACGATACAGCGGACACAGTTGGCGTGGCCGTCGTGGATATCGCGGCCGGAACACAATTGACTGGCCGGGATCTCTCAACCAACAAACCGCTGACGGCAAAGGCGGCGCAGGATATTCCGCTGGGCCACAAACTGGCGCTCAAGGATTTGGCCGTGGGCGATACGGTAATCAAGTATGGCTGCGAAATTGGAAAAATCGTGCAGCCGGTCAAGGCCGGGCAACACGTGCACGTGCAGAACCTGAAGACGAAGAGGTGGGCATAATGAAGGACCAGACAATTCATGCGTATCGGCGTGAAAACGGACGCGTGGGCGTTCGCAATCACGTGATTATCCTGGCCGTGGACGACATTTCGAATGCCGCGACAGAGGCCGTGGCCAACAACATCAAGGGAACACTGGGCCTGCCCCACGCCTATGGACGCCTGCAGTTCGGCGAGGATCTCGAGCTCTTCTTCCGCACCATGATCGGTACCGGCTCGAATCCCAATGTGGCCGCCGCGATCGTGATTGGTATCGAGCCGGGATGGACGCAGAAGATCGTGGACGGCATTGCGAAGACCGGGAAGCCGGTGGCCGGATTTTCGATCGAAGGTCAGGGCGACATCGCGTGCATTGCGCAGGCTTCAAGGAAGGCGAAGGAGTTTGTGCAGTGGGCGACGGAGCTGCAGCGGACGGAATGCAAGTTCAGCGAGCTCTACATTAGCGTGAAGTGCGGCGAGAGTGACACCACCACCGGACTTTCAAGCTGTCCCACAGTCGGCAACGTGATTGACAAGCACTGCGACCTCGGTGGCATGGCGTCTTTCGGAGAAACTACGGAACTGACCGGCGCCGAGCACATTGTGGCCTCCAAGGCCGCGAATGAAACGGTGCGCGCGCAGTTCCAGGCCATGTTCGACGACTACCAGAAGCTGGTCTTCGGCGAGAAGACCGACGATCTCTCCGAGTCGCAGCCGACGAAGGGCAACATTGCCGGTGGATTGACGACCATCGAAGAGAAGGCGCTGGGCAACGTGGAGAAACTGGGCAAGCATACGAAGTTTGTCGGCTGCCTGAAACCGGCAGAAGTGCCCACAGACAAGGGCCTGTGGTTCATGGACACGTCGAGCGCAGCGGCAGAAGCCGTGACGCTGTGGGCGGCCTCTGGTGCGGTAGTGCACCTGTTCCCGACCGGACAGGGCAACGTGATCGGCAATCCCATTGAGCCGGTGATCAAGCTCTCAGGAAATCCGAAGACCGTGAAGTTGATGGCCGATCATATCGACGTGGATGTGTCGCCGGTTCTGCAGGGCGAGATGACGCTCGACCAGGCAGGCGATGCGCTGATCGAGATGATCGTGCGCACCGCAAACGGAAGGAACACTGCGGCGGAAGCGCTGGGCCATCGCGAGTTTGTGATGACCAAGCTCTATCGCAGCGCGTAGTTCGTCTGTAGTCGAACATTTGTGGTTTCCCAGGTCTCAAAAGCGAGACCTGGGGCACCCCAGGTTGGTTCGGGAACAAGCAATCAGAAATTGTTCGGTGCAATCATGAATCGTTATTCCAAAGAGGTACTCGTCAACGTCGTGACGCAACTGGCAGCCGGAATGGGTGTGCCTGTTGCCGATGCGGCGCTGTTTGCCGAGGTGCTGGTGGATGCCGACGTGAGCGGCGTGTCAACCCACGGCGTCTCACGGCTGAATATTTATCTCAAGCGCATCGAATTGGGGCTCATCGATCCCAAGGCCACGCTCAAAATCGACCGGCAGGCGGGGAGCGTCGTGGTGCTTGATGCCGGGAACGGGCTGGGACAGATCCAGGCGCGCAAGGCGCTCGATCTGCTGATGCCGATGGCCAGCCAGAACGGCGTGGCGACGGCGACCATCCGCAACTCGCAGCACTTTGGCGCGCTTTCCTGGTACTCGAACTTTGCGGCCAGCCAGGGCATGATTTTGCTGGCGATGACGAACTGCGAGCCGGCCATGTCGCCTGAAGGCGGATACGAAGCCTTCTTCGGCACCAATCCCATCGCCGCCTCATTTCCAACCGGCAAGGGGTTTTCCGTGAAAATCGATCTCGCGACTTCAGGAGTTGCGCGCGGCAACATCATTGCCGCGCAAAAAAAGGGTCAGTCGATTCCGCAGGGCTGGGCGCTCGATCCGGACGGGAATCCAACCACCGATGCCTCGCAGGCGCTTTTGGGTACCGTGCTCACCATGGCCGGGCACAAGGGATATGCGTTGGCGATGATGGTGGAACTTTTCAGCGGAGTGCTTTCGGGTGCTGCGATCGGGTCTGACGTGGGATCGATGTACAAGAACCTCGATCGCAAGCAGGATGTAGGCCACTTCTTCTGCCTGTTCGATGTGAAGGCGTTTCTCGATTACGACGAATACTTGCAGCGCATCGACGAGACCATCGATCGCATCAAGAGTTCGAAAAAACGTCCTGGGGTGGAAGAGATCCTTGT
>JBEKEP010000062.1:0-21419 GCA_050013775.1 Occallatibacter sp. | reverse complement strand
AGGTGTTCATGGCAGATTTTGAGGACTCAAACACACCCACGTGGAGCAACCTGATCGATGGCCAGGCGAACCTGCGCGACGCGATCCGGCGGACTATCACTTATTCAGACCCGGCCACGCAAAAGCAATACAAGCTGAATGACAAAGTGGCCGTGCTCTTCATCCGCCCAAGGGGCTGGCACCTGGAAGAACGCCACGTGCTCGTCGACGGCGAGCCGATGTCTGGCTCGATCTTCGATTTCGGCCTTTACTTCTTCCACAACGCCAGGGAACTGCTGGCGCGCGGCAGCGGCCCGTACTTCTATCTGCCGAAGATGGAGAGCCACAGGGAGGCGCGGTTGTGGAACGACATCTTCCTCCGTGCGCAGGAGAAGATCGGCTTGCCGAAAGGCTCGATCAAGGGAACCGTGCTGATTGAAACCATCCTTGCCGCATTTGAGATGGATGAAATCCTGTATGAATTGCGCGAGCACTCTGCGGGGCTGAATTGCGGCCGGTGGGATTACATTTTCAGCTTCATCAAGAAATTCTCGACGGACCCTCATGCCGTGCTGCCGGACCGCGCACAGGTTACGATGACTACGCATTTCCTGCGCAGCTATTCGAAGCTCGCGATCAAGACATGCCACCGACGCGACGTGCACGCGATGGGAGGCATGTCGGCGTATATTCCGGTGAAGACCGACCCGGTGGCCAACGAAAAAGCCATCGCGCAGGTCCGCGCCGACAAAGAAAGGGAAGCAGGCGACGGGCACGATGGAACATGGGTGGCGCATCCGGGACTGGTGCCTGTGGCCATGGAGGTATTTGACCGGCTGATGCCGCAGCCGAATCAGATTGCGAAACAACTGCCGGACTACCATGCGGCCGCCACGGATCTGCTGCGGATTCCCGATGGGCAAATTACGGAGGCCGGGCTGAAGCAGAATGTTGCGGTGGGACTTGGCTACCTGGAGGCGTGGCTGCGGGGAATCGGCTGCGTTCCGCTCTTCAACCTGATGGAAGATGCGGCCACAGCGGAGATCAGCCGCGCGCAGCTGTGGCAGTGGGTGCATAACGGCGTAAAGCTGAGCGATGGAAGAGTCGTGGATGCTCCGCTGGTGGAACGTACCATCGCCGAAGAGTTGAGCGCGCAAAAGAGCAAGGTGGATGAAGCGCGTTTCGCCGCGTACGAAAAGGCCGCGAATTTGATGCGCGACCTGGTGCTGGCGCCGCAGTTCACCGAGTTCCTGACGCTGCCGGCCTACGAGCAGGTGCTGAAAGAGGAAAAGCTCATCTCGGCGTAAGGGCGGCTCCAGGTAATCTTGCGCCTGCTTAGTGGCCCTTTTTCGATCGCCTAATTCGCCTTGATAGACGCAGTAGGAATTTCGACTGCACCCACGCGGTCGCCGTTGGCGTCGTAGATGCCGACGCGCAGGAAGTACGAGCCTTTCAGGGGCGCTTCGATGGTCTGGCCGACGCGTAATCCGCGCTCGAGGATGGCCGCGTAACGGTCCGGCGGAAAATCCAGGCTCATGCGCTGGCTGGACGAGTCCAACAACTGCCCGTCACTGTCATAAATGAGCGCCGCAAATTCGAACTTTCCATGATGGACGCCGTCGCTCGTCGTAGTGAACAGGACATTGTGAACATCGACGGATTCAACGAGGTTGTAGCGGCGGTAAGGCGGCTTCATCAGCTTGGAATCCGGCTTGGTTCCCAGCGACGGATCATTGACGGGTTTGTCTTCAGGTGTCGTCTGCACACTCATCAGAAGTTGCGTTGCGGCCGGTGAACCAAACATCATGGCAGCCTGCATGGTGGATTGCGGGAGGACCTTCTTGCCTTGCCAGGCCTCGTTGGGATTGTCGGCAATGTAGGATTTGCGGTACGACAGACGCAAATCGGGCCGATCGATCTTCACTTCGATGCGGCGATAGGTGCCGTCGAATTTCGGATCGGGTGGCGTGTAAGCAACGGTGTAGTAGTTCGATCCGTCGTTCACGGCTTTTTCCACGGCACTCGTCAGGTCGTTGGTATCGAAGAATGCTTTTCCGCCGGTATTCTCGGCGATCTCGGTCATCGTGGCGTGCTCCGCGCTGGTCTTTATGGCAAAATCGTGGACTGCGTCGACGACGGCGGGCCGCGTACTCGTGTCGTCGATATGCAACACGCCGGGCCCTCCCAGCGGAGCATTCGACGATCGAGCGCCGAACAGCAAGTTGTCTTTCTGCGATGCGTCGAAAGCAGGGTTGGTGAACAGCATTCGGCCATCCACTGGATAGACCGCCACCTCGCTGCGCGCCAGCAGATCGGTCGTCTTGCGGACCTCATCCTGAAAATCGGCCACGGCCATGAAGGGTTGCGCCTGTGAGGGATCGGGGATGAAGTTCAGCGGAAAAGAGCCGGAGAACCAGATCACATTCTTGCGCCCGGGCAGGCCGGAGAGATAACGCGCCAACTGGCTGAGGGCCAGCATGGTATGTTGAACCCGCTGCGAGGTCTGCCCAATCTTAGTCTCCAATTCAAACTGACGCATTTGCTCCAGCATCCTTAGCACGCCGGGATCGTTGAGATCCAAGTTCTCTTTGACGAAATCCGACATTTGCGGTGTGGGCAGATTCGCGACCGGATTATCGAGCAGAGGTGAGGCGTGCATCAAGTCCTTGCTCATCTCAACCGCGGCAGCGAGGACTTTGGGATTGGTGGAGAATCCATTCAACATGTAGAGCTGACTGCCCAGTCCGAAGACGGCAATGGGGATCCCCGGCGGAAGGGTCTTCAGGTACTCCAGCATTTGCTGCCGCATCTCCGCCTGGTCGGTCATCGGCGTATTCAGCGCGTCGAAGAGCAGTATGTTCAGCGAGTCAGTGGACGGCGTGGCGACCATGTTGGTAAAAATATTGGGTCCCAGGGCAGGCAATTGGTTCATCCGGACCGCTTGCCCGGCCGGCTGTGCCGCATGCTCCTCGAAGTTTTTGAACGTCACCAATTTGCCGTTCTCCGTCACGGTGAAGTCGGAGGGTTTGAGGCCATGCGCCGGGTTGCCGTCGTGATCGAGAACGACCAGGTCTTCAAGCACCAGCGGAACCTGCACCTGGAATTGGGCGCTGGGAGTCGCCGCTATAGAAGCATCCCGCGGAGTTTGCTGGCCGGAGTTCGGGGCAGCCTGCGTGACGAAGAGCGGGGCCGAGAAAAGCAATCCAGCGGCGAGAAGAGCGGACCCTGCAAAGCGACGCTGAATCTTATGGCGCACGGGAAGCCTCCGGGGCGCGGTCGCGGAAATCATACTACAGGTACCGGTCTCTCCGATTGTGGCGAGCAAGACCATTCTTGCTGCCCAAAGGGGTCCGCCGGATCGCCGCTCGGGTTGCGTAACCGCTCGCCGCGCACAGGGCTTGTCAGCCAACGGTTCATAGGATGAGATAAATGGTGGAAAACCGGGCCTGAACGGCAGGAAACGGTCCTTAACGCATCGCCAAAACCGGCCCCAAACTGGTAGCTTGGACTAGAAGGGCTTTCTTTCCCGCAATGGTTTCCAGTCCATACTTTTCATTGGCAGTTTTGTTTGTGGCGGCGCTGGGTTTTGGGCTGGCGCCGCTGGGACTGGCATGGCTTTGGGCGCGGGTGTTTGCGCCGCCGAAGCCAAACCCCATAAAGAACGCCATTTACGAGTGCGGCCTGGTGTCAAAGGGCGACGCCTGGGTGCAGTTCCGCTCGGCCTACTACCTGTACGGGATCATTTTCCTCATCTTCGACGTGGAAGCCGTTTTTCTGCTGCCCTTTGCGGTGGCATTTACGGGACTGAGTGCGGCGGCGTGCGGCGCCATGCTGGTGTTTGTGCTGCTGCTGGTGGAGGGATTGGCCTGGGCCTGGGCGAAGGGTGTGCTGACGTGGGCGTGAGAAGACAGGGATCAGGTTTCAGGTGTCAGGGATCAGTTTTTCGTGCTGAACGCTCCGCGGAGGAAACCGCAAGACGGAATCGATTGGATAAGGCAAAGCGGTAAGGGCAAGTGATCGGGGTTAGGCCGATGGCAGGGTTCAGGGGTCTCTGAGACCTGACACCTGAAAGCTGATCCCTTGGAGCAGAGCGACATGGATCAAAATCTCAAAATCGAGCTGGGCAAGCAGGGTATCTTCGTCACCACGATCGAGGAACTCTACAACTGGGGCCGGCGCAGCTCGGTGTGGCCCATGCAGTTTGGCCTTGCCTGTTGCGCCATTGAAATGATCGCGACCACCATGGCGCGTTACGATCTGGCCCGCTTCGGCGCCGAGGTGTTTCGTCCTTCGCCGCGCCAGGCCGATCTGATGATCGTCTCCGGCACGGTGACCAAGAAGATGGCTCCGCAGGTGGTGCGACTCTACAACCAGATGGCTGAGCCGCGCTACGTGATCGCCATGGGCGCATGCGCGATTTCGGGAGGGCCGTTCAAGCAGGGCTATAACGTGCTTAAGGGCATCGATCGCTACATTCCCGTGGACGTGCACATTCCCGGTTGCCCGCCGCGGCCTGAAGCGCTCCTCCAGGCCTTTATGACGTTGCAGAAGAAAATTGACGGTCAGCATCTGACCGGGCCCGATCGCCCGCGTTATTTGAATGCCAATGCGCAGGGAGAGTTTCCCGTACCAGAGCCGGGCGCGCACGATCTGGAACCAACATCGAATCAGGGCGTGTGGCCGGTGCAAATACAGGGAACAGGGAATAGGGAGTAGAAGCTGCGGGACTTCGCGCCGAGCGAAAGCGGAATCAGGAACTGAGAACTGAAATGAAGACGGTTGAAGAAATCAAGGCGGCGATTGAAGCGGCGGTTCCCGGCGCGGGCGTGACGTTGGTGCCTAATCCCGGTCCGGCCGCGGAGCACTCGCTGCGCCTCGCGCCTGCGAGCGCGCTCGCCGTGGCGACGTTTTTGCGCGACGACGCGGAGCTGGCCTTTGATTTCCTCTCGAATGTTTCGGGAGTGGACTGGCCCGACAAAGAGATTGCCGAAAAAGTGAAGGTGACGCGCGCGGTGACGAAAACCGTCGATGGCGTCGAGCAACAGGTCGAGGAAACCGTCGAAGAGACGCGCAAGCGCGTCGAGCCGGGCTGCCTTGAGACTGTCTATCACCTTTATTCCATCGCCAAAAAGCACGGCCCGCTGGTGCTTCGCATGAAGACCGTGAACCGCACCGATCAGGTGGAGCTGCCTTCGCTCACGCCAGTGTGGCGCTCGGCGGAGTTTCAGGAGCGCGAGGTCTTCGATCTTTATGGCGTCATCTTTACCTGCCATCCCGACCTGCGCCGCATTCTGATGTGGGATGGATTTAAAGATCATCCCATGCGCAAGGACTACGTGGAGCCGGATGATTACGAGTACGAGCCAACTCCGCACGACCATGTGCTGGCGCGGGCGCAAGAACACAAAGGCAGGGAGCAAGGGAGCAAGGGAGCGAGCGAATAGGCGCCGCAAGCCACGAATCACGGACTACGAACCACGAACTGGCAATCAATGAGTGTAGTAGAAACAAAATCCGAACGACTCGACGGCTGGAACCGTCCGCCGGTGATTGTGCCCGACGGCGAAGGCGAACTGCTCGAAGTCGCGATGGGGCCGCATCACCCGTCGACGCACGGCGTCTTCCGCATGGATGTGGCGCTCGACGGCGAGCGCGTCATCCGGCTCAAGCCCGTCTTCGGCTACCTGCACCGCAACCACGAAAAGATCGCCGAGCAGGCCAGCTACCTGGGGTCGATGCCTTACACCGACCGCCTGGACTACTTCTGCTCGCTGACCAACAACTGGGCCTATGCGCTGGCCGTGGAAAAGCTTGTTGCACAGGAAGTTCCTGAGCGCGCCCAGTACATTCGCGTCATTCTTGCGGAACTGACGCGCATTCAGAATCACGCCTCGGCCGTTGGCTTTCTGATTCAGGAGATGGGCGCCAGCGGCACGCCGCTCATGTACGCCTTCAAGGAGCGCGAGAAAATTCTCGACCTCTTCGAGTCGCTCACTGGCTCGCGCATGATGTGCAACTACATGCGCTTCGGCGGCTGCCGCGTGGATGTTTCCGTGGCCTGGCTCGACGCAGCACGCAAGGTGGTCGCCGGGCTGCCGGAGTTTATCGACGAGTTCGAAGCGCTGCTTTCGTCGAATGAGATTTTGATGGCGCGCTGCCAGGGCGTGGGGATTTTGAAGCCGGATCTGGCAGTAAACGCCGGCGTCAGCGGGCCGATGCTTCGCGCGTCGGGCGTGAACTACGACATTCGGAAAGTCGATCATTACGGTATCTACGATCGCTTCAAGTTTCGCGTGCCGCTCGGCGACCATGGAGATGTCTACGACCGTTACATGGTGCGCATTCTTGAGATGCGGGAGTCGATCACGATTCTCAATCAGGCGCTCAAGGAAATTCCGGCTGGGCCCATCATGGATGCGAAGGCGAAGATTCGCGGCTTCCGGCCCAAGCCGGGCGAGGCCTACGGCCGCATTGAAGCGCCCAAAGGCGAACTGGGTTTTTATCTCATCAGCGACGGCGGACCGAATCCCTATCGCTATCGCGTGCGCCCTCCCAGCCTGATCAATCTGACGGTTCTGGAAGACATGTGCCTGGGCAGCAACGTCGCCGATGTGGTGCTGATTTTTGGCAGCGTGGATATTGTGTTGGGAGAAGTAGACAGATAACAGCTGGAAGCTTACGGAGGAACTGCAGTTGCTTGGCGAAGGCATATTGAAAGGGATGGCGGAGACAGCGAGGAATTTCTTCGGTAGCTACGTCTCCAAAGAACGGCTGACGACGGTGCAGTATCCGGAACAGCGGATTCCCGCCGTCGAAGCCGCGCGCGTGTTTCCCTTTCTCCTGTACGACGGATCGGATTGGGAGGCCGGCTTGCGTTGCGTGGCTTGCCAGATCTGCGAGAAAGAGTGCCCGCCCAAGTGCATCTATATCGACAAAAGCAAGGACAAGAAACCGGACTATGTGGGCAAGCAGCAGTTTTACCCCACGCGGTTCGACATCGATGTTTCGGTTTGCATGAGCTGCCAGATCTGCGTTGAAGTTTGTCCGTTCGAGGCCATCAAGATGGACAACGAGTTCGAACTGGCGACCGACGACCGCTTCGGCGGCTTGCTTTACGACCGCAAAGAGTTGGCCAAATCGAACGAGTACTATCACTCGATTCATCCCACGGAAGCAGCGGAGGTTGATGCGCGCCTGGGTGAGGAAAAGGCCAAGGCGGCAGCCAAAGCCAAAGTCGCGGCCGATGCTGCCGCTGCCAAAGCTGCAGCGCCGGTGCCTCCTGCACCAACGGCCGGAGGAGGAAGTTAGCCGATGGCGAATACTCCGTTCTTCACAAATCTCGACCAGATCTTCATCCTCCTCCGCGACTGGCTCGTGAGTTTTTTGCCTGTGGCACTGCGCCCAGCCGCCGACGTCGTACTCGGCGTCATCGCCATCGTCTGCTTGTTTCCCGGCCTCTTCGCTCTCACCACGATCTTCGAGCGCAAAGGCCTGGGCCGCATCCAGAATCGTCTCGGCCCCAACCGCGTTGGACCTTATGGTCTTTTTCAGCCCATCGCCGACGGCATCAAGTCGCTCACCAAGGAAGACATCGTTCCTCTCAGCGCCAACGCGGTGGTGCATTTTCTCGCGCCGCTGGTGCTGGTGGTTACGGTCTTCATGGGCTTCGCGGTGTTGCCCATGGGTCGCAACATGGTGCTGGTCGACATGGACGCCGGGCTGCTCTTCTTCTTCGCCATGGGCGCGGCTACGGAGCTTTCGGTTTTCATGGCCGGATGGTCAAGCCGCAACAAGTATTCGCTGCTGGGCGCCATGCGCGCGGTGGCGCAGATGATCAGCTACGAGGTGGTCCTGCTGCTTTCTGCCGTGGCCGTGGTGATGATTACGGGTTCGCTCTCGCTGCCGGCGATTGTCGCAGCGCAAAACACTTACTCGGGAATATTTCCTCACTGGTACATCTTCACGCCGTGGGGTCTGGCGGGATTTGTGATGTACGCCATCGCTGCTACAGCGGAGACCAATCGCTCGCCCTTCGATTTGCCGGAAGGCGAGTCGGAACTGGTCGCCGGCTATCACACCGAATATTCGGGCTTCAAGTTTGCGCTCTTTTTTCTGGGCGAATATCTGGCCATGTTTTCCATCTCCGGCCTCGGCACCACGCTCTTTCTTGGCGGATGGTCCGCGCCGTTTTCTTTTCTTACTTTTATTCCCTCGTGGATCTGGTTTTTCTCCAAGGTGATGCTCTCCATCTTCGTCTTCATCTGGGTGCGCGGCACGTTGCCCCGCTTGCGCCAGGACCAGTTGATGAACTTCGCGTGGAAATTCTGTTTGCCTTTCACACTGCTCGATCTCGTCGTGACCGCGATGTGGCGCTTTATGGGCGAAGGCTGGATGCGCTGGGTAATTTGCACCGCGATTCTGGCTGCGGCCTACGTGGTCATGGGCCGCCTGGGAATGCGCAAGGAGCACTTTGGTCCCCGGAGATATCGCTATGCTGAATGAGACTGGGAACAAGCCACCCCAGCGCGCACCAATTGCGCGCCGGGGACCCCGGCAGGGACCGAGGGAACAAGGGAACAAGAAAGCAAGGAGACCTGTGGCATGACCCCTGTTTTCTATCTGCTCGCGGCCCTCGCGCTGGGAGGCGGGCTTGCAGCTGTGCTGCTGAAACACCTGGTGCATTGCGCTCTCGCGACCACGGTGGCCTTCGCCGGGCTCGCGCTCTTGTTTTTGCAACTCGACGCGCAGTTCGCCGGCTTTGCGCAGATCCTCGTTTACATCGGCGCTGTCGCCATCCTTATTGTGTTCGCGATTCTGCTCACGCGCGGCTCCGATCTGCCCAAAGACGGCGTCTTCAGCCGCAGCTGGTTTATTGGTCTCGTGATTGCTGCCGGCGTCTTTGCGGTTCTGGCGTGGGCTGTGCTCGAAAGCGTGCGCGCCGTGCCGCAGCAGATGGCCGTTCCTGTAGTGAGTGTGCACGACATCGGCAATGCGCTGGTGGGCCGCTACGTGCTGCCGCTAGAGATTGTCGCCCTGCTGCTCACAGCAGCCACCATTGGCGCGGTCATCGTGGCCATGCACGAGAAAGAGAGGCGTCCATGATGAGTATGGGCATGACCACGCCGCTTGCCGGTTATCTTCTCGTTGCCGCTATGCTGTTTGCCATTGGCCTCGCCGGTGCATTGGTGCGGCGCAACGCCATTCTCGTGCTGATTGGGATTGAATTGATGTTGAATGCGGCCAATCTCAACTTGATCGCTTTCTGGCGCTACGGCCCGCATCCCGAGGCGCTGACCGGCATGATGTTCGCGATTTTTTCCATCGCGGTGGCTGCGGCTGAAGCTGCCGTTGGCCTGGGTCTCGTGATCGCTATCCATCGCCACACCGACACCACTGAACTCGACAAGATCAACAGGATGAAGGGGTGAAAGCTTGATGCAGGAATCCGCAGCATTCACTCCACAATTCGCCGCATCCACGATCACGGGGATCCTGTGGCTCATTCCTGTCGCGCCCATGGTCGCGTCGGGCGTGATCGCGCTTCTCAAGCAGCCGCGCCGCAAACTCGCCGCTTCGCTCGCGATTGGATCACTCTCGATTTCGCTGCTTCTCTCGTTCGTCGCGTTTTGTCACGTCGTCGCCGGATGGGCGCACGGCGGAGTGGTCCGCGAGTTCGTCAACTTCACCTGGTTCCGCTTCGGCGCTTCAACCGTCGATCTTGGCTGGGTGCTTGATCCCCTCGCCGCCATCATGATTGTGATGGTGAGCTTCGTCGGCCTGCTCATCTTCATCTATTCGGTGGGCTACATGGCCCACGACGAAAACTTCACGCGTTTCTTCTGCTTCCTCTCGCTCTTTGCCGGAGCCATGCTGGGAGTGGTGATCTCGAACAGCCTGCTGCTGCTCTTTATGTGCTGGGAGATTGTAGGGCTTACGTCTTATCTGCTCATCGGCTTCTGGTATCAAAAACCCTCCGCCGCGGCCGCTGCGAAAAAAGCTTTCATCACTACGCGTGTCGGCGATGTTTTCTTTCTTCTCGGCATCGTCTGGCTTTTTTCTCAGACAGGCACCCTGCTCTTCTACAACCACGGCGTGGGTTCGCTGGAAGGCCTTGCTCTCGTCAATTTGCTTTCGCAGCACGCGGGACTGGGGTTGAGCGCAGCTGGCGCCATCGGCTTGCTGATTTTTGCTGGAGCCGTGGGCAAAAGCGGCCAGCTTCCGTTGCACGTCTGGCTGCCCGACGCCATGGAAGGACCGACACCTGTCTCCGCGCTGATTCACGCGGCGACCATGGTCGCGGCCGGCGTGTATCTGGTCGCGCGCGTTTACCCGTTGATGCAGATCGGCGCTGCGCCCGGTGGAACTACCACGGCGCTCACCGTCGTAACCTGGGTGGGCGCATCCACAGCGGTCTTCGCCGCGCTCATCGCTGTCGCGCAAAACGACATCAAGCGCATCCTCGCCTACTCCACCATTTCGCAACTCGGCTATATGATGGCCGGCCTCGGTCTGGGCGGCGTCGCGGTCGGCATGTTCCACCTGATCACGCACGCGTTCTTCAAGGCGCTGCTCTTTCTTGGCGCGGGCTCGGTGATTCACGGCTGTCACGAGGAGCAGGACATCCGCCGCATGGGCGGACTCAAGTCCGATATGCCGCTCACTTTCGTCACTTACGCCATCGGCATGCTGGCGCTGTGCGGATTTCCTATCTTCTTCTCCGGATTCTGGTCAAAGGATGGCATCCTCGAGGCCGCGCAGCACTGGGACCTTTCCAAGGGCCCGTTTTATCTGCTCGTCTTCGGCGCATTGCTGACCGCGTTCTACATGACGCGCCAGGTCTGCTACGTTTTCTTCGGCCACTGGCGCGGCCACGGGAGCGCGCACGAAAGCCCGAAGGTGATGACGCTGCCGCTCGCGATTCTGGCCTTCTTCGCTATCGCGCTCGGGGTCATCGGAACTCCGGCGTGGCCGTGGTTCCACGCATTCCTGTCGAATCGCGCTGCCTCATTCGATCTTCACGGATTCGCAGAGCCCGGCCTCGGCCTGCTCATGCTCGGGTCGTCGTGTGTCGTCTTTGCCGGCCTTGGCCTCGGCTGGTGGCTCTATGGCAACAAATCGCCGAAGCCTGAAGCTCCTGACGCGCTCGAAAAATCCGCTCCCTGGCTCTGGAAGCCATTGCGCGATCGCCTCTACATCGACGAGTTCTATGGAGTGACGGTGATCGCGTTCTACGGATGGTGGGCGCGTGTGGCCGACTGGCTCGACCGCCGCGTCTGGGGCGGCATCGTAGCTGCCATCGCATGGCTCTTCGGACTGTGGGCGCGCTTGAACCGCTTTCTCGACGTCGACTGGGTCGACGGCGGCTTCGACAAAACTTGCGAGGAGATTTCTTCAGGCGGCGGCCTGCTGTCACGCGTGGAAGGCGGCCGCGTGCAGAACTACCTGCGCATTCTTGCTGCGGCCGTGGTCGCGCTTGTTGCGATTCTTCTCTGGAGCAGCCGGCCATGAACGTGTCTGGGTTCCCAATTCTGACGCTGCTCACCGTGCTGCCGCTCGCGGGCGCGGCGCTCGCGCTTTTCTCCGGCCGTCATGCGCGCGTTGTGGCGCTGTTTACCACGCTGGCGTGTCTGCTGCTTTCTCTCCTCATCTGGTCCCGCATTCCTGCCGACGGCAGTATCGGTCTTGTGGAGCGCGCGGCCTGGGCGCCATCGCTGGGCGTGGAGTATCACCTCGGCGTCGACGGCCTCGGCGGTCTCATGCTCGTGCTTTCGGCCATCGTTACGCTGATGGCGGTGGATGCCGCGCATCGTGTGCATCACATGCCGGGCCTCTTCTTCGGACTGGTGCTCACGCTCGAGGCGGGACTCTTTGGTTCTTTCACCGCGCTCAATTTCTTCCACTGGTTTTTGTTCTGGGAGCTCAGCCTTATTCCCGCGTTCTTCCTCATCAAATTGTGGGGCGGTCCGAAGCGCGGTCCAGCGGCCACGCAATTTTTCATCTACACCATGGCCGGCTCGGTGGCGCTTTTGCTTTCGTTCCTCGCCATCTTCTTTGCCACCACGAGTAAAGACGCGCCTGGCACAATGGATTTCGGCCAGCTCGCGCAAATGGCCGCATCCGGCCAGCTCGCGCAAATGGTCACCGCGCATCTTGGTCCGGTGATGATGTGGCTTGCCATCGGCGTGCTCGCCGGTTTCGCGGTCAAAGTGCCGCTCATGCCCTTTCACACCTGGCTGCCCGCCGCGTATGCCGAGGCGCCTTCGCCTGTGACCATGCTGCTTACCGGCGCCATGTCGAAGATGGGCGTCTACGGCCTCCTGCGCATCGCCATTCCGATTTTTGGCCCGCAGATCTCCGCCATGCGCACGCCGCTGCTTTTTCTTGCCGCCGCCACGGTTGTAATGGGAGCCTGGGCGGCGGCTGCGCAGACTGATTTGAAGCGCGTCCTCGCGTATTCTTCGATCAATCACCTCGGCTATTGCCTGCTGGGCATCTTCGCGCTGGCGGTTCCTGCAGCAGGCGCGGCACAACAGGCCAGCCAGGCCGCCGCGCTCAACGGCGTCATCCTGCAGATGTTCAACCACGGAATCACGGCTGCCGCGCTCTTCTGGTTTATTTCCATGATCCAGTTCCGCTCCGGCGGCCTGCGCGGCATCAACGACTTCGGTGGATTGCGCAAACCTGCGCCGGTGTTCGCGGGACTCATGGGGATCGCGCTGTTCAGCTCGCTCGGTTTGCCCGGGCTCAACGGATTTGTCGGCGAGTTCCTTATCTTCCGCGGCGTTTTTCCGTTGTCCTGGATCAGTGCAACGGTATCGGTACTTGGTTTGCTCGTCACCGCCGTCGTGATTCTGACCGTCATTCAAAAAGTTTTCAGCGGTCCCGTTCCGGAGCGGTGGGTCGCGTTTCCCGATTTGTATCATGGCGAGAGGATGGCTCTCGCGCCTGTCATTGGACTCATGTTTTTGCTCGGCCTTGTGCCCCAGCTTATTTTGAACACCATCAATCCCACGGTCCAAAACCTGCTGGCGCACTGGAGATTTTAGAGAATGGCTTGGACCATAACTATTTCGTTCGCCGGCGCGTTGGTTGCGGCGCTGCTGCCCAAGGACAAACCCGTCCTCGCGCGGTGGTTCGCGCTCGCCGTGGCCGTGGCGGGACTGGGTCTCGCGGTTGCGGGCTACGCGGCGGGATTTGGGCAGGGGCGCCAGGTGTTTGTCGATATGCTCTGGGTGCCTTCGATGGGCATCCACTTCCTGCTAGCGGCCGACGGCATCAGCCGCGTGCTGGTTTTGCTCACCGGTATTGCTTCAGTCTCGGGCATTCTCTTTAGTTGGAACGTTGATCTGCGCACGAATCAGTTTTTTGCGTTCTATCTTGCGCTCATCGGCGGCGTCTACGGGGTCTTCCTGAGTGGCGATCTGTTCCTGCTCTTCGTCTTTTACGAAATCGCCATTGTTCCTAAATATTTTCTGATCGCCATCTGGGGCTCCACGCGCCGCGAGTACGGCGCCATGAAGCTTGCGCTCTACTCTTTTGTGGGCTCGGCCATGGTGCTCATTGGATTGCTCGCTGCTTATGTGGCCGCGGGTTCGCACTCCACAGCGCTCGGCGATCTTGCGCGTGCGGGCTTGCCGGTCAGCTTCCAGATGTGGTGCTTCCCGCTTGTCTTCGTCGGCTTCGGGATTCTCGCCGGCATGTGGCCCTTTCACACATGGGCGCCCACCGGCCACGTGGCTGCGCCTACCGCCGCTTCTATGCTGCTCGCGGGCGTGGTCATGAAGCTCGGCGCGTACGGTTGCCTGCGCGTCGGCATCGGCCTTTTTCCGCACGGCCTCGATCCGTGGGGGTTTTCTTTCATCGGCATCGGTTCATGGCGCGACGTCTTCGCATGGCTTGCGGTTATCGGCATTGTCTACGGCGCGCTTGTGGCTCTGGCGCAGACCGATTTCAAATTCGTCATTGGCTATTCGAGCGTCAGCCACATGGGTTTCGTACTGCTCGGCCTCATGACGCTCAACCAGATCGGCGTTGACGGCGCGGTTCTGCAAATGTTCTCGCACGGAATCATCGCTGGACTTTTGTTCGCCATCGTCGGTCGCATCGTCTATGACCGCACGCACACGCGCCAGTTCGCCGAGCTCGAGCCCATGCATCTTTCGCGGCGGCTGCCCTTCGCCGCATGGGCCTTCGTGTTTGCTGGCATTGCGTCGATGGGGCTGCCTGGCTTCTCCGGATTTGTGGCTGAGCTGCAAGTAATGGTCGGCGCGTGGCAAGCCAATCCATGGTGGACTATCGTCTCCGGCATCGGCATCATTGTTGGCGTCGCCTATATCTGGCGCGCCTTGCAAAAGGCGTTCTTCAGCGATGCGCTGCCGACCCCGCACGAGCTTGAAGTGGAGCAGAAGCACAAATTCGCGTCCATCACCTGGCCTGAGTACGCCGGGGTCGCGCTGCTCGGCTTTTGCACGCTGGCCGTTGGCCTCTATCCGCGCATTCTGCTCGATCAAATTGAACCGGCCGTGAAAACGCTGCTTGCGGGAGGCGCGCAATGAACTACGTCGACCTCTTCCGCGCCACGCTGCCTGAAACGGCTCTCGAAATTGCCGCACTGCTGGTGATTGTTTTTGATCTTGGCTTCCTGCGCAAGGCCGCATCCGAAACCCGCGTCGCCGTGGCGGCATTGCTTGGCGTTGCCGGCTGCGCCGTAGCGCTTTGGGCAGTTTTTGCCGCGGGATGGGGCAGCCTCAGCAATGGAAGCTATGTGGTGCTGGCCGCGGGCGGCTCCGCAGCCGTCGCGCAGGTGGCCATTCTCTTTCTCACCGCGCTTACGCTGCTGCTTTTCATCGATACCGGGTTCACGCGCAACCCGGGCGAATATGTTTCTGTCGTGCTGATGGCAGCGGCCGGCGGTCTGATCGTCTCCGCGGCGCAGGACCTGCTCGTGATCTTCGTTGGCCTTGAGTTGCTTTCGCTCGGCCTGTACATTCTCACCGCCTTCGCGAAGAAGTCGGGCAAAAGCGCCGAAGCTGCCCTCAAGTACTACCTCTTCGGCGGCATGAGCGCGGCGTTTCTGTTGTTTGGGTTCAGCTATCTCTACGGATTGAGTGGTTCGACGAGCTTGCCCCGCGTTGTGTACGGCACCTACCAGGCAACGGCTAACGGCGGCACGCCGTTGCTATTGATCGCACTGGTCATGATCGCCGTTGGGCTTGGCTTCAAAGTTGCTGCGGTCCCGTTTCATTTCTGGGCTCCCGACACCTACGAAGGCGCACCCGCTCCGGCCGCGGCGTTTATTGCGTCGGTTTCGAAGGTCGCGAGCTTCGCGTTGCTCATCTCGATCAGCAGCGTCGCGCTGCATTTCCTTCAGAGCCTGCATTTGAAGGGCGTCGAGATCTTCTACGTGGGCCAGGCAGGAACTCCGCCGCCGGTCCTGCACGGATTCCGCAGCGCGTGGCCGCTGATCCTGATGGTGCTTTCGGTTGCATCCATGGTCTTCGGCAACCTGGCCGCGCTGGCGCAGACGAGCGTTCGCCGCCTGCTGGCCTACTCGGCCATCGCGCATGCAGGGTACATCCTGCTCGGGCTTGCGTTCTTCTCCTGGACCAACGCGAGTGCCCAGGCGATTCTTTACTACATCGTCACGTACGGGCTGACGACCATCGGAGCGTTCGGCGTCGTCGGCGTCGTGGAGCGCGCAACGGGCTCAGACAGGCTCGATTCTTTCCTGGGCCTGCAGAAACGCAATCCGCTGCTTGCCGCCGTCCTGCTCGTGCTCTTTCTCTCGCTCGCCGGAATTCCGCCACTGGTCGGATTCTGGGCCAAGTTCAATCTGTTCTCCACCGTGCTCGGAAAGGGTTTCAAGCTTCCCTTGTCCTCGATGCAAAGCGAGGCACTAGCGCTTGTCGCTCTCGCCATCGCCTTCAGTGCCGTCTCGCTCTACTACTATCTGCAGGTGCTCAAGCGCGCTTACGTAATGCCCGCAGCCGATGACTCGCCGATCAAGGTGCATCCGGTTACGCTGTTCGTCTTGCTGCTTATTGCTGCCGCTGTTCTCGTCCTCGGGTGCTTCCCGGCGTTGCTGCAGAATTGGATTGCAGGCTTCTATCCCGTCATGTGACTACACAACACTCCGCACTCCCGGTAGCCGGACCAGCGGATCAGCCAGAAGCCAGCTTGCAGCGCATGCTAAGAATCCAACGACGCCGAATTTTAGAAGCGCGGGAGCTGCCCAGCCGTGCAGCAGCAATGCGATGCCGACGAGCACCGGCGGATGAATGATATAGACCGCGTAGGCGCGGCGGTTGAGCCACGACCACAAGGCTGAAGGCTGGTTCATGTGCTCGCGGAAGACGAGAAGCCACGCGGCGATGAGGCCCCAGGCCACGAACGGTTCCCATAGAGCGTAGAAGACAGCATCAAACGATAGCCCACTGGGCGCGCCGGAACTCGCGCCATGATGGATCGCGTGCGCCACCGCGATGCCCACGGGAAGACTGGGCCATGCGATCAGCAGCGTAATGATCCAGGGCCGCGCTTGTTTCCAGTTGAGCTGCGCGAGCCAGTCGTGCCGCCAGGCTGCAATTCCAACTGCAAAGAGAAACACGTAGCCGGCAAAATAGCCAAGCTGCAGGCCGAAGACGTTGACGCCGACGGGAACAACCTGCCGGATGGCCAGCGCCGCAACTGCCACCGCGAGAGCACTCAACAGCCACCAGCGGCCGGCGGGAACCGGCGTCTGCGGGCGATCCCGCTTTGCTAACGGCGAGCCAAAGATCGCGCGCCACGCACAGTATCCGAGACTGAAGATCAACAGCGCCTGCGCAAACCAAAGCGGGCCGTTGATGATCTCCTTGTGCCGCCAGATCGAGTGAATAGCCGGCCAGAAACCGTCGCCCTGCGCAAAGTTGACAATCCCCGATGTGAGCGGCCCGAGGATCAGGATGAATGCCAGCAGCGGTAGGCCGAGTCGCAGGAATCGATCGCCGGTGAAGCGCGCATAGCCTTTGCGCTCCAGCGATGCCGGAGTGAAATATCCGGCCAGCAGGAAGAAGAGACCCATGAAATAGGCCTGGTTGGTGGTGCAGAAGAGCATGAGCAGAATGCCAGACGGCGAGCCGGAAGGCTCAACCTCGCGCCAGAACCAGCCGCCGATCGCGCCGTAGGTGATCGCGGTATGGTGGAGGATCACCAATGCGACCATCACCGAGCGGAGACGGTCGACATAGTATTCGCGCTGAGGCATGAGTCATTGTACGCGCGGCCGGAATGCGCTGGGTCAGCCTTAGAACGCCTATAATCCATGCGCGTCTACATTGCGCCAGGAAGGGAACGTGAAAATAAACATGTGGCTTGCAGGAATGCTGGCCTGTGGTATCTACTCCACCACCGTTTTGGGACAGCAAGGCGCGGCGCCCCGACCCGCTGAAAGCGGGCCGTCCCTCGTAACAACGATGCAGATCCTCCAATCCACGTTGAGCGAACAAGGCAAGATGAACTGGACGATCCATTACCACGACAGTGCCGATGCGACGAATTGGACCTATACGTTCAGCTTTGAGGTAAGCAAAGTGGTTGCCGACGCGTCGGCATGCACAATCAGCTATCACTACAAAATCGTACGGGACGGCACCCAGGTCTCCGATGAGGACACTTCGTTCAATCTGCACGATGTACAGGACCTGATGCTGACCACGGGCGACCAACGTCAGGACAAGAATGATTCGGCCGCCGGGCACCCAACGTGGACCGCGAAGGTAGATCCGCCAGTCTTCGATCTTGTGGTGAAAGGGTAGGAAACGATGGAGTACTACTTCTTCTTTTTTGATCAAGGCCCGGCCAACCGTGCCACGAAAGCCATGGGGCATGCGGTGGAGTTATGCGGCGGCAGTAGGGGTTCATTCTAGGCGAAGTTGAACTGAATGAGGTGGAATGCGCACGACCGCGAGTTGGACGCGCGGCCGTGCTGCGGCTCAGGGTCGTCAATACTTGACGATTGCGGCAAAGGAATCCGGCTTAAGGCTTGCGCCGCCTACCAGGGCTCCGTCGATTTCTTCCTGACCGATGAGCGCGGTCGCATTGTCTGGCTTCACGCTGCCGCCGTAGAGAATGCGGATGGCCGCGGCCACGTTGGCTCCCAGCAATTTGGCCACTTCGGCGCGAATGATTTTGTGTGCGTCGACGGCAATCTCCGGCGTCGCCGTTTTGCCCGTGCCGATAGCCCACACCGGCTCATAGGCAATCACAATCGGCGCGGCGGCCTCAGGCGTAATGCCCACAAACGCGCCTGTCACCTGAGTTTGAAGAACGCTCGCCGTTTTACCGGCCTCGCGCTCCGCCAGCACCTCGCCGACGCAGACGATCGGGACAATTCCATGTTTGAGCGCGGTGTGCAGCTTCTTATTGACAATCTCATCGGTCTCGGCAAAGTACTGCCGGCGCTCCGAGTGGCCGATAAGGGTATGCGTGCCGGCCACGGCCATCAATTGCAGCACCGAGGTCTCGCCCGTGTAGGCGCCCTCCTCGGCAAAGTGGATGTTCTGCGCGCCCACGGCCACGTTCGAGGCATCGCATGCAGCAGTGACAGTCGGCAGCAGCACCGGAGAAGGGAACAGCGCGATCTCGTCGCGCGTGTGCCCGGCAACCAGTGGCAAAAAGGCATCGACGAACGCCTTGGCTTCGGCCGGCGTCTTGTACATCTTCCAGTTGGCAGCAATCAGTGCTTTACGAGACATGTTCAGGGTTCCTCAATTCAATTTTATTGGATCGGGTTCGGAGCCGGGGTGATGCCGGGCACAAGGTGAGACGTGGAGGCCCAGTCGGGGACAGGCGGTGGTGTTGAGCAGGATGCTGAAAAACAGTGAGTAGGCGGCGAATTCTCGTGCTAGGTTAGCGCAGGGGCTAAAGCCCACGATGATTTGACAGTATTTGCGGCACGACTGAAGTCGTGCCCTGACACTTCGTGCCGCCCATGAAGAGTTTTTCCGCGAACTGCTAGATCTACGCACCCGATCCGATTGTCGAGGTCAGGTCGTCGGGTACCGAGCCTTCAAGAAAAGCGTCCCGATGATCGGGATCGCCCAGATCCATGGAGAACTGGCGCCAGACGCCGTCCTGCAGCACGCCCATGTTCCACGGACCTGAGACGGAATCGGAAAACTGCCAGACGATGTGGTAGCCCTCCTCATTCGTAAACCCCTCGTTGTCAGCCTGCAGAATTGCGTCTCCGCGTTCCCACAGCTTGCTGCGCAGGGCGTGGAGCGCGCTACTGCCTGCTTCGAATTCGTTCCCCTGCAGGTGCTGGAAGGCATATATGGTTTTCACGTCGGCCAGGTACTCATGGAGCCATGCGACACCGCTTTCCGGCTTCGCATCCATGGTCTCCTCGATGAATTCGGCAATATCGTCCTGGCCGAGTGAACCATCCGAGACGGGATAGCGCTCGATGACCGCAACTTCAACGTCATCATTGCTGGAAAGGAGCAGACTCTCCCACTCTTCTTCCGTGCCCTCTTCGAGAGTGAGTTTGAAGTGAGGGTGCTCGGCACGGATGAACCCGGCAAGCTCGTCCAAAGAAGGAAACTCTTCGTCTTTTGACAGGACTCGCGTGTAGTAGCTCATGGCTTTCGGCCTCAGCTTCTAGTGTATTCATTCTGCGGGAAACAGAGGGCGATAGGTGCCGCGGTTCAGGCTTCTGGCTTCCCTTGAACAGCCTTGCGAAAGATCAGCCGCTTGATTTTTTCGGGCAAAGGCCTGGGCTGGAACGGCTCCGGGTTTGGCAATTGAACGAGAGCGTGAATGCACGCCGCGCTCGCGGTGAGCCCAACCAGGCATGCAACGAGTGCCCAGGCCAGATTCGCCCGGAGCAAGAAGGTGAGCCACGCAAAAAACGCCAGCAGGCAAAGCAGGCTGAGACTACCACCAAACAACAAAGCAACTTGCAGGAGTAACAAGCGGCGAATACCCAATCGCGAATCGAGCCACGGTGGAAGGAACTCAAGAACCGCGCGGCAAATGAGCGTTATCACTTTCGCAATTCCGGCGAAAAGGGCGAGGGTCAATGCCATCGCCACGATAAAGGCGATCGCCACGGCAACGGGGTCGTAGCGCCGCACGATGAAAGCATGAAACAGCATAAAAGGAGCTGCGGCTGCTAAAAGGCCTGGGGCAACGACAAACGCAGCGACGGGGGCGGGTATTGCGGAGCTCCGAAATGATGGAACGTTGGAAGCCACTGCAAAGGTGATGGCAGCTGCCACCAGGGCAACCGCGGCGAAAACTACGAGAATGAGGGGTAGATAGGTGATGGCGAAACCTCACTAAAGCCATCGCACTACGCGAGGGGGACGGCCGGTCCGACTTCCAAGTCGGACCGGCCGTCGAGCACTACTTGTTTGTCAGCGCTTCCACGCCGGGCAGCTTCTTGCCTTCGAGGAATTCGAGGCTGGCTCCGCCGCCGGTGGAGATGTGGGTGATCTGGTCGGCTACGCCGGCCTGGTTGATGGCGCTCACCGAATCGCCGCCGCCGATGATCGAGATGGCCGCGCGGTTGGCAGCCACGGCGCGTGCAATGGCGTTGGTGCCCACGGCAAAGCGCGGAAATTCAAACACGCCCGCCGGACCGTTCCATACGATCGTCTTTGCGGTCAAAACCACCTGCTCGATGGCGGCAACCGACTGCGGGCCGATGTCGAGCCCCTGCCAGTCGTCTGGAAAATTTTTAGAGCTGTCCCACACCTGGGTTTTGGCGTCGTTGGCAAAGCTGTCAGCAATTACGTTGTCCACGGGCAGCAACAATTTCACGCCCTTGGCTTTTGCCTTGACCAGTGTTTCCCTGGCGAGGTCAATCTTGTCCTCTTCTACGAGCGACTTGGCAGTTTTCACGCCGAGTGCGCGATAGAAAGTGTAGGCCATGCCGCCAACGATCACCAGCGTGTCCACTTTGTCGAGAAGGTTCTGAATGACGTCGATCTTGCCGGAGATTTTCGAACCGCCGATGATGGCCACAAAGGGCTTCTCGGGCGACTCGAGCGCTTTGCCGAGGTAGGTGATTTCCTTTTCCATCAGCAGTCCAGCCACGGCGGGCTTGAGGTAGTGCGTAATGCCTTCGGTTGATGCGTGCGCGCGGTGCGCGGAGCCGAAGGCGTCGTTCACGTAAACCTCGGCCAACGAGGCCAGCGCCTTCGAGAAGGCCGGATCGTTGGCTTCTTCTTCCGCATGGAAGCGCAGGTTCTCAAGCAGCAGTACCTGGCCCGATTCGAGCTGGCGCGCCATCTCTTCGGCAATTTCGCCCACGCAATCCGGTGAGAAGGCGACGTTGACGCTATCGCTGAACTTTTTGTCGAGCAGTTCGCGCAGCCTGATGGCCACGGGCCGGAGCGAATATTTCGGATTCGGCTTTCCCTTGGGCCGGCCCAGGTGCGAGGCCAGGATCACCTTGG
>JBEKEP010000061.1:0-21608 GCA_050013775.1 Occallatibacter sp. | reverse complement strand
CCGCGCAAGAGAACGCGCCGCCCGAGGAGAAGCCGCTTCTGGTTGCGCCGCACGATTTACTGAGCACAACCTACTCGGAAGCGTTTCTCGAGAGCCATCTGGCGGCGCCTGGCACATGGCATCCGTATCCGACGTGGAGCGAGCGCGCGGCGTGGGAGGCGGTTCCCGTCGACATTCGGACGGCGATCGTGGCGCGCGCGGAAGCCGATCAGAAGGCGGGCTGGAGGGCGCTGCTGGCGTCGACATTCCTCGACTTCAAGCGTAACGGCAATCGCAGCCGGTTCGAGGCCGACAGTTTTGGACGCCGCGCGATGCTGCAGCGCTTGATCCTGGCCGAGTGCATTGAGGGCAAGGGACGGTTCGTCGACGAGATTGTGAACGGCGTGTGGCTGATTTGCGAGGAGACGTACTGGGGCGCGCCGGCGCACCTGGGCGCGCAAAAAGCGGGCGTGGGACTGCCTGACGTGAGCGATCCGATCATCGAATTGTTTTCAGCGGAGACTGCGCAACTGCTGGCGTGGACGAACTATCTGCTGGGGCCGCAAATCGACCAGGTGTCGCCGCTGGTGAACAAGCGGATCAAGATCGAGGTCGAGCACAAGATGCTGAAGCTGGCGCGCGAGCGCAATGACTTTACGTGGATGGGCCTGGGAGGGCGGAAGCAGGAACACCGGTTGAACAATTGGAATCCCTGGATCAACTCGAACCTGCTGGTGACGAACCTGATCCTCGAGGACGACGTGAAGCTGCGCATTGCCGAGACCGTGCGCATTGCGCGCAGCGTGGATGCGTACTGGAATGACTACTGGCCCGACGCGGCAGAAGAGGAGGGCCCAGGCTACTACTCCCGCTCGGTGCTGAGTTTGTTTGACGTGATCTGGACGTTGGAATCGGCCACCGGCAACGCGACAAAGATTCTTGGCGATCCGTTTCTGGATGCGATGGGAAGGTTCATTCTGAGTGCGCACATTGCCGGCGACGATTATGTGGCCTACGGCGACGCGCATCGCCGTGCTGCACCGTCGGGCGACGTGCTCTATCGTTTCGGCAAAGCGGTGCACGACGAGGAGTTGGAGGCGTTCGGAGCATTTTATGCAGAGAAGAGCGGATGGAATGCACAGGGGCAAGGCCTGGAGCGCGCATTGAATGAGAACCTGACCAGTCTGTTGCGCTCGCTGCCCGCGGTGCTTGATGCCTCGGAGGTCCGCGGAGCGAAGAAGCAGGACGTACTGGTGCGCGACGCATGGTATCCCGAGTTTGGCTTAATGACGGCGCGCGAAAAAGCCGGATCGACCGAGGGCATGTACGTAGCAGTGCTGGCCTCGAACAACGGACGCAGCCACAGCCATAACGACTCAGGGAATTTCGTGATTTATCTGGACGGGCAGCCCGTCGCAATCGACGTGGGCGTGGAGCAGTACACGGCCGAGACTTTCGGACGCGACCGCTATTCCATTTGGACGATGCAGTCGGCGTATCACAATCTGCCTACGGTAGGCGGCGTGATGCAGCAGAACGGCGTGGAATTCGAGGCGACGGACCGGAAGTACGAAACCAACGATCAGCATGCGACGATTTCATTCGACATCGCGAAAGCGTATCCGAAGGAAGCGGGCATTAAAAAGTGGGTACGCACGGTGACACTGGACCGCGTGGGGCATCGTGTGGTGATTGAGGAGGATTTTGAACTGGAGCGGGCTGTGCCTTTGAGCTTCACAGTGATGACGCAAAGGATTGCGATGACTGCTAGCGGCACCGGAGCCATGACGCTGGCTACAGGCAACGGGAGGGCATGTGCCTTGACGTTCGATCATGCGCAACTCGAACCGAAGACTGAGACAATCGCGCTCACAGACGCGGGCTTGCGCGAGAGTTGGGGGAACCAAATCTATCGAATTCTGCTCAACACGCGAGGACCGGTTCAGTCGGGCAAATTGTCTTACGCATTTGAGCCGTCGATCGAAGTCCAGGTGGCCTCTGAAATCACTGCGGAGTGACCAGGTGATGCGCGATCGCGAATAAGGCCAGCTCGAGGCGCGTGGAGACGCCGGTCTTGTCGAAGATGTTGGAGAGATGGCGCTTGACAGTTTCTTCGCTCAGAGTGAACTGCTTGGCGATGTCGCGGTTGGAGCAACCTTCGACGATGCAACCGACGACCTCGAGCTCACGCGGGGTGAGGCCGTACGTTTTCCGCTGCGGGACGGCGGCCTGTTGCATCAGGTCATGCAGAGCAGAGACGAGATTGACCACGCGCTTGCCGCCAATCCAGTAGTCGCCGGCGTGGACGGTGCGGATAGCAGTCTGCAAGTGGCTGGCGAGCGCGTCTTTGAGCACGATGCCACGCGCACCGATGTGGAGCGCTTCAATGATCTGCTGTGTGGTGATAGTGGACGTAAGTAGCAGGATCTTAGCCGTTGAAGGGCCGTTCATGATCGCGCGCATGGCTTCAAGGCCGGGCAGTCGCGGCATGGAAACATCGAGAAGAAGAATATCGGGCTGCTTTTCGAGAGTTTCCGTGATGGCTTCGTCGCCATCGGTGGCATCGCCCACAACGTCAAAGCCCTCGGATTCGGTGAGCATGTTGCGAACGCCAATGCGGACGACCGGATGGTCATCTGCGAGAACGATTCGAATGGGTCGATCCATGATTGCTAAACGCCTCCACTAGAGCCCGCCCGCGCATGAAGAGATGCGACGGATCAGACAGGCATCTCTGCATCCAGCATATTCTGCAACCGCCGGGTAGCGACGCGCAAATCGCGGAGTAAAGCCGCGCCGTTATCCAACTGGTTATCCCCGGACAGACTCGCCTCAGATTCGAGCAACGCGCCCAGCCGGGCAGCCTCAGCGGCCCCGGCCATGCCGCAACCGCCTTTGATGGCGTGGCCGATGCGCCGGACCTCGGCCACATCGCCCCTGGCCATGGCGTCCGCCAGCACGTCAATGCGCTTGCCGAGATCGGTGACAACGGCCTGATACACCTGGCGCACTGCGGGCTCGGGCATGAGTTTGCGGAACTGAGCGAGAATTTCCGCGTTAACCACGGGTTCATTGGGATCGAGACGCGATACCGCGGCTTCAGGCTTGCCGCCGTCGAGAAGCTTGCGGAAAGCTTCGGCGCTGAAGGGCTTGAGCAGAAAACCTTCGGCGGCTGCCGTTAGTTCAAGTGGCGGGTTGCTGCCGCTGACGACATAAATGCGCGCCTGGCTGCGCGCGCGGAGCTCGCCGATCAACTGCGTTCCGTTCAGGCCGGGCATCTGCGAATCCATCAGGATCACATCGGGCTGTAGCGCCGGCGAACGGTCCTCCGCGGCGCTTAGCAACAAAAGGGCCGCAGCGCCATTCTCCGCGGTGTGAACGGTGTAGCCATTCATGGTAAGAACCGTGGCTGTGACTTCACGGCTGACCATGTCATCGTCGATGAGCAGGACCAGGGGGAGCGCGTCCTGAGAGGTGCGCTCGAACATACTTCTAGTGTGCATCCTGAGCCCGACGGTAAGGCGAAAAATCTTACCGATGGTAATCGAATTGGTTCCAATGCGTAGGCCAGGCTTGCTCTTCCCCTTGTTTGGCCGCGCTTTAGTGCGGAACTTCAGCCGCCGCGGGCAAGCCCAGCGACGCGGCTGCGGGCAGATCGAGGCCGCCGTGCCAGGGGCGAACTGCCGTCTGGAACTGGTTGCCACGGCGCTGCCACAGCTCGATCTCGAGGTCGTAGCGGACGGTAACGTTGTTGAGCCAGTAGGGACGATTTTCACCGAGCCAAACCTGGCTGTACTCGGCCTTAAGCGCTGAGAAGCCGTCGCGCAGGTCCTGACAGCGGCCATTGTCGCTGCTGATCTCCTCGAGCATGCGGCTCGTAGCCGTGCGCTGCGTCTTGTCGTGCTGCTGAGCAACGGCCTGTGAATACGCTGCAGCCATCTCCTGCGCAAGCTGGAACTTGAGGCCGATGAAGTCGAGGCGGCGCGCGCCCAGGTCCATGGCAGTGAGCGCGTCGGGTTCGGCGAGTTTGGGATTGCCGGCGCGTGCCTGCGCCAGCAACACGATGGCGCGCTCTGCATGAAGACGCAGATCGTGCACCTGCGGCAAGAGCCTCGATGAAATCTCCTGCCCCTGCGCGCTCCAGGGGTCGAGCCAGAAAAGCTCATCGCTGTTCATGTGGGCCTTGGCGGCGCCAATAGCCTCTTGCGCAGCCATCAACTCTTTTTCGGCCTCGCTGATCTTGCCCGTGGGATCGAGATGGAAAATGGCGCCGTAGGCGTCCTGGTAATTGGCGATGGAGCTTTCGCCGGGCTGCCACGCTGCCACAGCACCGAAGAGCACGCCGTACCAATCCATGTTGAAGAGGCCTTCTCCGTCGTCATTCCACACAGTGGTGAGCGCGCCAGTCGATCCCAGCCGCTGCCCGTCTCGAATGAATCCCTGGATGTTCCAGAGTGCGGTTTTGGCGACGGGGTAGACCTCATTCCAATTCGCGTCGCCGGGCGCAACCCAGGTTTCGATGCCGTTTTTGGCGAAGGGCTCGATCAACTTGTCGAAGCCGCTCGAGATCCTGTAACTCCAGGGCACGGCGATCATGTCTTTTGGCAGAGCGGAGACGGCGTCGGGATTGGCGTCACCGATATCGCCCCAGAAAAGCAGGCGACGGTTGAGCGGCGCGAGCTCGTCGTGAATCTGCTTTAGGAATTCGATGTACACCGGCCCATAGCCCTTCTGCTCAACTGCTTCGCGGGTGCGGCCGGCACCGAGATCGAAGGTTTCGTCGGCGCCGATATGGATGAAGGGTGAGGGAAACTCCTTTGCGATCTGCGTGAACCAATCTTTGATGAGCGGGAGGGTCCCGTCTTGGCCGGGCGCGAGCACATGGCCGTGCGGAGTCTCCGCCAGATCCTGGTAGAGCTCGTATTTGAGCACATGATGCAGATGGCCGAAAGCCTCCTGCTCGGGGATGATGGTGACGTGATACTGGCGGGCGTAGGCCACCAGTTCTGCGGCCTCGGCGGGCGAGAGCGAGCTGCCGGGAGGCGCGGCCAGCGGCTGATCGGGATAAAGCAGTGTGTGCTCGAAGTAGGGCGAGTAGATGTTGATCTTGAACGCGGCGAAGACGCGAATCTGGTGTTTCTGGAATTCAAGCGTCGGAAACGGGCCGCGCGAAAGATCGTCGTCAACGCCCCTATACTTCATTGCCGGCCAGTCGCGCACGGTGCCCGTTGTCAGTACGCGAGCCGCGCCGGGCACTGGCAGCAATTGCTTGAAGGTCTGCACGCCGTAAAAAACGCCTGCGCCGGTGGCGCCGACGATAGTGGCATCGTGCGCTTCGACGATGAGGACGTAGCCCTCCGATTCCATCACGGAATCAAAGGCGAGGTTGGCGCGCGCCAGGATGGCCTTCGCTTCCGCAGAGTCGGTGCGCAGAAGCGTGACGCGATAGGGCGGCTGCGCGGCTGCGTGGGATTCGTCGGCGGAGGGAGCGATGCGCTTGACCGCGTCTTCCAGGTCGCGCGCGGCGAACTCGTCTTCTGCATCGTGGCCGGGAACAGCGACTAGAATTCTGGCCGGTAGATCGGCCGTCTGGCCAAAGCTTGCTTCGCGCGGCGCGGGCAAAAGCTTCACCTGTGTTTGCGCAACGCAAAAAAAAGGGAATAAAAGACACGTGAGAGCGAGGCTATCTCTGAGATGCAGCAAAATGTACCCACCTTCGTTATTTTCCATCGAGAATTCGAGGCCGATGCGACCATTGTAGACTGGGGAATCGCTAGGTTTTGCTCTTCGACAAGCGCTGCGTCCCGGATCGCGCACCGCGGAGTGAAAGGGTTGGATCAAGAAGATGAGCGCCACCGGCTCTCCGCACGCAGCAACACTGACTGATTCTGTGGCGATACGCCGCTACAACGCATTCCTGCTGCTGGTGGCGGGCCTCGGCGGCCTGCTTTACGGCATCGATGTCGGCATCATTGGCGGAGCGTACCCCTATCTGGCAGACACATCGGGGCTGACGACCACGCAACTTTCCTCGGTCGTGGCGGCCGTGCTGGCAGGGAGCGTCCTATCGACGCTGTTCGCCGGGCTGCTGGCGGACTGGATGGGCCGCAAACCGCTTATGATCCTGAGCGGATGCGCTTTTGCGCTGAGCATTCCGGTCATTGCATACTCGCAGGGCTACGCGCCGCTGCTCTCGGGGCGGCTGCTGCAGGGCATGAGCGGTGGAGTGATCGGCGTGGTGGTGCCGCTCTACCTTGCGGAGTGCCTCTCCGCATCGGATCGCGGAAAGGGCACAGCCATCTTTCAATGGCTGCTGACACTGGGCATTGTGGTTGCGGCACTGATCGGGATGTACTTCAGCTATCGCGTCGCGGCCGTGACGAAGCTCAACGATGCGGCGGCCCTCCACGTCTTCGAGGATCATGCATGGCGGAGCATCTTCTGGGTGTCGCTGCCTCCGGGACTGCTGTTTGTATTGGGCAGCTTCTTCGTCACCGAGTCGCCGCGATGGCTTTTTCGCCGCCAAGGCAGAGAAGCGGCCTATAACGCACTGCTCAAATCGCGCAGACCGGAGCAGGCGGCGCTGGAACTCGAAGAGATGGAGGCAACGGCCCGTGTTGCAGCAACCTCGACCAGTGATCGGGTTCGTGATTCTCTGCTGCGGCGCAAATATCTGATTCCCTTTCTGCTGGCCTGCGTCATTCTCGCATTCAATCAGGCCACGGGCATCAACTCCATCATCGGGTACAACGCGGGCATTCTGCTGCAGAGCGGATTGAGCGATCTTGCGTCGCATTGGGGCTACGTAATTTTTACGGTGGTGAATTTTCTGGCGACCACGATCGGCATGGTGCTGGTGGACCGCAAGGGTAGAAGATTCCTGATCATTATGGGCACATGCGGCGTGATTGTGGCCACGGCGAGCGTGGGGTTGCTCTTTCGGACGACGGAAAAGATTGGCGTGGATTGCCGCGACGCCGTGCAGGCGATGGCCGGACCCGATCAGGATCTGACTTTGCGATTCGACCCGGCAGAGGCGAGCAAACTGCTGAGCGCCACGGGCGATGCGGGACGCGCCATCGACAGTCATCGCGCTTCGCTGGCGATTATCTATTCCTACGGCGACTTTACGGCCGCAACAAATTTTGTGCGCTCGGACGATCCGGCTGTCGCGACCATCAAAATCACGCGCGCGAGTTGCGTGCCGGCGAACAGAATCGAGGCGCTCTTCAAAAATCCCTTCGCCAACCTCACGGCGGCACAGACCGCGCCGCTGAAAATCGAGAAAGCTCTGGTGGGCAGCGTGCCTGAAGCCCGCCACGGCTGGCTAGTGGCGATGGGGCTTTACCTGTTTATCGCGTTCTACGCTCTGGGGCCGGGCGTGGTGGTGTGGCTGGCGCTGAGCGAGCTCATGCCCACGCGGATCCGGTCGAACGGAATGAGCATTGCGTTGGTTCTCAACCAGATGGTATCGACCACAATCGCCGCTATCTTTTTGCCCTTCGTGAGCAAGCATGGTTATTCGTCGATGTTCTTCCTGTTTGCGGGCTGCACGGTGGTGTATCTCGCTGCTGCAGCGTTCTTCCTGCCGGAGACGAAGGGCAAGACACTGGAGGAGATTGAGGCGCACTTTGAAGGAACGCCAGCTGCTGGCCGCTAGCATCCAGCTGCCAGCTATTCGTTCGGGGCTCGGAGACTTCGGAGCTTGCTCGGCACAGAACGATTCAATAAGCTGAATTCCATGATGAAAAGCAATCGCTCCATGCCTGCGGCGACGGTGATTCCGATTCTGATCTATCCCGATGTGCGCAAGGCGGTGGCGTGGCTCAGCAAATCGTTTGGATTTAAGGAACGCGTGAAGATCGGCGAAGGCCACCGGTCACAATTGAGAATTGGCGACGGCGCCGTGATCGTAGCAGATGTGCGATCGGGTCGACGTCCGCCGCGCGACGGTGAGCTCACGCACCAAATGATGGTGCGCGTAGAAGACGCGCGCGCCCACTGCGAGCGGGCCAGAGCGAAGGGCGCAAGGATCATTGCCGAGCCGGCCGATTTCCCGTTCGGCGAGCGGCAATATACAGCCGTAGACCTTGCCGGCCACCAGTGGACCTTCAGCGAGACGATTGAGGACGTGGCTCCGGAGACGTGGGGCGGCAAGACAGTCAGGGCCGACTGATTCCGATTCGATTCCTATTTTTCGACGACAGCTTTGGAGAGATTGCGCGGCCGGTCGACGTCGACGCCGTGCTCCAGTGCCATGAAGTAGGCGAAGAGTTGCAGCGGAACCACTTCCAGGATGGGCAGCAGATATTCGCTGGCTTGCGGAATGAAAATGCAATCCGTCGCGAGCGCGGGAACCTCTGTGTCTCCCGCATCGGCGAGCGCGATGACGCGCGCGCCTTGCGCTTTCATGTCGGCGAGGAGTTGGAGAGTTTTTTCGTAGCGCAACACTGAGGCATCGAGGGTGCGATCGACCGTGGCGAGGACAACCAGGGGCACGCGATCGCTGACCAGGGCGTTGGGGCCGTGCTTAAGTTCGCCCACGGGATAGCCCTCGGCGTGCACGTAGGATGATTCCTTCAACTTGAGTGCGCCCTCGCGGGCGATGGCGTAGTGAATGCCGCGGCCGAGGTAGAGAAAGGTTACGGCCGATGCGTACTTGCGCGCCAACATGGCCGCTTGCTCGCGCCATGCGTCGAGTTGCGCGGCGATTTCGCCGGGCAGTGCGGTGAGTTCGGCGATGTGCGCTGAGACGGCGGCGGAATCCATGCGGCCCAGGCGGACACCTTCGTAAAGTGCGAGCAGATAGAGCACGGCCAACTGACAGGTGAAGCTCTTGGTGGCGGGAATGGCTTTTTCGACGCCTGCGGCCAGCGGCATGGAGACATCTGCCTCGACGGCCATGGTGGACTCGGCGTGATTGGTGATGGCGAGAGTCTTGTGGCCCTGGCGATGCGCTTCTTCCAGCGCGGCGAGGGTGTCGCTGGTTTCGCCGGATTGCGAGAGGACGAGCACGCTGGGATGGCGGAGGTCGACATATCCCGGGCCGCCGCGGACACTGTACTCGCTGGCGTATTCGACGTCGACGGCGAGGCCGCCGAGGTCTTCGAGGAGAATTTCGCCATAAAGGCCGCTGTGACGGCTGGATCCGCTGGCGGCGATGAGGACTTCGCCCGCGGCGTTGGGCCAGTACGCGAGTTCCGCGGCGACTTCGGGCTTCAAGCTGCGCCCGTTCAGGTAAAGGTCGATTGTGCGCTGCAGCGCTTCCGGCTGCTCGTAGATTTCGCGCAGCATTGCATGAGAGGCGGGGGCGTGAGGGAATGTGGACATGGGTTTCGTTTCAGCTACAGAGAGCCCGCGTGGAGGACGGGCTCCTGTTTCATTTTAGCTGCTGCGATTCAGCAGTCAGCCGCCGACGCCGAGCAGGCGCGCAACAGGCCGCATATCCCCCGCCTCCAGGGCGCGGTTGACGGACTCAAGTTGGTTGAGGGTCGCGATTAGCTGTTCTGTGGATTCGTTTTCGTCGTTTTCTTCTTCTCCTTCTTCTTCTTCTTCTTCGTCTTCGTCTTCGTCGCCGTCGTGGTCTACTTCTTCCTCTTCGTCTTCCTCTATTTCGTCCTCGTCGTCTTCACAATCCTCGTAAGGATCGGGGGCGATTACGTCGCCGTCGGGAGTTTCGGAAACGCCTTCGACGGTGCTGAAGCCGATGGCCCAATCGCTCTGATCGACGCTTTGCAAGGCGAGTTGCAGATCATAGAGGAGGGTGGATGCGTTCTGGCGATCGATGGTTTTGTTGACGAGAGCGCGCAGGACGCGGGTGATGGTGAGTTGGACGGCACAGCGATCTTCGAGGAGGGGAATGTCGAAGGAATCGATCTTGCTGACGGGTTGTTTGGCGGCCCGGCGCAACCGAGAGTGGAAGAAACAAAAGGGCTCGTCCCTGAGGGAGTATGCGTGGCATTGCTTGCCGGACGGCATGATGTGCCGACATTTGGGTTTCATTCTTTGCTCCTTTGCGTATCCACCCCCCTCCCCTATATGGCATACTTCCATATTTGAAAACAACGGGGTTACGGGCCGGATATATACCCGGGTTTACGGGACTGCAAGGCTGGAGGGTTTTCGGTCCGTCCCGAGGTCTCCCTGGAGCCTGAGACAAGCTCAGAGAGTTTGGGGAATTAATCTGCAGTGAAAAGGGTCAATTAAGTTCTTTGGATTCAGTTGGCTTGGGAAATGGGCTCTTGACTTCCGAAACGATGGGGCTGGGGCGATCCTGCCGGAACGGCTTCTGTCCCCGGTCCCCGAAAGCGAGGGGCCAAGGGCACCCTCGTTGTGGCTCGGGAAAAGGAACGAAGGATAAGGCCACCCGCCAAAAATTGATCGGGTCTACCTGTGGCCCATGCGTTGGCCGGTGAAGTACTCTAACGCATCTTTCCGCGTTCGCACTTTGTCGCGCACAATTGCCGGATTCTTGCTCTGCCTTACCGCCGTGCCGCTTACCAGGCTCGCCTGGAGGTCATTGAGGATGGGATCTTCTGTTTTTTCTTCTACCCACTCCTCCAATGCTTGAAGCGTGCCGGTTGCCGCGGCTGAAATGTCCGGAATGTCTGCCCTCGCAGATGCCGAATTTACAAGTTGCGCAAGGGTTGGCGCGTCCATAATGCGCTTACTCGTCAGCATCTTGTCGGGTGGAATTTCGAGCCAGTCCCTCAATGTCGCCAAAATCGACGCGTGGTCATAAGGCACATTGGTATCTGTCCGGAACACTGTCCCAGCCTTAATCCATGGTGAGATTGCTATCATCGGCACACGCACTCCAAATCGGTCGAAAGCAAACCCCTCGCGCCCGGGATTGCTCTGTACATCCGGGCTGGCCGCGCCCGACGGCGGCAAAACGTGATCGTACGTTCCGCCATGCTCGTCATAGGTAATTATGAGAAGAGTTTCATTCCACGCCGGAGACCGACTTACCGCCTCCCAAATTGCCGCCAGGAATTGCTCACCCAATGTCACATTGTGTGGCGGGTGCTCATCATTCGCCCTGTCCATGAAACTCGGTTCTACAAAGGAGTACGCCGGCAGAGAGCCGGTCTTGCAGTCCGCCTGGAAATCCCCAAATCCCTTGAAGTGATCATCGAACTCGAGGGGCCACAGCCTCGGAAACATCGTCCGAGTCAAGGACGGAGTGATATCCGTGTCTGCGTAAACCGTCCATGTTACCCCAATCCCGTCCAGCACATTGAAGATTGTGTTCACATCCCAGTTCAGTGGATTCGGCAGCGATCCATTATCCACGTTCCCGTTCGATGTCCCAGCATGTACAAACGATCGATTCGGCCAAGTCTGGCTCGGCACTGAGGAATACCACGCGTCCGACACAGCATAGCTCCGAGCTAATGCGGAGATTACAGGAACCTGCCTTGGGCTGAATGGCTTCATCATCTCGACCGAATCCGCAGGTTCCACCTTCCTCTGATAATTCACCACGAAACCCATCATCGGAAATCTGGGGTTCTCGCCCGGCAGATCGGGCCCATAAATCTGCTCGGTCACGTCATGGAACCCCTCTTCCGGATCGACATTCGGCGTGGTCATGTTCGTCGCACTGTCGAAGATAGAAACTTTATCCGCAGGATCACCGTTGAAATACCCTTCATTCTTCGGGTTCCACAATTCTGAGTTCAGTCCATTAAACGGCGTCGTATTGGCTGTGGGCAGAAACTGGCTTGGCGCCGTTGCGTCTGCCCCGTACAGCCAGCCCAGCATGTTGTCGAACGAGCGGTTCTCGAACATCACAACGACGATGTGTTTGATTTGAGGAAGAATCCCCACTGATTTCTCCTGGGCAATGGTAGAGGCCAACATCCTAAGTGTACTTTCCTGTTTTGGCAACGCGGGTCAATCCATCAAATCTCACGAACAGCCTTTGTCCTGTCCGCCGGGCGCCCCATCCTTTCGCAGCCTCACCGTGAAAGGGTGGGGGGTAAGCTCCCTGATTCGCGATCTGTCCCGGGAAACGCCGATGTCGCCGGGAATGTTTCTGAATTCATGCCAAATCGCCAATGCGCGAATCGCTCGGCTGCGCTGGGGTGACAGCCGCTTGCGTCATTGACTGGGGGCGAAAAGCATCCCGCAAGGGCTGAAGCCCATGTCAATTTTGCGGCACTTGCGGCACCCTTCGACTACGCTCAGGGCAGGCTATAAGTCGTGCCCTGACACTTCGTGCTGTCCTTGAACAGTTTTCCGCAGCCTGTGCAGGCCGGCGGTACGAATGCGCGTCCGGAACTTATTCTGCGGCAGGACCGTAGCTATTCCGCAGGAGGTTGACATGCATGACATCAAGGAGCGGTTGTCTCTATTCTGGCTCTTCGCGTTGTTGAACTACCTGTATGCGGACGTGCTTGCCCTGTGGGATGTTATTGGCTCGCTCAATATAGCCGACGCCGCACATCCACATCTCCCACCATGGGCTCTGGCGGGTTCAGCGGTTTTGATGGAAATACCCATCGCCATGATTGTGGCGTGCCGACTGCTTCCGTATAGAGCGAACCGGCTGGCGAATATCATCGCGGGAATAATTTTGACCCTTGTCAATGGCGTCCTGACCTACGTTCCGCCTTTTCTCGGCGCCCGGACGCCCGCTCTTCCTGAGTACCTCTTCTTCGCGACGATTGAAACTGTGTGCACCTCGATCATCATCTGGCGGGCGTGGACCTGGTCGCCCAATAATGCCGAACTGAGTACGAGTTGACGTAAAATCGCCGAGGCGGGAATGAGCGGCTGCGAGGCGAGTTTCGCAATTCCCTCGGATGCGAACGGCGCCCAAAGCAACCGCAGGTCCCTCGACTGCGCTCGGGATGACAACCGCTTTCGCGGTTGTTTGCGGTGAGGCAAGCATCGCTCAGGGGCTGAAGCCCACACTCATTTTGCGCGACCTGCGGCGCGAGTGAACTCGCGCCCTGATACAAGACACACTCGTTGAAGTTCGTGCGATCCCACCCTGGCGACAAAAACAGAAACGTCGCGAGGGTGGGGCACCCGGGTTCGATGGGAATTAAGAGCGGATGGTTGGGGTTCGCGCGATCTTACACTTTCCGCAAAGGACGCGGAAAGGATGGGGCAACCCGCATCGATGGTTGAAAAATGCCTAAAAAACCGAGGGCGCAGCCGATTGGCTGCGCCTTTGGATTGGCCCTGGAGGAGGGCTGATTGGTGAGGACTACTTGTTGGTGTGGCTCGTTCCTGTTTTCTCTTCCAAAGCGGCCTGTGCAGCGGCGAGACGCGCCGTGAGCAGGCGGAAGGGCGAGCAGGAGACGTAGTTGAGGTCGATTTTGTGGCAGAACTTGACGGACTCGGGATCGCCGCCGTGTTCGCCGCAGATGCCGACCTTCAGTTTCGGCCGCGTGTTGCGTCCCTTGGCCACGGCGCCCTTGATCAGTTGCCCAACGCCCACCTGGTCGAGCGTGGCGAAGGGATCCTGCTTGAAGATGCCGAGCTTGAGGTACGCGGGCAGGAAGTTGTTGATGTCGTCGCGCGAGATGCCGTAGGTGGTCTGCGTGAGATCGTTGGTGCCGAAGCTGAAGAACTCAGCCTCTTCGGCGATCTGGTCGGCTGTCAACGCGGCGCGCGGCAACTCGATCATGGTCCCCACCATGTAGTCGACCTTGGCCTTCTTCTCTGCGAAGACTTCGTCGGCGACGCGGCGAACGATGGCGGACTGATTGCGCATCTCCTCGATGGAGCCGATGAGCGGAATCATGATCTCGGGATGCGGATCGCCACCCTTCAGTTTGACCGCGACGGCGGCTTCGATGATGGCACGGGCCTGCATCTCGGTGATCTCGGGGAAGGTAATGCCGAGACGGCATCCACGCAACCCGAGCATGGGATTCTGCTCGTGGAGCTCTTCGACGCGCGCCAGCAACGGGCGCAGCTCCTTGAGCTTGGGCGAGCGCGGCTTGGTGTCCTGAAGATGCTGGATTTCGACCAGCAGGTCTTCGCGCTTGGGCAGGAACTCGTGCAGCGGCGGATCCAACAGGCGAATGGTGACAGGCAGCGACTCCATGGCCTTGAAGAGACCGATGAAGTCGGCGCGCTGCATGGGCAGCAGCTTCTTCAGCGCGACCCGGCGATCCTTCTCGTTGGTGGCGAGAATCATGGTGCGCATGTGCTCGATGCGATCTTCAGCAAAGAACATGTGCTCGGTGCGGCAGAGGCCGATGCCCTCGGCGCCGAAGGCACGCGCGGTTTTGGCGTCGCGTGGGATGTCGGCGTTGGCGCGAACGCGCAGACGGCGGACCGGATCGACCCAGCTCATGAACTTCACGAGATCGGGATCGTCGGGCTGGGCGTCGAGCGTCTTGAGCTGACCGGCGATGACGCGGCCGGTAGTGCCGTCGAGCGAGAGGTAGTCGCCCTGCTTGAAGGTTTTGCCCTTCACGCGGAGCTCTTTGTTGGCTTCGTCGACCACGCAGTCGCCTGCGCCGGCCACGCAGCACTTGCCCATGCCGCGGGTGACGACAGCGGCGTGCGAGGTCATGCCGCCGCGCGAGGTCAGGATGCCGTCAGCAACTTCCATGCCGGCGATGTCCTCAGGGGTGGTTTCGCCGCGGACGAGAATGATGGACTTGTAGGCGCCCTTCTGGTGTTGCTTGACGGCTTCTTCGGCGGTGAAGACGATTTGGCCGACAGCCGCGCCGGGCGAAGCCGGCAGACCGGTGGCGAGCACTTCAATCTTCTCGCCCTTTTCAATGAGGCGCGGAACGAGGAAGTCGTAGAGCTGGTTGGGCTCGACGCGGAAGATAGCTTCCTCCTGCGTGATGAGGCCCTCGCGCACCATGTCGATGGCGACGCGAACCGCGGCCAGGCCGGTGCGCTTGCCGTTGCGCGTTTGCAGCATGTAGAGGACGCCATCCTGGATGGTGAACTCAAAGTCCTGCATGTCGCGATAGTGCTTTTCCATGCGGCGCGTGATGTCTTTCAGCTGGTCGTAGACCTTGGGCATGCCCTGCTCAAGTTCGCTGATGGGATTGGGCGTGCGCACGCCGGAAACCACATCTTCGCCCTGCGCGTTCATTAGGTACTCGCCGAAGAACACGTGCTCGCCGGTGGCGGGATTGCGCGTGAAGCCTACGCCGGTGCCGGAGTTTTCACCCAGGTTGCCGAAGACCATGGCCTGCACGTTGACTGCGGTACCAATCGAGTCGTCGATGTGGTTGATGCGGCGATAGGTCTTGGCACGATCGTTTTGCCAGCTCCTGAAAACGGCATCGCGGGCGGCGAAGAGTTGCTCCAGCGGGTCTTGCGGAAAATCGGCGCCGGTTTCTTTCTTAATCAGCTTTTTGTATTCGGCAATGATCTTCTGCAGTGCATCGGGCTGAAGGTCGTAGTCGTACTTCACTTTCTTCGAGGCCTTTACGCTGTCGAAGATGTGCTCGAACTTCTTCTTGGGAACGTCGAGGACGACGTCGCCGAACATCTGAATGAGACGGCGGTAGGAATCGTATGCAAAGCGGGGATTATCGCTGCGCTTGGCCAGAGCCTCGACAGCCTTATCGTTGAGGCCCAGGTTCAAAATCGTGTCCATCATGCCGGGCATGGAAAACTTTGCGCCGGAGCGGACTGAAACCAGCAGCGGATTCTCGCCCTTGCCGAGCTTCTGGCCTTGCAACTGCTCCAGCTTTTCAAGAGCGGCGAGGATCTCCTCGTCGATCTTGGGGCTCACGTTGCCGCGCATATATTCGCGACAGGCTTCGGTCTGGATGGTGAATCCGGGAGGAACCGGCAGACCCGCGTTGGTCATCTCGGCCAGGCCAGCGCCTTTGCCGCCCAGCACGTCCTTCATTTTTCCGTTGCCATCGGCCTTGCCGCCACCGAAGAAATACACATATTGTTCAGTCGAACTTGAGGTCGCATCGGCGACAGGTGGTTCCAATACTGCTTGAGTCATTGGTTCAAATCTCCATCGTAGGATTCCGCTTCGCGGTCCATATGAAAGGGTAACGGAACGGAGGCCCAGCGCGCCAACTGGAAGCGGCAAAGAGGCTGAGCGAGCGATAGCCCTCAAAAGTATGGAACGGCACTATGCGGGCAGTGTCGTAAACAGGAATAGCGTCTGGAGGTTAGAGCTGCCTGTGACCCGGGGCACAGGGGGTATTCGGGAGGGGGGAGGGCTGTTTCAAGACCGAGTACAAAGTATCGCAATCTGACACGAAAGCGATGATCCGGTGCGATTTTGGCAGGATTTCGGGGAAATCAGGCGGCGGTTTCCTGCAGTTGCGCGCAGTCGAAGGAGGCTTCGGCCTCGGGTTGGGTTGTCAGAATCCGCTCCAGGCCTACGATGGAAAGAATTTCCAGCACGTGTGGCGAGGGATTCGCGATGGTGAAGCGGTAACCCGCCTGGCACGCGTCGCAATAGAGCGTGATGAGTGCGGCGAGGCCGGCGGCGTCGATGCGCTCGATGTTCTCGAGATCGAGGGTGAGGTTTTGACGGCGCGCCAGCGGCTGCAGGCGCTCGAGGAATTGCTGTTCGGTGCCTCGCACCAGCTCAGTGATTTCGTTGAATTCAGAGATTTGAATGGTCATCATGTGCCCCCTCGGGGTTGGGCAGCAATGAGGTATACGCAGGGTAGGGGCGGGAAGTTCCACACTTTGGAGGATCCGGTCTGGGCCACTGCAGAATAACGGGATAAATCGAAGGCGGGTTTCCCGAGCAGCTAACCTCAGGGGCTAAAGCCCGTCTTGATTTTGGTGCACGAGCGGCACGACTAAAGTCATGCCCTGACACTTCGTGCCCCCTTGAAAAGGTCCCCCAAGCTATGGATTCAGGGATGGCCTGCTCGCAGCCAAGTGCACGCTCGCGCAGGTAACGCTTAACGACCGAGGATTCTTAAACTATTCGGCGCCGGCTTCTTCGCGCGCGATTCTTACCCATTCCACGGCGTGCTCGGGGTGGTTCGAGAGCGTGTGATTATCTTTCATGATGATTTCGAGGCGGGAGCCTTTGCAAGTCTCGACGGTCTGACGCAGATAGCTGCGAATCGCTCCCCAATCCGGCGACGGCACGGCGAGAACGGCGGGATTCGGCTTGAGCGAAAGGATGTAATCGCTGCCCAGATTGGCCGCCATCTTTTCGAGATTCGCCCACGCCGAGCAGGAAACCCGGCGCAGGCCGTGGTGGCGCTTGACCACGTTCCAGCGCGAGTGCAGCGGCTCGCAACAGCCGTAACAGGTGAGGCCGAAGCGCTCCATGATCGGCTTTTCATAGGGGAAGATGAATTCTTCATACATGCGCGGAGAAACTCCGACCGATTCCTGGCTCTCGGTAAAACCCCACATATCTTTCAGGCGCACGATGCCGTCGAAGTCCGGCTGCGGCAATTCGTCGGTATAGCCGTATCCGCCGGAGCCGACGTACGTGCCATCGTTATTGAGCGAGAGCAGGCGGTTCGCCTCGAGATAGTCCAGCTTCTTCATGTGGCCTTCGAGGATGATCGAAAACAATTGCCGGATCTCGTCGGGATAGTCGCGGAAATCGGTGAACATGTTCTGCATGCCGCGCAGCAAAATGGCGGGATACGTGATGCCGAGCGACCACCACCAGGTGCCTTTCTGGCGGACAGTGAGAATACCGCCGAAGATTTCTTTGGCCAGATCGAAGCTTGCATTCGAAACGTTCCAGTCGATCTCGAAAGTCAAGGGATGGATGCGCGGAAGGTCTTGCGCGTAATCCTTGATGGGGCTGTCCCAGACAAACGATCCCAGTTGCTCGGACTTATGGAATTTGATGTCCGCGCCCCAGTTGTCGGGCGAGGTGGTGTACGGCACGTTGAAGATCGCCTCAACCGGACGATCGTCGCCCATCTCGTCGCCCCAGAAGATTTCCTTGCGCAGATTCATCTCCCAGCGGCGCGCGATTTTGGTTTTGCAGCGCAGTTGCTGCTCGGTGATGATCTCGTTCCATCCATTTTCAGGATCGCAAAAGATGACGGGCGGCGTGGCCTCAAGCCGGTTGAGGCGGCGCCACAGATCGCGCTTGGCTTGCATTGCAGGCGACGCGGCCAAGGTTGCCACGGCTTCGGCCAATTCCCGCAGGACTTCTTTTTCCTCGGGATGCATGGCAAGGTCGGCTTCGACGAAGCCGGTCTGAATGCTTTCGGAGACGGTTTGCTCCAGGGCAGGCGATGCTCCGCCACCGTATTTTTCCAATGCAATCATGATTAGGCTCCTCCCAGCTTACGCCGTTCCCGGTTCAGGAGTTCGTTCGCGCGGCACGAAACCGCATTTCTAAAACGAGTTTCAAAAACAGCCCAGCGAGTTGGGCGCGCATCCCTCGGGGGCTAAAGCCCCCCGATTTATGTGCCTGTTGCGGCACGACTAAAGTCGTGCCCTTTCACGCCCCATTTATTCAATCAGTCCTAATTCGGCTGCGCGCCGTATCCTGCAATCTCGCTTTCGATCTGCTCCAGCGTCTTGCCTTTTGTCTCTTTGAGATACTTCACGACAAAAAGCAGGCAGAGCACGCACATGGCTCCGTAAATCACAAAGCACCAGCCCTGAAGATGGCTCAGCAAGTAAGGAAATGTGAGCGACACAACAAAGTTCGCTCCCCACAGCATGAAGGTTGCAATGGCCACCGCGTAACTGCGAATGCGATTGGGAAACAGTTCGGAGATGAGCACCCAAACCACGGGCCCCAGCGAGAATCCAAACGCGGCCAGGTAGCCCATGATGCAGATGAGCACAAAGTAGCCTTGAGCATGTCCGCTGATGAAGGTGAGGGCCAAGAGAAACATGGCGATGGCCATGCCGATGCTGCCGATGACCATGAGCGGTTTGCGCCCGACCTTGTCGACGAAAAACATGGAGACGACGGAGAAGGTCAGGTTGACCAAGCCCATCAGTGCGGTTTGAAAAAGGGCCGAACTGTTGCCGAATCCTGCCGACTTGAAGATGGAGGGCGCGTAATACATGACGACATTGATGCCGGTGACCTGCTGAAAAATCGCCAGGAGAATTCCGATGATCAAGACGTTACGCGTTCCATGGCGAAAGCACTCGACAAATTGCTCGCGTGTCTCGTTTTGCATCGAATCGCGGATTTCGTTGAGTTCGAGGTCGGCCTCACTGGCTCCGTTGATGCGGGTCAGAATGCGCAGCGCGGGCCGATACAGGCGTTTCTCGATCAGCCATCGCGGGCTTTCCGGGGCAAAAAGCAGCGCGGCGAACAACAGGAACGAGGGAACGGCCATGACCGCAAGCATCCAGCGCCAGTTGGCGGCGCCGCCGAAGTCGCGCAAAAAATAATTGGAATAGAAGGCAGACGACTGCCCCAGAAAGATGGCGAAGAGATTGAGCGAAACCAGCTTTCCGCGATGCCGCGGAGGAGCCAGCTCGGCGATATAGATGGGCGCCAGCATGGACGCAGCACCCACAGCAATTCCAGCCACGACGCGAAATGCGATGAATACCGCGAGACTGGGAGACAGCGCGCAACCCAGCGAAGAAGCCAGAAAGACCAGCGCGGTAACGAGCAGGGTTTTCTTGCGTCCGAAGCGGCTGCTCAAGGGGCCAGCCAGCACGCAGCCGATCATGCAGCCGATGATGATGCAGCTTACCGTCCATCCTTTGGCGAATTCGCCGAGGTTGAAGACTCTTGGGCTCGCGATGTATTCGATCACGCCGGAGATGACCGAGGTATCGAAGCCAAACAGGAATCCGCCGGTTGAGCCGACGATGCAAACCAGGATGAGGTAGAGGCTAAGCGGCGTTTGCGCTCGAGGGGCCGACTTCGCGACCGTCGGACGAATGGGGACAGGCTGAGGGTGCATTCGCAGTTCCTGAGGGACCGGTTTCCCAGTTTGATGATTCGCACAATTGTAACCCGCTAAGCGAAGGGTGTGGAATGCGTCAGGAATCGGTCTCGTGACCGCGTGTCTTTCGCGTCCGAGCGCGCCAATGGGCGACGGGCGGCGGGCCGAATCGCAAGCGAGGGAATATTCTGAGAATGCCGAGCAAAGTGAGTTCCCCGAGACGAGTTTCCATGTCGAATGAATCCGCCCATCCAGCGCCGTCCATAGCCGCCGTCCCCGCATCGGGTTTGGAGCGCGAGCGGGCGCGGGCTCTGGCGCTGGCGGCAGGGTTTACCGAGGCCGGCCTGGTGGCGCTTCCCTACGCGGACGAGGAGCGCGATGCGGGGCGATTTGCTGCGTGGGTGCGCGCCGGTCGCGCGGGAACCATGCAGTATCTCGAACGGACCGGCGAAGACGGACGGCTGACGCGGGAGCGCGTGCGCGTTCCTTTTCCCTGGGCGCGCTCGGCGCTGGTGTGCTTTGCGAGCTACCTCTCCCCCTCCGCACCACTCTCAACCAAAACTTCAGACCCGCGGAGCGCGTGGATTGCGCGGTATGCGTGGAGTAGTCGAGTGGATGCCAAGGGTGAGCGGCGGCCCAGCGATTATCACAAGGTGCTGCTGAAGCGGCTGCGCGATGTGGAGGCGCGGCTGCACGCGGAGTTGGGCGAGTTCGAATCGCGCTGTTATGTCGACACCGGGCCGGTGGTAGAGCGCTCACTCGCCGTAGCGGCCGGGCTGGGATGGACGGGCAAGAATACTTGCCTGATTCATCCGCAGTTGGGCTCGTGGGGATTTCTGGCGGTGGTGTTGACGTCGCTCGACGTCAGTGAGCCAGCGGGCCGACGAGTTGGCGGTTCAACGCTGATTCCTGACCGATGCGGCACGTGCCGGCGCTGCATTGAGGCGTGCCCGACGCATGCGCTCGAGGTGCCCTACCAGATGGACGCCACGAGGTGCATCGCGTATCTGACCATCGAGCACAAGGGGCCAATTGCCGAGGAGCTGATGCCGGGCATCGGACGCCAGGTCTTTGGTTGCGACATTTGCCAGGATGTGTGCCCTTGGAATGAGAAAACACTGCGTAGCGGGCCGATTGTTGCCGATGCGGAACTTGAACCGCGCGCGGAACTGATCAATCCCGGATTGGACTGGTTGGCGTCTCTCGACGAGAAGTCCTTCGAGCGCGAGTTCAATGGCTCGCCGGTGCGCAGGACGGGATTCCAGGGCTTGCGGCGCAATGTGGCGATCGCCATGGGCAATAGCGGGCTGGCGCAGTACGCGGCAAAGCTGGAAGAGTGGGCCGCGGCCAGCGACGAGGGCTTGCGCGCAGCCGCGCGATGGGCTCTGGGCCGGCTGAGGAAAGTGGGCGACAGCGGCGATCGCTCGTGAATTCGGGCGGAGCGTAGGCATCGGCCCGGCCCAGCGCTGATGCGGCCTGAGCAACTATCCTTAAGAGCAGCGCCTTCCCGCGATTGCACAGTTGCGATGGAACTCGTGGGGTTTTCTGGCCGTAAGAAGGATTGACACTTGGCTGATGAATTGAAATCCGTGACCGGGATTGCTTCAGATGCCGCGAGCGGCATTGAAAGCGCCGGCACCACGCTGGCTGCCGCCGCCGCTGGCCCCGCGCAGCCGGTGACGCGCACCAAATGGTACCAGTGGCGCAGGAGCGGGACAGCGTTGATCGCCTACCTGCTGGACAGCGAGGTGCACACCTTCGCTTTCAGCGTGGCAGCCAACGCCATCATTTCGTTCATACCTTTCGTCGTGCTGCTCT
>JBEKEP010000060.1:0-25478 GCA_050013775.1 Occallatibacter sp. | reverse complement strand
CGTCGCCCACTCGCGCCAGGATCTGCGCGCGCCGATCAGTCAGCAGCTTCAGCCGCTTCGTGACTTCGATGAACTCCTTCTTTTCGTCGGCCGTCAGCTCCCCGCCAGGCTGTGCTGCCTTCTTGTTCAACTCGTCGAGCTGCGCCTGCAAGGGCGGAATCTCGCGGTCCATCAGCACCGGCTTGATCACTGTCTTCTTCTCGCGCCCGGCGGCCATCTCATTGCGGTTGTTCTCTTCCCACACCGGCAGCATGCCTACGTGCCCCAGTTCCACGCGCACGCCCGCCGGCCCGTAGTCCCTTTTCACCGCGGCAAACAGCCCGATCATCTCGTCCCGCGGATCGCCATTCGAGTCCGGGTTCAGCCCATCCACGTAGCTGCGCGACTGGTTCGACAAGAAGTTTCCCAGCGAATAAAAGATCACCGTGTCGCGTCCGTCCTGAGTCTTGTACGTCTCAATCGGTTGCAACACGTGCGGATGCGCACCCACGATCACGGTCGCCCCGGCCTCCATCATCTTGTGCGCAATGTCCGCGTCTTCGGGCCGCGGCGCTGTCGCGTATTCAATTCCCCAGTGCACCGAAATCACCAGCAGATCGCACTGTGCCCGCGCAGCTTTAATCGCGGCCAGCACCGTGGCCTCGTCCGCTCCCGGCGCGCCACCGGCTTCGCCCGGATAGGGGAAGAAATTCACGTGCGGCTGATCGTCCTTGTCGGGATTCCGGTTGCCGTTCAGCCAGCGCGTCATGCCCAGCCAGCCCACCTTGATTCCGTTGGCCTCGGTGATCACCGGCTGCCACGCCGTCGCCGTATCGTCCGAGGTGCCAGCGAACTGAAGGCCGATCTCTTTCAGATGTTCGCGGCTTTCAATGAATCCCGCCCACCCCTGGTCCATCACGTGGTTGTTGGCAAACGAAACAATTTTGATCCCGCTTGCCTTCAGCGCCTGGGGCAGCTCCACCGGCGCATCGAACATGAACGGTTTGGTTCCGTGCGAGTGTTCGGGCGCTACCGGTGTCTCAAGATTCACAAATCCAAAATCCGCGCCCTCAAAGACGTCCGCTACGTCCGCAAACAGCGCCGCCCATCCCGGCTCCCCGTCGCCCGCCGCCTTGGCCGCCGCGCGCACCGGCTCATGTGGAATCACATCGCCCGCCACGGCGAAGGTCACCTGCGCCAGGTCGTGCGGATACGGCGTGACCACTGCCGCTGCGCCGTGGCCCGATCGGCAGGCGGTCAGAAGGGCCGCTCCAACCAATGCGCCAACGCACACGGCCGCCAGAGCCCGCCGGCGCTTACGCACAACGCTTTCCATCACTTGCGCGAACTCCCTCATCCGACGCTCTAACCCTTGCCGGTCCATTTCCCGCCCTCAGCCAAATCCTTTTGCCTCTAGCGCGCAGAACGAAATCAGGATACAGGTCCGGACGAGCGCCTGCGCCCTTCGCTTCGTCTATTTTTTGAGTCAAGACTGTTAACCTTAAGCAGGAGCAACTCTTTAAGAGCTTTCCGGCCGCGGAAGCGCGGAACCGGCGAAAACGACCATGGCAGAGTTCGTCATCAAGCTGGCCGATGAACGCGGCCGCGTACAAGAGCAGGTGCAGACCGCGGCCACGGCTGACGAGCTGAAGGCCCGCTTCACCCACGCGGGCTATCACGTCTTTTCGGTCCGCGCCCGCGGCGCCATCGGCCGCGGCCGCCGCAAAGTCAAGCTCGAGCCTTTCCTCATCTTTAATTCGCAATTCCTCACCCTCATTCGCGCCGGCCTGCCCATCCTCGGTTCGCTGCAAATGCTGGGCAAAATCCAGAAGAATGCCACCTTCGCCGGCCAGTTGGAAGACGTTGCTTCGCGCGTCAAAACCGGCGAGGCGCTTTCTGCCGCCTTCGAAGCGCAGAGCGGTTTTCCGCTCATGTACACCACCACGCTTCTGGCCGGCGAGCGCTCCGGCAACCTGACCGAGGTGCTGGATCGCTACGTAAGTTTCCAGAAGGTCGCGCTCACCCTGCGCAAGAAGCTCATTGGCTCGCTCATCTATCCATGCGTCCTGCTCACGCTGGTCTGCGCGCTCCTGATCTTCATGTTCACCGTCGTGGTGCCGCAATTCGCGCTGCTCTACGACCAGCTCGGCAACAAGTTGCCGGCTCTCACCATGGCATTGCTCACCTTCGGCAAGTGGATGCAGCACAACATCCTGTGGCTGGCGCTCACGGTAGCCGCGATCGTATTCATCCTCTACCGCTTTTCCCTTACCGAGCGCGGCAAAGACTTTGCCGATGGCGTGCGCATTCGTCTTCCCATCCTGGGCAAAATCTGGCTCAAGTATCAGGTGGCGCTGTTCGCGCGCATGCTCTCTACTCTGCTTACCGGTGGTCTGCCTCTGGTGCCCTCGCTCGAGACGGCCTCGCGCTCCATCTCTTCGCGTCGCGTCTCCCGCGCCGTGCAAACTTCGGTTGGCACCGTGCGCGAAGGCAAAAGCCTGGCTGACTCGCTTGCCAAAACCGGCATCTTCCCAGATCTCGCAACGGAAATGATCACTGTGGGCGAGCAAACCGGCGCGCTGCCGCAAATGCTCAATTCCATGTCAGAATTCTTCGAGGAAGACGTGGCCACGGCCCTGGCCGCCGCGCTCGCGCTCATCGAACCTGCGATCCTCATCGTCATGGGAGTCGTCGTCGTATTCATCTTGATCTCGCTCTACCTGCCCATCTTTTCCCTGGGGCAGGCGAGCGGAATGTAGGAGGTCGCCCGCATGCCTGACACCAACGTGTTGCCGCCGCCCTCGCCCGCAACCGGCGAAGAACGCGCCCAGGCTGAATCCCTGGCGCGACGCTATCACGCCGAATTCGTCGATCTGAAGAACTTCAAGATTCAGCACGAACTGCTGCGCACCGTTCCCGTCGAGCTCATGTTCCGCTACAATTTCGTGCCCATCGAGCTAACCCCCGACGCGCTCGTCATTGCCGTCAGCGATCCTTCGCGCCTCATGGTCGTGGACGAAATTGCTGGGCTCCTCGGGAACCGCATCGTGGCCCGCGTAGCCACGCTCTCGCAGATCACAGACCTCCTTAAGAAAACCGAGCAGTCGCAGCGCGTCCTCGACGAGGCCAGCGAGGGCCTCACCTTCGACGTGCTCACGGGCGACGATAACCCCGACGAAAATATCTCGATTGAGAAGCTGACCAGCGATGCCGAGGACATCAGTCCCATCATTCGCCTCGTCGATACCACTATTTTCACCGCGCTCGAGCGCCGCGCCTCCGACATTCACATTGAGAGCTACGACGATTCGGTGCACGTCAAGTACCGCATCGACGGCGTGCTGCAGGAGGCTATGGCGCCCATCGCCCGCGAGCACCATGGCACCATTCTCGGCCGCATCAAGATCATGAGCGAGCTCGACATTGCCGAAAAGCGCGTGCCCCAGGATGGCCGTTTCCGCGTGCGCTACAAGAGCCGCCTCATTGACTTCCGCGTCTCGATCATGCCCACGATTTACGGCGAAAACGCTGTGCTCCGCGTGCTCGACAAGGAATCGATGAGTGAGAAATTCAAGCACCTCACGCTCGATGTCGTCGGCTTCGCGGAAGATGATCTGCGCCGTTTCCGCCGCTACATTCGCGAGCCTTACGGCATGGTGCTCGTCACCGGCCCCACCGGCTCTGGCAAAACCACCACCCTCTATGCCGCGCTCAACGAGATCAAAAGCGACGAAGACAAGATCATCACCATTGAAGACCCGGTCGAGTACCAGATTCGCGGCATCACTCAGATTCCCGTCAACGAGAAGAAGGGCCTTACTTTCGCGCGCGGCCTGCGCTCCATCCTGCGCCACGACCCCGACAAAATCCTGGTGGGCGAAATTCGTGACCAGGAGACGGCGCAGATCGCCATCAACTCCGCGCTCACCGGCCACCTTGTCTTCACCACCGTCCACGCCAACAACGTGGTGGACGTGCTGGGCCGCTTCCTGAACATGGGCGTCGAGGCCTACAACTTCGTCTCCGCGCTCAACTGCATCCTGGCGCAGCGCCTGGTGCGCACCATCTGCGAGTACTGCGCGCACACCGTTCATCACGACGAGGAACTTTTGATCTCGAGCGGCATGGATCCCGCCGAATGGCGCGACTTTGACTTCCGTGAAGGCACGGGCTGCATAGAGTGCGGGGGCACTGGCTATCGCGGCCGTACCGCCATCCACGAACTGCTCGACCTTACCGATACCATTCGCGAAATCATTCTCGCCAAAAAGCCCACGTCGGAGATTCGCAGGCAGGCGCAAAAGGAAGGCATGAGCTTCCTGCGCGAGTCGGCCATCGAGCGCGTCCGCCGCGGAATCACTACACTCAAAGAGATCAACAAGGTGACATTCATTGAGGCTTCACGGTAGGACAGGGACCAGGGATTAGCGACTAAGGGAAAACGAAAGATGAGTTCGATCTTTAAGAAAAATGCGACGGGAAATCAGGCGAGCGGCCGTCCGCCGGCTGCGGTCGAACTCTCTCCCGAGGGGGTTCTTGCCGCCGGGCTTGCAGCCGCGCATTCGCGCCGCGGTTCATCCGCGGCCGAGAAAGGCTGCGTCTACGCCTTCGTTCCGCTCCCGCCCGGCGCTTTGGTTCCCAGCCTGGACGAACCCAACTTGCGCGCGCCCGAAGCCGTGGCGTCGGCCATTCGTTCGGCGCTCTCCCAGGTTGCGCCGCGCACGCGCGCCGTCACATTGGTTCTGCCCGACACGCTGGTCCGCGTCTTCGTGCTCGACTTCGATTCCATGCCCGCCAAAGCCTCTGAAGCCGTCTCCGTGGTGCGCTTCCGCCTGCGCAAAATGGTCCCCTTCGATGTGGAACCCGCCGGTGTCAGTTGCCAGGTGCTGACGCAGAATGAGGCGGAGTGCAAAGTGCTGGCTGCCGTTGTGCCCGGACCCATCCTCGCCGAATACGAAGCCGCCGTTCGTGACGCGGGCTACGAACCCGGCGCGGTTCTCTCCTCCAGCTTAGCCGCGCTGGAAGCGGCGGATGCCACTGAAGGCGTACTCGCCGCCAACCTCAGCGCCCACTCCATGACCACCGTGGTCACCAGCGGCCAGGATCTGCTTCTCTACCGCACGCTCGACCTGCCTCTGGATTCCGCATTGCGCGCCGCGGAGATCGGGCGCGCGATCGCCGTCGCCGCCGCGTATTTTGAAGACAAGCTGGGCGCACCCCCGCGACGTTTGTATTACGCGGGCATCGAGAGTTTCGAGGGATTTGCGGCGTCGATCGGCAATCCCGACATTGCGATCGCCGCATGGGCCGAACGGCCTGAAGAAGGCGCTCTCACGGCGTTGCCCCAAACCAGTTTTGCCGGCGTCGCAGGCGCGCTGGCGGGAGCGAGCTAGAGCGATGAAAATCACACTCAATCTCGCCACGCGACCCTTTGCCGATCTCGGCCCGGCCATCAAGCGCCTGCGCATCGGCATGGCCGTACTCGCCGTGCTTTGCCTGCTCTTCATTCTGGGCCTGCATTTCTTCGACAGCCAGGCGGCGGAAGCTCGCGCCCGCGAGCACTCCCTCGACGGCGCTATCGCGCGTATCCAGGCCGAGCGCCTACAAGCGCAGACCTTCATGCAGCGTCCCGACAACGCGCAACTTCTCACGCAGGCCGAATTCCTCAACGAGCAATTCGATGAGAAGGCCTTCTCCTGGACCCTCGCCATGGAAGCCATGGAAACCGTCCTTCCCGCCGGCGTTCAAGTCACTTCCATCGAGCCGCAGCGCGGCAAAGACGGTCACATCACCGTGGAACTCCGTGTCGTTGGCCCGCACGACCGTTCCGTAGACCTGGTGCGCAACCTCGAGCACTCCCGCCGCTTCCTTGAGCCGCGCATTGAGAGCGAAAGCGCCGAGAACAGCACCAACGCAAATCAGCAGTTGGGGCCCATCAGCGCATCCAATCGTTTCGAGTTCGAGATCTTTGCGGATTACAATCCGCCCGCGCCCGGAGAACGCGTGAGCGGGAAATCCACGGCGGGCACTGCTACGTCGCATACGCCCGCTTCCGCTACTCCGCAGAAACGTGGACGCGGACCCTACATCGGGCCCACGCAGATGCCGTCGCATCCCGCGCCTGCCGCGAAGGGAGGCCCGCAATGAGCGAGACGAATCCCACTATGTCGTGGCGTGAGCGCCTTGCCTCCCCGCTTACATGGCACGTGGCCGGCTTCGTTCTGCTGCTCGTGCTGGCAGTTGCGCTGGCCATTCGTCTCGGTCTTGACTGGGCTGTCATGGACAGCCATTCCACCGAGATCCTGGCCAGTAAGCAGATTCAACTAAAAGCTCTTGAAATTCAAACCGCTCCTCTGCGCGGCCTCGATCAACGCGTGGAGAAAACCCGCGAGCAATTAGACGACTTTTACCGGAGGCGCGTCCCGCCCAATTATTCCTCCATTGACGCGCGCATCGTGGAATTGTACGTCGCTTCGGGCGTGCGTCTCACCCGCGTGCAGTACACGCAAGGTGAGCCTGGCCCCGGCCTCACGGAAATCACCATGGACGCCAGCATCAGCGGCAACTATCCCGCCATCATGCGTTTCGTCAACAGCATGGAGCGCGATCCCATGTTCTTCATCATCCGCGCCATGGCTCTCACCGGCCAGCAAGGCGGTCTCGTGAATCTGCGTATGCGCGTCTCCACCTGGCTACGCCCCTCTGACGTTCCGAGCGAACTTCCCTTTACGCAACCGCCGGGCAGCGCGCCCGCACCTGAGCAGCCCGCCGCCAAGGAGGGAATGTAGCCATGGCCCTCGCTCTCGGTCTTGAAAACAAGCGCAACGTCGCAATCGTGATCGTGCTCTTCGCTGCTCTCTTCGGCTACGGCGGATATCTGATCTATCAAACGATCTCCGGCCCCTCCGTGCCGTCGCAAACTTCGTCGGCGCAAACCGAAAGCCCGAACATCCCCGCCGCGCCCGGCATACCGGCTGCAGGTGGCGCGGAAGCGCAACGGCTTTCGAACGCGGGCATCGATCCTTCGCTGCACTTTGACAAGCTGGCTCAAAGCGAAGACGTGCGCTACGAGGGCACCGGCCGCAACATCTTCTCGTCCGAGTCCGCACCGGAGTTCATCCCAACTCCGCTCAAGAGCGCGCGCAACACGCCCATCGTTCCCGCGGTCGCGCCCGGTCCACCAAAACCGCCGGCGATCGACCTCAAATACTTCGGCTACGAGCAGGACCGGGACAAATCGCTGCGCGCCTTCTTCGTTCATGGCGACGACATCTTCATCGCCCGCACCGGAGAGATCGTCGACCATCGCTACAAGGTCGGCGTCATCCAGCCCCTCAACGTCGAGGTCACGGATCTCTCCTACAACAACACGCAGTCGCTCAGGTTGTCGTCCTTCTGAGACTCATGACAAATCAATCTCCAATGCGCCGGCCTGTTCCCCCCTCCGAGCAGGGGTACATCATGCTCATCGCCATTTTTCTTATGGCGCTTGTCGTCATCTCGCTGGCCATCGCCGCGCCCCAGGTTGCCAAATCCATCCAACGCGACCGCGATCTGGAAACCTATCATCGCGGCATGCAATACCGTCGCGCCATTCAACTCTATTACCGAAAGTTCAAAGCCTATCCGCCGAACGTCGACGCCCTGGTCGAAACCAACCAGGTCCGCTTTCTGCGCAAGAAGTACCTCGACCCCATTACCGGCAAGGCCGATTGGAAGCCGGTCCTGTTCGGCCAGAACAAAACGCCCACAGCGATGGGTTTCTTCGGACAGCCGCTCGCGGGCGGTGCCACATCGATCGCCGGCATCGGACCCGGCGGCGGCAACGGCGGCGGCGGCACCCTGCCCAGCCCAATCAGCCAGCTTTTTGGCGGCAGCCCTACCAGCAGTACCTCAGGGGCGGCTCCAACTAACCCCGCTTCCACAGGCAGCCCGACCGACACTTCGGGGGCAACCAATGGGAGCGGAAGCTCGACGTCGACCACCACATCGGGAACGACATCCAGCGGAGGCACTGCTTCCTCCACCAGTTCCGATCAGTCCGGGCAAACCTTTGGCGGCGGAGGCATCATCGGCTTCTCGCCCGGCAGCCCCAAACAATCCATCCGCATTTACAAGAAAAAGAACCATTACAACGAGTGGGAATTCACCTACGACCCCATCTCCGACGCGCAAACCATCAGCGGCGGCAACGGCGCAGGCATCGGCCAGAACTCGAACAGCAATACCTCCGGGGCGTCCGGCAACACCAATTCCAACTCGAATAACACGAACTCCAACAGTACTGTCACCAACCCACCCAGCCCGAGTCCGAGTCCGAGTTCAAACACGACTCAGCAGCAACAGTAGCTCCTCGTCCTGCATTGCAGGTTCAGTTGCAACCAAAACACAAAAGGCCCGCCCCGGGGGCGAGCCTTTGCATTTGTTTTCTATTCCCTACTCCCTGTTCCCTGTCTTCTTACACCTGGAACGATGAACCGCAACCGCACGTAGACTTCACCTGGGGATTCTCGAACTTGAAGCCTGCAGCCTCCAGGGTTTCCACGTAGTCCACGATGCAGCCGTTCAGGTACATCAGTGACGTGGCGTCGACATACACCTTCAGGTCGTCAAAACTGAAAACCTTGTCCATCATGCCGGGCTGGTTCTCGAAGGCCATCGAGTATTGGAAGCCGGAGCAGCCTCCGCCCACCACGCCGATGCGCAATCCGGCGGGAAGCGGATCCTGGGTGGCCATAATCTCGCGCACCTTCGCGATCGCCGGAGCGGTCAGTACAAGTGGCGGTTTCTTCTGGGTTTCCTGGATCGGTTCGACGGTCGTAGTGGTTGTCGCCATGATTTCTCCCCTGTTTGGCTTAAATTGCCTAGCGCGGTCTTCCTTCTATCACTTTATCGTTCCGCGAACTCCGGCACAAGTCCCGCCTGAAGCACGCTCTTTAATAGATGCACCCGGGGGAAGGATGGTCGCATTGTCTCGGAACCCAAGTCCTTCATTCTGCGGCGCCTCTTCGGCCCATCCAACCGCCTTGTTTTCAGTCTTTGGCGGCTACCATGGCCTCGGAATTCCCGCCTCATCGCGCCCTGTGACTCAAAAGTAACGCCGGGACGGGACGCATCGATCATGACAATGAATATCTCGTGACGTGGTTCACAGCGCTACCAGTTTGGAGCTATCATGATCAACCGTACGGCCCTCTGGCCGCGAGACCGCGATTCCCCACGACCCCGTGGTCCCTGAGACCGCAGTTCGTTGGGAGGTGCAGTATGACGGTAGCCTCGATGGTGTTGTGGAGCGTGTGGGGTGCGTTTGCGCTCTTGATGGCTGGGCTGTATATCTATCGCTCCAGCCTTACCCGCGATGAGGAAGACCAGATCTTCCTTGACGATTCTTTCGATCACGAGAAGGTTCACCAGGCGGCGATTGTGGCGAAAGTCGCCAAAGTCGAGCCGCTCGTGCGCGCTGCTCGCTGGCTGGTCGTGGCGATGACGGCTGTGGTGGTCGTCTATTACGTCCGCGACATCATGGTGCAGTTGAACGTCATTCACTGAGGCAGTCGGGCCGCGGCATAACCCGCGTCGGCCGCATGGAACCTCAGCACAGTCCCCAGCGGATGAAGGTCCGCCGGGGACCGCGCAACACTGCGCGGAGACTCTCTGCCTCCTGCAGTTCGCCCCGATCGTAATCGCGTGAACAGCCTCTAGAACTGGTGGAACACGTCATATACGAAATACACCGCCACCGCTAAAGTCATCACGCCGGCAAGAATCATCACCGACCGCTTGAGGGGCAGCAGCTTGCCTACGCGCGCCGCAATCTCATCCTGCTCGCTCTTCACATGGTTCGACGATTCGGCCAGGAAAATCTGCGCCTCTTCGTTCCTGCCCACTCGTGCCACATAAATGCTCACGCCCAACATCAAAGCCAGCGAAACTCCCCACACTGACAACAGAACCGGAACCAATGGCATCCTCTTCTCCATGCATCAGGAATTATGTGGCCCCGCGGCTGATGCGATCGCGTGGTACAACACGCTCGCGAGCATCAAGGCCTCACGGGGCTCATCATAATTTCGAGGAGAAGGTGTCGAGGGTGACAGCAGTCACGTCTGCGCTCAGAAAAGCTCAAATCGGACCACATTCCGAAATGGATTGCTGAAATCTACTCCACTTCCTGCTGCGCGCGATAGCCGTCCCGCGCGATGATGTCGTATTTTAGCGGCTTTTTCTTCTCGTCCTGCATGCGCAGCGGCTGGCCTTCGTCGTCTACCAGTTCCACGCGCACCTTGCGCCAGGTACCATCCTGCTTGGCATTCGACGGGTGGTAGACGAGCTCGTATTTCGCGCGGATGTTCATGTTGATTTCTTTCACAATGTCCGGCAGTTCGCCGACAAACCGAGGCGCATAGTGCAAGCCTCCGGTCCAATCGGAAAAGCCCTTCATTTCGTTGTCGGCCTGCAGATACGTCATATCGCGCATGCCGCCCCCCATGCCGCCCCTGCCCTCGGTCAGCGCCTCAAAAAGCCCGTCCGTCGAGATGCTGAAGATGGTGATATCGCGCGAAGCCTTCACCTTCTTCTCAATCTTGTCGAACGTGAGCTTGGAAAAGGTATCGACGCCGCTGGCAATCAGAATGATGTACTTCGGACCTTGAATCCGCGACAGCCGGTCCAGCGATTCATTCAGCGCATCGAAGATGTCGGTCTCCGAAAATGCCGCAGGCATGTAGACCTCGTTGGCCAGGATGTTCATGCCTTCCTGGATCTGCTGCTTGTCCTGCGTGAAATCGGTCACGATGTGGGTATTCAGGTCGAAGGTCATCATGGCCACGTAATCCTGCGGCCGCAACTGCTGCGCAAACGCCCACGCCGTATTCAGCGCCTGGATTCTGAAGCTAAAGCCCCGGGCCGCATACTCCATCAGGATCAGGGCCGTGATCGGCGTCTCCGTGCGTTTGAAGCCTTCAACCTTCTGCTCTACGCCGTCTTCATAGACGCGGAAGTTCGAGGGCTTCAATCCCGGCACGAACGCATGCGTCTTTTCCAACTGGACGCCCACGTCGATCGTCACCTCGGGAACATTCACGCGCAGGGTCACGTTGCCCAGCCCCTCGGGATTCTTGAATTGGGGCGCGGCAGGCGCGGGCGGCGGCGGTGGCTGCGTCGCGTCGGGGTTTTTCTTCGGCACCGCGATCACTCCGGTGTCGCCGCTGGGACCGCCGGCATCGGGCGTGTTCTGGTCCGGCTGCTGCGCCGCGGGTTGCTGGTTCTGCTGCCCCGATGGGGCGGACTGACCCGCCGCCCGCATCCACGGAGCGCCGGCCACAGCCACAACAACCACCAGCAGCAAATCGAGCGAGAAACGTTGTGAAAAAGTAAGTTTCAGGCGCGGCATGGTCATATACATCCCCTTGTGCTCACAAGCATACGCGATCCGCATCGCCGCTGGCGTAGGCGCTGGCCATGCGGCCCGCTGTACTCTAATAGACGTGGAAACCTGCCTAAAAGGAACCAAACGGGAGCTCTCGGCTCCTGCCTTTTTCACCGTCGCCTCTTACGCCGTTCTGGCCTTGGCGGCAGCTTCTGGGTCTACGCTGCCCGCACAGACCGCTGCTGCACCCCGGTCCTCCGCGCAACAAGGAGCTCCTCCGCCAGTGGGCCCTCCGCGCAACCCCGCATTCTTCCCGCTCAACCAGGTCCGCCCCGGCCTGACGGGCACCGCCTGGACTGTTTTTCAGGGAAACTCGCCCGAACCCATGCAGGTTGAAATCCTCGGCGTGCTGCGCGGCGCCCGCGGCCCCGGCCAGGACCTCATCCTCGCCAAGCTCCATGGTGCCAAAGCCGAGTACACCGGCGTGGTCGACGGCATGAGCGGCAGTCCCGTTTACATCGACGGCAAGCTGCTGGGCGCGCTTTCGTACCGCATCGGGCAATTCACCAAGGAACCCATCGCCGGCATTACGCCCATCGGGCAGATGCTCCAGGTGCGGGATCTGTCCGCTTCTGATCTCGCCGCGGCCCCATCGCAGACGGCTCTCGACTCTCCTCTGTTGGCAAACTCGTCGCCCGACGCCGCTGCCTCACCGTCCGACGCGAAAATGATCTTCCAGCCCATGGAGACGCCGCTCGTCCTCAGCGGATTCAGCCCGGAAGCCATTCATTTCTGGAAGCAGCAAACTGCCGGCACCGCGCTGGAAACCGTCGCCGCGGGCGGATCCAATTCCGGTTCGGGCTCGGGTTTGGGCAGCTCCTCCGCGTTCGGCGATTCTTCCGCAGCCCCTGCGCCGTCCTCCCTCCAGCCGGGGTCGTCCGTCAGCATGCAACTTGTTCGCGGCGACGTTGAAGTAGCCGCCACCTGCACCGTCACTTATATGGATTCCACGCAACTGCTCGCCTGTGGCCATCCTGTTCTCGGCGCTGGGCCGGTCTCGCTGCCTATGACCACGGCCGATGTGATCACTACCGTGGCATCGCCGCTCGACGCCTTCAAGATCATCAACACCGGCGCCACCATCGGCGCGTTCACCCAGGATCGCGAATCCGCCCTGCGCGGCGTCTTTGGCGCGCAGGCGCACATGATCCCCTTGCATATCACCGTGGATGCCCCCACCGGCCAGCGCCAGGTTAACGTGGAGATTCTCGATCTGCCTTCCATCACGCCGGTCGCCATGCAGGTGGTTCTTCTCGATTCCCTCACGGAAACCAATGGGAGTAGCGAAGCTCTCAGCTATCACCTCACCGGCAGCGTCGATCTCTCCGGATATCCCTCCATGCCGCTCGACCTGTGGGCCCCGGCGTCTGGCGTGCCGGCTTCCATGCAAACCGCTCTCCTGGCCGGCCAGCAGTTCACGCGCCTCTACACGAATGGTGCTCGCCAGGGCGTGATCCGCCAGATCGATCTCCATGTGCAAGCAGTTCCGCGGCGGGTTCTGGTCACGCTCGATCAGGTGCATTTCATCTCCAGCGATATCGCCCACGCCGGCGACACCGTGGAAATCGAAGCCACTCTCCGTCCCTGGCAGCAGCCCGAGCGCAACGTGCGCATCGCCTTCCAACTCCCGGCGCGCCTCGCCCCCGGCAATCTGCGCCTGCTCGTCTCCGACGGCGCTACGCTCGACCGCACGCTCTTGCAGCCCCACCTCAATGCCCCTCCGGCCGATCTCACCACGGTCCTGGCTGAAGCCCGCGATCGGCACCCCGCCGACCGCATCTACGTCAGCCTCCTCGCTCCCGAAGCCCAGGGCGCGCTTGAGGGCCAAACCCTTACCGGCCTGCCGCTTTCCATGGCCAATGCTTTAGAGCCCCTTCGCAATACCGAGAATGCCAACCTGAATGGTGAATCGGCCGAACTCGCTGCCGAGGCGCCCGCAGGCGGCGTGCTCTCCGGTTTCCAGATCCTCAATATCCACATTGAGCCGGGCGGGGGGTTAAACTAGGGGAGTTAGTTTTTCAACTCTCCTCCAGATCGGCGCGGCACTTTGGGGAAATTGCCGGACCGACAACCATGCAACGAGGCTTCCGGAGCACAAGATGGCTCAAATTCAAGGACTTGCAGTTCATGCCGCAGGAGCCGAACTCCTGTCATACCGTTATGATCCAGGCAAGCTCGGCGCGCACGAAGTCGAGATTGCTATTACGCACTGCGGCATCTGCCACAGCGATTTGCACCTTATCGCCAACGATTGGGGCATCAGCCAGTACCCCTTCATTCCTGGCCACGAAATTATCGGCAAAGTCTCCGCCATCGGCTCCGAAGTTAAAGCCCTCGAGGTCGGGCAGCGCGTGGGCCTCGGCTGGCAGTCCAACTCTTGCGGCTATTGTGAATGGTGCATGAAGGGGCAGGAAAACCTTTGCCCTGAGTCGGAAGCCACCTGCGTGCACCGCAACGGTGGTTACGCCGATCGCGTCCGCGCCAATGATCGTTTCGTCGTTCCCATCCCCGACGCCCTCAACAGCGAACAAGCTGCGCCGCTGCTCTGCGGCGGCATCACCGTCTACAATCCCATGCGCCTCAACGGGGTCAACCCCTCGTCCCGCGTCGGTGTGGTTGGCATCGGCGGTCTCGGCCATCTTGCCATCCAGTTCGCCCGCGTCTTCGGCGCTGAAGTCACCGCATTCTCCACTTCCCCGGTCAAGGAAAAAGAGGCCCGTGCTCTCGGCGCAAATCAATTCGTCAACAGCCTCGAATCCAAGAACATGAAGGACGCCGTAGGCTCCCTGGACTTCATCATCACCACGATCAATGCGAATCAGGACTGGAACGCCTACATCCAGTGCCTGCGGCCCAACGGAACCCTGTGGTTCGTCGGCGTTCCGCCCGCGCCCATCTCGGTACAGGCCTTCCCGCTCATCTCCGGCCTTCGCACGATCGGCGGCAGCCCCGTCGGCAGTCCCTCGCGCCTGCGCGAGATGCTCGACGTCGCCGCCCGCCACGGCGTCAAAGCCACCACTGAGCTTTTCCCCATGGCCAAAGCCAACGAGGCCATCGAAAAGGTCAAGAAGAGCAAGGTCCGCTACCGCGCAGTGCTGGCGAACTAGGACCATCGCCCCTCAGATCAGGCACGATACTTGGGTGCCCCCGGTCTCGATTCTGAGACCGGGGATAGCACCGCAACCTGCCAACTGGCTTCCTCGCTCCTTAGTTCCCTAGTTCCCTTGGTCCCTCGGTTCCTTGGTCCCTGTTTTCCACACCCCTTTTCGCTAACATATTTGCGTATGCCCTTCCCGATCCGCACCTGCGTAGTCTGTCACGAGGAGTTCGAGCTCCATCCCGATAAGCCGGGATTCGCCAATCGCTGCCCATCCTGCAGCGAGCCGGAATCGACCGAGCCAGTAGCAGCAAACGCGCCCGACGTCTTTGACCCCAAAGCCGAGCGCGAAGTAAACGCCGCTCGCCGCCGCGCGATCCGTGACCTGCTCTACCGCAAGGACAGCTGACCACTCTACGCTGTCCGCGGTTCGCTAAAATACTCGCGTGACCAAATCGCTTCCCTCTCGCATCGCAATCTTCGCAACCCTGCTCTGCGCCGCAACCGTTGGCCTCGCCGCGCATGCCGCCAAGCCGCAACTTCCCGCTCTCCGGTCGCCTTGGGACGCGCATCCCGTCGCGCTCACCGCCGCGCCTTATACTTGCTCTCCGGTCGCCGCGATGCCGCACGACATCGTGGCCTTCGATTACTACTCCGATCCCAAGCACTCCGTCATCGACCCCACGCGCTATGCCGCCTACCAAGCCGCCTCCCGGCAATTCAGTGATGTGGAAGAGGCCGTCGAGCGCGCTGCCGACAACTTCCAAAGCACAGGAAGCCGCGAAGCCGCCGCCTGCGCCGCGCAAATCCTCCTGGCGCAGGCGCAAGCCAAATCCATGACCGGCAGCATGTCGTCCAACCAGGCCTACTACGTGCAGAACTGGGCACTCGGCGCCTTGGCCGTGGCTTGGCTCAAGGTGCGCCCCGCGGGCGACGTCGCGCTTGGCCTCACGCCGGCGCAATCGGCCGCCATCGGCGCGTGGATGAAAACCGTCGCGGGGCAAGTCGAAGATTACTTCGAAGGCTTGCATCAGAAAGGCGCCACCAGCGGCCGCAACAACCATTTCTACTGGGCTGGCTTCGCCGTGATGGCGGCCGGCATCGCCGCCGACGATCGCGACCTCTACCGCTGGGGCAGCGGCACCTACACCTTCGGCGTTGACCTGATCCAGTCGGACGGCACGCTGGATCTCGAGATGGCACGCGGCCAGCGCGCTCTGCACTATCATCTCTTCGCGATCGCGCCTCTCGTCACCATGGCCGAGCTTGCCCAAGCCAATGGCGACGACCTCTACGGCTACGACCAGTCCCGCCTTAAGCTTCTCGTTTCCGTTAGCATCAGTGGACTTAAAGACAACCACTTTTTCCAGGAAAAATCCGGCGTCGCGCAGGACACTCCGAAAGACGGCGTCATCTCCGGTGCCGACATTTCCTGGCTCGCGCCCTACGCGCACCGCTTCCCCAGCCCCGAAATGACCGCCCTGCTCCACGCCGTGCCCGCCGCGCCCGACCGTTACCTCGGTGGCCTGCCTCCGCCGTAGGCGCGGGTATCTCCACGACCCACGGTTCACGAATCACGAACCACGTACAATAGAGATGTGACCAAAATCTCCCCGCCCGCGGCTCCTACCGTGGGATTCATCTCTCTCGGCTGCCCCAAAAACCTCGTCGATTCCGAGGTTATGATGGGCCTGCTCGACCGCGCCGGCGCGCGCCTGACCGCCCATCCCGAGGAAGCCGAGATCCTGGTCGTCAACACCTGTTCTTTCATCGACACCGCCAAGCAGGAGTCGGTCGACACCATTCTTGAGATGGCGCGCCACAAGACTGAAGGCCGCGCCCGCAAGCTCATCGTTGCCGGCTGCCTCGTCGAGCGCTATCGCGACGAAATCCAGAAAAACATTCCGGAAGTCGATGCCGTCGTCGGCACCGGCGAGCTCGAGGCGATTCTCGAGGCCGCGGGTCTTGCGCCCACGCCCGCAGCCGCAACGTCCTCTCCCTTCAACATCATTACGTCCGTCCACGCCGACACGCGTTCTGGCCAGGAATCTCTCTCCGGCACGCACAAAGCACCCACATCTCGACAAGAAGGCGACCACCGCGAGCGCGCCGGACGCTTCCGCCGCGATGAGTGGCAAGGCGCTTCGTCTTCATTGCCCACATATCTTTATGATGAAACCACCCCGCGGCTTCTCTCCACGCCGCGCGCGTCAGCCTACATAAAAATCGCCGAGGGCTGCGACCATCCCTGCACCTTCTGCGTTATTCCCAACCTGCGCGGCAAGTTCCGCTCGCGGCACTTCGAGTCCGTCGTTGCCGAAGCCGAGCAACTCGTCGCCCGCGGCGTTCGCGAAATCACGCTGATCGGTCAGGACACAACATGCTACGGCGAAGACCTGGGCCTGAAAGATGGATTAGCGACGCTGCTCGACACGCTGGCCCGCATTCCCGATCTGCGCTGGCTGCGCTTCCTCTACGCCTATCCCAACCGCGTGACCGCCAAGCTACTCGAAACCATCGCGCGTCACGACAACATCTGCAAATATCTCGACCTGCCCCTGCAACACGCCTCGCCCGACGTCCTGAAACGCATGAAGCGCGGCGCCGGCGCTGAGATTTTCTTGAAGACTTTGGATAAAGTTCGTGCCGCGGTACCCAACATCGCTCTCCGCACGTCCTTCATCGTGGGCTTTCCCGGCGAGTCGCTCCGCGATTTTGAAGTTTTAGAGGAGTTCATCGCCGAAGCGAAGTTCGATTGGCTCGGCGTCTTCAACTACTCGCATGAAGAAGGCTCCGCAGCCTACGCGCTCGACACCCAGGTTCCGAAGCGTACCATCGAGTCGCGCCGCAAGCGGCTTATGAAGCTGCAACAGTCGATCTCGCGCAAATCGAAAAAGCATTGGGTCGGCCGCGAACTCACTGTCCTCGCCGAAGGCGAGAGCGCCGAGACGCCGCTGCTCTGGGAAGGCCGTACGCAGTTCCACGCGCCCGAGATCGACGGCAAGGTCTACATCAACGACTTTGGGACTCTAGAAAATCTGGAAGCCGGCCGCTTCTACCGCGCTGAAATCACCGAGGCTCACGACTACGACCTAGTCGCTCGCATCCTCACCACAGCGAATTAGCCCGATTCCCTATTCCCGATTGGCTACTCCCTGTCTTACCATCCCTCCATGCCCATTCACCGCCGGACGTTCCTCAAATCTTCCGCATCCTTCCTCCCCGCCATGGCTCTCCAAAACGTTCTGGCGCAAAGCTCGCCCGATGCGCCGGCTGCTCCTACCCTGCATCCCGTCCCTGCCGGCGAGGACCGCTCCGGCCATCTCCACTCCATCGGTTTCAGCTCGCTTGCCTTCAAGGTCGTCACCTCTGACACCGCAGGCAACCTTCTCGTCATTGAGCACAGAAATCTCACCCCCGACACGGGCCCGGCCCTGCATCTCCACTTGTCTCAGGAAGAATGGTTCTACGTGATGGAAGGCGAAGTGCGCTTCCAGGTTGGCGATCGTCGCCTGCAACTCGGCCCTGGCGACTCGATCCTTGCCCCGCGCCGCATCCCTCACACATTCTCCGCCGTCGGCTCTCCAGCGCACATGCTCATCGCCTTCACGCCTGCCGACAAAATGGAGCAGTACTTCATCGACGCCGCGGCCCACCCCTCACTCGCCGCCACCGCCGACTTTATGAACCGCTACGCCATGCAGTGGATCGGACCGTCGCCGTTCTGGAAGTCTTGAAAACCGAGAACAAGGATCAGGAAAACAGCGGGCGCCCAATCCGAGTTGTTTTCGGCCCATAGCTGCCTTCACTGTCACAGTCCCAAAATTCCTGCCTTTCTGCTATGCTTCCGCCATGAAAAACTCGCTTCCCCGCCCGCTCCGTTCCGCGGCCGTGCTCGTCTGTGCCGCGCTCGCCTTGGCCGCAGCCGCTCACAGCCAGGACTGGGCCAAAACCATCCTGAACAAATCGCCACGCCATCAGGAATGGGTGAAAGTGACCTATGGCTCGCGGACAGTGAACGCCTTCGTCGTCTATCCCGAGGTGAGCCATAAAGCTCCCGTGGTCCTGCTCATCCACGAGATCTTCGGCCTAAGCGACTGGGCGCGCTCCATGGCCGACGACCTTGCCGCCATGGGCTACATCGTCATAGCGCCTGACCTGCTCTCGGGCTTCGGCCCTAACGGGGGCGATACCAGCGCCTTCCCTGACATGCAGTCCACCACGAAGGCCGTCTCCGGCCTCGATCCCGCCATCGTGACTGCCGACTTGAACGCCACCGCCGACTACGCGCTCAAATTCCCAGCGGCCAACGGTAAACTCGCCGTTGTCGGCTTCTGCTGGGGCGGAGGCAAATCGTTCTTATTCGCCACGCAGCGCAAGGATTTGAGCGCGGCCTTCGTTTTCTACGGCGTTCCGCCGCCCTCCGAGAGCCTGCCCGCCATCAAAGCGCCGGTTTACGGATTCTATGCAGAGAATGACGCGCGCATCACGGCCACGATTCCAGCCACCAAAGACGCCATGGCCGCCGCCGGCAAGAAATATGAGGCAGTAGTCTACGACGGCGCGGGCCACGGCTTCATGCGTGCCGGAGAGGATCCGGCCAACACCAATGCCGCGAACACGACCGCGCGCACAGAAGGATTGAAACGGCTGGAAACGCTGCTCAAAGGCATGTAGGTTCGTGGTTCACAGTTCATAGTTTGCGGTCCGCCGTTCGTAGTCCACGGTCCACGGTTCACGAATGACGGTTCACGAATCACGATCCACGGCTCACGTCCTCGGTCCCCGCGCGCTACCATAGTTATTGACCACGGCGCACAGACGCCGCGTACCCCATGCCCGCGAAGAAAAAATCCGCCAAGCTGCTACGCTGCCCCTCCTGCGGGATGCTGGTGCGTCCCGAAGACGAGGACTTCCCTTTCTGCAGCGACCGCTGCCGCAAGATCGATCTCGGCAAATGGGCCTCCGGCGCATACAAGATCAGCTCTCCGATCCTCGATCCCGAAGTCCTCGAAGACCTGGGCCTCGGCGGCAACAGTCGCGGCGGAGGGCCGGATGAAGGCTAGGCGTGGCCTCAGGATTACGGCATTGACGGTCGCAGGTCTGCTCTCCCTTTACCTCTGCTTCATCGGGCTGGTCGGCCTGCTGTGGGGCGGGTTCGGTCGCGGAAAGGATGACGCGCAAATGCTCGGCTTTTTCCTTCCGTTTCTTCTGGCCTTGCCATTGTTTGTTTTTTCACTCGGAATCTCGCGCTTTGCCTCGCTCGGCCTTTGGGTGCTGATTCCGTATCACTGGTTTTGGATGGTGATTCACTTTGGGGGTGAGGGTTCAGTCGGGCCTCTTGGCTTTATGAAAGGGCTCGCTCTCCTTCTCGTCGCACCGACGGAGATTTCGATCGTTCTGCTTGCGGTGCTTGTCCAATTCGGCTCGCAGGTTTTCAATCAATTCAGTTTCGACGAATATCTCTACGGAAGAACGCGAGGCAAGAGTGAGCCCGAGGCCTGAAAACGAGAGCGGACCCAAAAGGACCCTCTGGGCCTGGACCATCGCCACCTTCTTCGGCGCCGGCTATGGCAAGCCCGGCCCGGGCACCTGGGGATCCGTGGCAGCCGTGCTGCTATGGGCTGCATTTGCATTCACCCTCCACCCCTCCACAGTCACACTCACACTCGCCCTTCTCATCGGCATCGCGGGCACACTGGTCCTCGGCGTTCCCGCCGCCACCATCGTGGAGCGTGAATCCGGCCGCACCGATCCTGGCTTTGTCGTGATTGACGAGGTCATCGGCCAATGGATCGCGCTCCTCGGCAGCCCAACCGACTGGCGTCATGGCCTCATCGCGCTCGTGCTCTTCCGACTTTTCGATATCACCAAACCGTTTCCCGTGCGCCGGTTCGAGCGGCTGCCGGGCGGCTGGGGCATCATTTTCGACGATGTCGCCGCCGGCCTGTATGCTTTGGGTGTAGCCTCACTGGTACGAATCTGGACCTGACCCTCTATGCCCCGCAGCTCTCCTCAACCCGATTCTGCGGCCGTGCCGCTGCCCCGCGTCGACGACGTGGTGCCCGCCGCAGCGCTGCCCATGGGCGAAGTGGAGCTGAGAGGCCTTTACCTGGGTCCGCGTGGCTTTAAGCTTCCCGCCGTGTATGTGGACGGTGATTCGGCCCACATTCTGATGAGCCGGCCCACGCAGCTTGCCTTTCGCGTTCCCGACGGCGCTTCCTTGGGACTGATTGAGGTTCGCACCCCGGTCGGCGCAGCCAATGCCGGCGCGGTGCGCGTAGCGCGCAAATTGACGGACGGCCTGCACCCGGTCACCAGCCCCGCTGTCAGCCGTTCCGGCATGATCTACGCCACCATCTCCGGCCCGCGTGGCAAGCAAACTCCCGTCTCCGTCATGCGCATCAGCATCGACGGCCGGGCTACTCCTTTTGTGACGGGACTTTTGAACGCGACCGGGCTGGCCTTTAGCCCCGATGGCGATCTGTACGTGACCTCGCGCGCCGAAGGCACTGTCTACCGCGTGGACGCGGCGGGCGAATTCACGGTCTACGTGGAAGGGATGGGCGTAGCCACCGGCGCAGCCTTTGACGCCGAAGGCAATCTGTATGTGGGCGACCGCAGCGGCACCATTTTCAAGATCAATCCCCAGCGGCAGATTTTTGTGCACGCCACGCTCGAGCCCAGCGTAGCCGCCTATCACCTGGCCGTGAACGCCGCCGGTACGCTGCTCGTCACGGCGCCGTCGCTTTCATCGAACGAGGCCATCTGGGCGATTGAGCCGAATGGCGATACGCGCGCCTGGTATCGCGGGCTGGGCCGTCCGCAGGGACTGGCCATTTCCCGCCAGGGCGATGTATTCGTCGCCGCCTGTTTGCATGGCCGCCGCGGGCTGGTGCGCGTCACGCCCCAGGGTGAAGCTGCGTTAGTGCTGGCCGGCGACAATCTCGTGGGCATGGCGTTTTCTCCGCTCGGCACCGCGGTTCTGGCCACCAACGACGCCGTTTATGATGTGGACCTGGGAGTGGAAGGTCTGAATCTTTTCTAGCTGTTAGCTGCCAGCTCTCTTTCTATGAAATCCGAAATCATTGCCGTCGGCTCCGAGATGCTCACCCCGTTCCGCCAGGACACCAACTCTCTCTACATCACGGAGAAACTCAACAGCATTGGCGTCGCCGTCTCGTTCAAAACCATTGTGGGCGACCGGCGGAAGAACATTGTGAACGCCGTTCGCACCGCGCTGAGCCGCGTCGATATTCTCATCCTGATGGGCGGCCTGGGGCCTACGGAAGACGATCTCACGCGCGAGGCCGTGGCCGAGGCGCTTTCGCTCACGCTGCGCCGCGACGCTCCGCAGGTGGCCGCATTGCACACTCGCGCCGCCATGTGGCGCATTACCATGCCGCAGAACAATCTCAAGCAGGCCGACGTTCTGGAGGGCGCCACCCTGCTGCCGAACGTGAATGGCAGCGCTCCCGGACAGTGGCTCGATGAGTGCCTGCCCCGTCTGTCTGAAGCCGTGCCGCCGCGCGTCATCGCCGTGCGCACGTTGAAAGCAGCCATGATTCCCGAGTCGCAGGCCGACAAGTTGCTGGCTCCCATCTACACGCCCTTCACCGACGTAGAAACCACGCTACTCGCCCACACCGGCGACCTGCAGGTCACGCTTATCTGCTCCAAGCCCGACGCGAACGCCGCCCGGCAACGTGTCGACGAGCTCGCCGGGCGCATGGAAGAGACGCTGGAGGACTGGCTCTATTCCTCGCAAGGCGATTCGCTGGAGCAGATCGTGCTCTACTATCTCGAACTCCGCCAGGCCACGCTCGCGGTCGCTGAAAGCTGCACCGGCGGCCTGGTCGCCGAGCGCATCACCAGCGTTCCCGGAGCCTCGCGAACGTTTCTCGGCGGCGCGGTCGTCTACTCCGACGAGTTGAAGACCTCGATGGCCGGCGTGCCCGCGGATTTGATCAAGCAGTACGGCGCGGTTTCAGCGGAAGTGGCCAAAGCGCTCGCGCAAGGCATTCGTGCACGCACCGGAGCGACGCTCGGCGTAGGTGTTACCGGCATCGCCGGTCCCGCGGGCGCCACGGAAAGCAAGCCCGTGGGCCTGGTGCACATCGCCCTCTGCGATGCGCAGGGCTGCGACGCGCTCGAACGCACCTTCCGCGGCGATCGCCAGCGCATCCGCGAATGGGCCGCGCAACAGGCGCTCGACCTCATCCGCCGCCGCCTGATGTAATCGGCGAGTATCACGGATCCCTTTGCTACACTTCTCCTGACACTTCGCCGCGATTCGTTATGCATCCAACCCGCAACCTGCCGTTCAGGAGCCTTCATGCCCGTCGTTGAGCTTGCGGGAGTCACCAAGGCCTACGAAAGCAAAGTCGCCGTGCGCGACCTCAGTCTTTCCATCGAGGCCGGTCAAATGTTTGGCTTGCTCGGCCCCAACGGAGCCGGAAAAACCAGCTCCATCCGCATGATGATGGGCATCACCCTGCCCGATTCGGGGCGCATCAATCTTTTTGGAAAGCCCTTCAACCGCAAAAGCCTCGACCGCGTGGGCTATCTGCCCGAGGAGCGCGGCCTCTACAAAAAGATGAAAGTCGTCGACCAGCTCATCTTCTTCGGTGAATTACACGGTGTGGCCCGGGAAGATGCGCGCAAGCGCGCCGTGGACTGGGCCGCGCGCATGGAGATTGCCGACTCGCTCGATAAGAAAGCCGAAGAGCTCTCGAAGGGCATGCAGCAGAAAATTCAGTTTATCGGCACCGTCCTGCACGATCCCGGACTCATCGTCATGGACGAGCCCTCTACCGGCCTGGACCCCGTGAACACCGCGCTGCTGGAACGCGCGCTGCTCGAGCTCAGAGATCAAGGCAAGGCAATTCTTTTCTCCACCCACCGCATGGAGCAGGTTGAAAAACTTTGCGACTCCATCTGCCTCATCGACAATGGCGAGGCTGTTCTCTCCGGCACCATGCGCGAAATCAAGAGCCGCTACGAGCGCAACCGCGTCATCGTCGAGTTTGAGGGCAGCGCCGACTTTCTACGGAGCCCGGAAATCGCCGAAGTCAACAACTTTTCAGGCCACGCCGAAATCAAGCTCAAGCCGCACGGCGATGCGCAAAAGCTGCTCCGCGAAGCCGCGGACTGCGCCACCATCTATCGCTTCGAACTCGTCGAGCCCTCCCTGGAAGAAATCTTCATTCAGACCGTGGGAGGTAAAGCCTATGCGTAATACTTTTCTCATCGCAAAACGCGAGTACTTGGGGCAGATCCGCGGTCGCGCCTTCCGTTTTACCACGTTGCTGGTTCCCCTGCTCATGGTCCTCCTGCTCTGCATCACTGCTTTTACCGGGCGCAAAATGGGTGCGGGTAGACATATTGTTGTCGCCGCGGACAGTCCCGCGCTCGCAGACGATATTCGCGCGAACCTCGTCGCCGACAATCCAGTGCACTACACAGTTGACACCATCGCCCCGTATACACCTGCGGATCAAACCAGCTCCCTCGCACGGATTCAGAACAAATCCATCGACGGCCTTCTCACCATCGATGACTCTTCCTCCGCCGCGCCCGGCATCGTCTACTACTCCGCCTCTTCCAGCGATCTGATGAGTACCTCGCGCCTCAGAGATGCCGTCAATCAAGGCTTCCTCCGCCTGCGCCTCGCGCAGCAGGGACTGACGCCGCAGCAGGTCCAGTCGCTCTTTAAGACCGTCTCCGTGCAAACTTTGCAAATCGCCGCCAACGGCAAAACCAGCCGAAGCCAGGGCTCGACGCCCTTCTTCAAGGCCATGATGATGACCTTTCTGATGACGATGCCCATCATCCTTTACGGATTCGACACCGCGCGCTCCATCGTCGAAGAAAAAGGTTCCCGCATCTTTGAGGTCATGCTCGCCGTCGCGCGACCTGAAGAGATGCTCGCCGGTAAGCTCCTCGGCGTTGGCGCCGTTGGCCTTACGCAAATCGCCATCTGGGCTTCGGCCGCACTACTGCTGGGCAGTTCGGCACTGGCCGCGCCGTTGCTTAGCGGACAAGTCAAACTCCATGTCTCCGTGATTGAAGCGGTCCTCTTTCCCGTCTACTTCATTCTCGGGTTCTTTCTCTACAGCGCTTTCTTCTCGGGCCTTGCCGCCACTTGTGAATCCGCACAGGATCTGCAAATGTATCTCTTCCTCGGCATCGTTCCTACTTGGACCAGCTTCGCCATCCTGCCTTTCCTGCTTAACAATCCCAACTCGACCTGGGTAGCTGCCATCTCCATGTTTCCTCCCGTCGCGCCCATGCTCATGGTCCCGCGCATCGGCATGTTGCCCGGACAATTCCCCTGGTGGCAGGTCGGACTCTCTCTGGCTCTTCTCGTCCTCAGTATCTGGGCGATGATCTGGTTCGCCGCGCGTCTCTATCGCATCGGCATCCTCATGTACGGCAAGCGCGCCACCCTTCCCGAAATCCTGCGCTGGCTGCGCTACTCCTGAGCGAGCGTAGCGAGTCGAAGGATCTGCGGTTGACCGCCTACTCTAGAATTTAGACAGTGACCGCCGAAGCCAGCCCCAGGTTCACCCTCCGCCAGCGCCTCGTTCTGGCCGTAGCGCCGCGTCTGGTTTGGGCGTTGCTCTGGCTCGTGGGCCGCACCTGGCGCTTTGAAGTCATCGCAGAGGAAGGCGCCACGCCGCTTCCCTTCGGCGAAGGTGCAGGCGCGGAGATCTTCTGCTTCTGGCACCAGTGCGTGCTGCCCTGCACGTTCTACTATCGCCGCACCCACGCCACCATCATCGTGAGCCGCAGCTTCGACGGCGAGTTGATCACGCGCACTCTCGAGCTCTTCGGCTTTCACACCACGCGTGGTTCCAGTTCCCGTGGCGCGCGCGAAGGTCTGCTCGGCCTCAAGCAGGTGATCGAGAGCGGACATCCCGCCATCTTTACCGCCGACGGCCCGCGCGGTCCCATCTATCGCACCAAGATGGG
>JBEKEP010000059.1:0-22238 GCA_050013775.1 Occallatibacter sp. | reverse complement strand
ACGACTTCATGCCGCTGGTTCCCATGTTGAGCGGCCATCCGAATTTTCTTGCCGACGTGAAGGGCAATCCGGCGGCGATGGCGTTTCTGTTTCCCGATCATCCTATGGCGCGCACGTGGGCTGATCTGTGGCAGAAGGCTGTGGAACTCAACACGCGCTACAATACGCGCCCGCAGGTTAAGACATGGGACGCGGACGGCGGACGGTGGACCGAAAATCTTGGCACGTACGTGTGGGCCTTTCTGCGGCCTTCGCTGCGCACGGATTTCTTGCTGCGCAAATTCGACGGCGTGGAGCGTTTTCTTTCGCCGCAACTTGCGGAGATGGCCGATTGGCTTGTGCACGCGCTTTCCGCGCCGTTCGAGGGCGAAACCGCCCAGGCGTACAAGGATCTGCAGACGCTTGCCTATGGGCACGAGTGGGGAGCGGTAGCGCCCGGCAAAGGGCCGCAACGCGTATACCCGCCGCAAGGCGCGCACTCCGAGCGCCGCATGCCTCCGCGGTCGCTGTGGTATCTGGGCACATGCTTGCAACGCTACGCGCCTCTTGCCGCCGAGCACGCCATGTGGGCGGCGCGCCCCACCAACCAGGACATGGAAACGCAGTTGAACGAACCCAACGCGTGGGACGCAATGTATCGCACGCCCGACAACCTGGGCACCAAACCGCAACTGCGCACGCGCAAATTCACGGGATACGGCATCGTTCTGCGCGCTGCCGTCGACACGGCCGACGAGCTTTCCATTCATCTGCAACAAATCGATCGGGGCCCGAACTACCGCTGGGGCATTGCCGGCGAAGGTGGTTGCGGCGTGATGTACTTTTTCGCAGCCGGCAGGGCGTACAGCTTCAACGGATCGGAAGACGTGGGCGACCGCGACGATCAGGACACTGATTTCTGCACCAACTTCGGCGTCTTCAAGAACGGCGAGTTCCGCTCCATCGGCATGAACGTGCTTTCGCAGCCGCTTTACGATCTGGGCCCCGGCCAATTTGCGGAGATTCGGTCACGCGACGGCGAAACCTCGTACTCGTGGCCCGAGTACGTAAGCCGCAGCGTGCTCTTAGTCGGTCACGATTACTTCATTGTCTACGACCGGTTGATGAACGCGGCGCTGATTCATCGTCTCTCGTGGTTCGTGCGCCGCGGTAGTGAGCTACCCACTATTAAGCTGCTGCGCGGCGCGGCGCCCGGCGTCCGGGAGACCCAACGCACCGATATTCAGACCGAAGCAACCACAGGAGTCTGGTTCGATGGCGTCGGCGATTCCATGGCGCTGGTCAGTCACCGTAAAGATATTGAAGCGGAAGCCACAGCCTTCGGCTGCCGAGTGCATGCGAACGACATCGACGACCTCGTCTTCCGTCATCCTGACGGCGTGCATTTTGCCGAGGGCGATCAAGTCTTCGATGGAACTTCAGGGTTGATCCGCAAGTCGAAGAACGCGGTCGAGTTCGCACTCTTCCATGGCACGCGCATCGGCGTTACGGGATTCACTGTGAGCACCGACGACACGGATCTGGGCATTGGCGGCAAACTTGTGGCCGGTCAGCCCCCGCAAGGTGAATACTTCGCACCGAAGCCCTGTTCGGTGCGAATCACTTCGTCTGCTTTCGGCGGCAAATCCGCCTTCTATATCGACGGCGCGGCACAGAGCGCAAAGCGCGAGCAGGACGCAATCGTCATCGACCTCGCAGCGGGACAACATCATTGGGAGCTGACCGATCAATTGCCAATGCCGATTGCGCCCGTTGTTCTGCGCACAGAGAATCACGCCGGAGGCGCACGTGTGATGTTGGCCGAAGTTGCGTCGGCCTCGCAGTACGGTCTGGAATTGAGCAAGGACTCCGGAGCGACATGGACGGCCCTGCCTCCACAGGCCCAACCGACGATTGAGCTGAGCGGCCTTGCAAACGGGCAAAAGGTGCATGTCCGCGGCGTGGCCATGAATGCGTTGCACGCGAGCCAGCCCGGCCCGGAGTATCCCATCTACGTGACCGACCACACCCCCGCGTCCCCCGACGGCCTGCATGTCGATTTATCCGATGGCGCAGCCACCTTGACTTGGGGTGAGGTGCTCGGCGTTACCGAATACCGGCTCTTCGGGAGGGTCACCGGCGACAGCAAATTTCAGCTGCTCTATCACGGGCTGGAGCGAAGCTATCTACACAAGCGGCCGGAAATTCGCGGTTGCAACTCCACTCCTCGAGAAACCGGCTCCGATCCTCGCCCATTGATCATGCAGTACTGCGTGACGGCTTCGAACGGAAACGGTGAAAGCGCGCGATCGCGGAGCGCCGACACTAATCCTGCTTCGTGGCGCAACTGGAACCCGAGACCCGGCGAGCCGTTCCGCCGCGTGTCGAGCTTCCCGCCCGATTCGCCGCCATCGGCTAGTGAGTGGCCGCGTTACTACCCGGCATGATGCCAGCGATTGGCCTTCAACAGAAAGGTGCATTGATGTTTCGTCCAGGTTTGCCGTCGAGGCGTCGCGTGGGTCGCCGCTGTGCTTTAGCTTTTCTTCTCGCAGCCTCGTCATCTGCGACTTTTTCCGCGGCTCAATGTGCAACGGTGCCCGATCCTGCTCGCTGTTCGCCATGGGTTGCCACGTGGGGCACCGCAATGCAGGATGCATTCAACGGAAGCGCGCCCGATGTCACCGGACAAACACTGCGCCTCATCGTGCATACCAGCGTGGGCGGATCCAGAACGCGCATCTGGCTCTCCAACCGATTTGGTAATGTCCCGATCCGCATCGCCTCTGCGCACATCGCCGTCAGCGTCGACCCGGGTAGGAACGCAACTCCAGCACCGAATCTGGATCAGAGCGCCATCTCTCCCGGAACCGATCGAATGCTGACCTTCAACGGCGACACTGCGGTGACCATCCCTCCCGGTGCAACGATCGTGAGCGATCCCGCGACGCTCGATGTGCCGGCGCTGGCAAACCTCGCCGTGAGCCTCTACTTCCCTGACCAGACGCTTGCCACGACCGTGCATTCGGGCGCGCAGCAAAGCTCCTATCTCACAGTCGGCGACGCCACCGGCGCGCCCGATCTGACAGAAAAATCATGGACGCGGAATTCCTGGTACTTTCTTACCGGCGTCGACGTTTACGCGCCGGGCGCATCCGCGGTCGCCGCACTCGGCGACTCGATCACCGACGGCAACCATTCCACGTTGAATGCCAACCGGCGATGGCCCGATGATCTTGCGGTCCGGCTTGCGCAGAATCCTGCTACCCGCAAGGCTGGCGTCCTCGGCGTGGTCAACGTGGGCACCAGCGGCAGCCGCCTCCTTCTCGACGGTGACGGTCCCAACGCAATCGCGCGCCTCAACTGGGACGTGCTCGACCGCGGCGGCGTGCGTTATCTGATTCTTTTTGAGGGCATCAACGATATTGAAGCGCAGACCCGCAACCACCGACCTTACGGCGATCTTGTCAAGCAGTTGGAATGGGGACTCGCACAGGTCGCCGCGCAGGCGCACGATCACGGCATCAAGGTTTTTGTTGCCACGCAGATGACGGATTGCCGCAATTTTCAATGCACCTGGCCGGAGGGTGAGAAGGCGCGGACCGCGTTCAACGAGTGGACCCGCGCGTCCAAACTTTTCGACGGCCTCATCGACTTCGACCGCATCACGCGCGATCCGCAACACCCCACACAGATGCTGGAGCAGTACAACTCGGGAGACTACGTCCATCCCAACGACACGGGCTACCAGGCGATGGCAGACGCTATCGATCTAACCTTATTTACTGTCGATCCGCCGCAGCCGCAAAGCCGCGCGGATTTCGTTTCTCACTAGAACGATTCCATCTCTCGGAGGATCATTGTGCGTCGGCGCAAATTCATCCGCAACCTCGTGCTCGCTTCCGGTGGCGGACTGGCCGCATTCGCCGTCGAACGAGAAGCCTCGATCAAGCCCGGTCCGCCGCCCGATGCGTCGAAGGAAGATTCTCGAGTCGCGCGCCCTCGGCCGGGCGACACGCCGTTCAGCAAGACGCCCATCGCTCCCGATTATTCCACCCGGCGTGAAATGTTTCTCAAGTGGATTGCGCAACACCCCACTTCCCATGAGCGCGGTGGCGTGCTGATTGATTTGGTGAAGTATGAGGCTGGCGCCATTAAGACCATCACTTCCGCCGCGCTCGATGACGCCCTATCTTTCGTCAACGCCCGGCGCGACCCTTCGGATTTCACGTTGGCGGATCTAGTGCGGCTCTTTTATCTGCACAGAGACTCGGCATTTCTCAGCCCCTCGCAGTTGAATGCCGTTCGTGACGCGCTGCTCCACTACAAGTACGCGCTCGACGAACCCGGCAAATCCGAAACCGAGATGTGGACCGAGAACCATCAGATTCTCAGCCACGGTTCCGATTATCTAGTGGGGCAGCTCTTTCCCGATGAAAAGTTCACCAACGATGGGCGCACTGGAGCCGAGCATCGTGACAAGGCGCGCGAACAAGTGTTGCGCTGGATCAGTTACCGCGCGCGCACCGGCCCCGCTGAATGGGATTCGATCCCCTATTACAACATGGATCTTGCGGCGCTTCTGAATCTCGTCGAGTTTGCACAGGATCCCGATGTCCAAACGCGCGCCACCATGATGGTTGACCTCTTGATCTTCGATCTCGCCGTAAATTCCTATTACGGTCAGTTGGGAACCTCGCACGGACGCGCCTATACGAACAATGTGCTCAGCGCTGCCGGCGACAGCCTTCTCACCTTTCAGGCGCTCGCCTTCGGCTGCGGACGGCTGCAATCTGCCGATATGGCGAGCTCAACGCTTGTCACCGGCAAGCGGTATGTTGTCCCGCCCGTTCTCGAGGCCATCGGGCTCGATATGCCGCAGGAACTTTTGAACTTCGAGAGGCATTCAATTCCGCTCACATCCGATGCAGCCGCGCAATATGGTTTGAGCCTCGCCGATCTGCGCGACGTGGAAACCTGGTGGGCGATGGGCGCGTTCACCGATCCGGCCGTCATCAACCTGACTTACGACACAATCGAGAAATATGACCTTTGGAATTACAAGGATTTCCAGAAACTGAGAACGCCCGGAGGATTTTTGCGGCGTCTCGACTTGTTGCCCGCGGCAAGCCGATTACTTAGCCCTGATTCAAACGGTGCGGTCCTTTCTGAGGTCAACAAAATCACCTATCGCACGCCCGATGCAATGCTCTCCACTGCGCAGGACTATCGGCCGGGCGAAGAGGGTGCGCAGCAACACATTTGGCAGGCAACGCTCGGGCCATACGCCGTAGTTTTTGTTACCAACCCGGGACCGCATGGACGCAGCCAGGGTCCCGGCTACTGGTCGGCCAACGGGCGCATGCCGCGCAACGCGCAATATCGGAATGTGCTCATCTCCATCTACAACATTGATCGGCACGTCATGCCCGGCCGTCTCGAATCACGTCCGTATGGCTACACGCACGCATATTTTCCCAAGTGGGCGTTCGACGAAGTCGTCGATGCGCCTTCGCCGTCGGGCGGAGGCTGGACATTCGGTCGCGTCGCAGATGGATACATAGCACTCTATTCGCACCTTCCGCGCCAGTGGGTCACATCCGGACCTGAAGCGGAGCAGGAGATAGGCGCGCCGGGTTTTGAGAATGTGTGGATTTGCCAGGTTGGCCGCAAAGCCAACGATGGCGCATTCTCGGCCTTCGTCGATGCGATCCGAGCGGCGGCCGTCACGGTGGACAAGCTGAACTTTCGCTTCAACTCTCCGGGAAATGGGGATTTGCAATTTGGCTGGGACACACCCTTTCAGTTGAATGGGACTGCGCTTCCCCTTCGCGGCTACCCTCGCTGGCAGAATCCGTACGCGCACATCGATTTTGGCTCCGAGCAATTTCATATCGCATGCAAGGGCGAGCATCTGGATCTGGATTTCCAGAGCGCATCGCGATCGACAACGTGAAATACATTCCACGCAGGTCTGCGCGGGCAAAGTTCTCAACAGGTCAGGAAAGTTGAAATGACAATGTCTCATGGGACGAAAAGTTTAACGATATCTTTGCTGAAATCACTCGCGTTTGCAGCAGTCGTATCCATGCTTTGCAGTTGGGTCGCGACGCTCACCGCCCAGGAATCGTCTACAAAAGGTACCTCCACGCCTTTGTACCAGCAGGAAAGTGCGCCGATCGAAAGCCGTGTGAACGACCTCCTCAGCCGCATGACGCTCGAAGAGAAGGTGCGCCAGCTCGACATGTACCAAGGATCGAAGGGATTGATGAGCGCGCAACTTGACGGCACACACGCCACGCCCGATGCGCTCTTTCAGCCGGACAATGCGCAGGCGTTGTTGGGCTCGCTGGGCGTCGGCAGCATTCACGATCTCTATCCCACGCCGGAACAGTCGAACGCCATCCAGAAATGGGTGATCGAACATAACCGGCTCGGCATTCCTGCAATCTTCATCGAGGAGGCTCTGCTCGGATATGACACGGGCACGGTGTTCCCCGCACCGCTTAACCTCGCCGCAACGTGGGATCCCACGCTCGCGCATCAGACCGGCGCAGCCATCGCGGCAGAGGCACGCTCGTCCGGAGCCGACATGATTTTGGGCCCGGTTCTGGACGTTGCCCGCGATCCACGCTGGGGCCGAGTGGAAGAGGATTTTGGCGAAGACCCTTACTTGAGCGGGCAATTTGGATTGGCGTATGTCGAGGGCGCGCAGGGCGAGAGCCTCGATACCGATCACACCGTGGTCGCCGAGCCCAAGCACTTTGCCGGGCACGGATCGCCGGAGGGCGGAGTGAACACCTCGCCGGTACACATCGGCGAGCGCGAGTTGCGCACAGTGATGCTTAAGTCGTTTGAGCCGGCGCTGCGCGATGGGCACGCCCTGGGCGTGATGGCTGCCTATCACGAGATCGATGGCATCCCGGTTACCGACGATCCCATGCTGCTCAAGGGGATTCTGCGCGACGAATGGGGCTTTCAGGGATTCGTGCTCTCCGATCTTAGCGCCATTCGCCGCCTGTATACCGCACACTTTGTCGCGGCCTCGCTCAAAGACGCCGCGTGCATGGGCATCCGCTCCGGCGTGGACATGCAGTTCTACGATTTCCCTCACGACGTTTTTCAAAACGCGCTCATCGATTGCGTGCACGAGGGTTCGCTCTCGCAGGCCGATGTCGACCGCGCGGCGCGTTCCGTGCTGCGCGTCAAGTTCATGCTCGGCCTCTTCGACCACCCTTACATCGATCCCACATCGAAGGCGAAAGTGTGGCGTTCGCCGGCGCATCTGGCTGTGTCGCTCGAGTCGGCGCGGGAATCGATGACGCTTTTGAAGAACCAGAACCACCTGCTTCCGCTTTCGAAATCTGTTGCGCACATCGCCGTCATTGGACCGAATGCGAATGCGGCGCGCTACGCCGATTATGAGAACGAAAAGAACGGTGAGCGCATCAGCATGCTCGACGGCATTCGTGCCATTGTGCCTCACGCGCAAGTCACCTTCAACGATGGAACCGACATTCCCGCGGCGGTAGCTGCGGCGAACAGCGCGGACGTCGTGATTCTCGGGCTCGGAGAACGTGGAGGCATCTCCGGCGAGGGCAATGATCGCTCGAATCTCGACCTGCCGGGCGCGCAGGAACAACTTCTTGAGGCCATTGTCGCCACAGGCAAGCCCGCGGTGCTGGTGCTCGAGAACGGCAGGCCGCTTACGATCGGCTGGGTGAAGGGGCACGTTCCTGCCATCCTCGAAGCCTGGTACCCCGGCGAGTTTGGCGGCACGGCCATTGCTCAGACGCTTTTCGGTGACAACAATCCCGCCGGCCGGCTCACGATCACCTTCCCGCAAACTGTTGGCCAACTGCCGGACTTCTACAACTCCGACCCGTCGCGGAGAACGAAGTATGTGGAAAACGACGGCCAACCGCTATTCCCCTTCGGCTTCGGTCTGAGCTACACAACTTTCCGCTACGATCATCTGGTTACGCATCCGCCGTCGCCCGGTAGTCACGCCGACATCCAGATCACGGTGGACGTGACGAATACGGGAAGCGTCGAAGGCGACGAAGTGGCCCAACTCTACATGCGCGAAAACGTGAGCAGTGTGGAAACTCCGGGCCGCTCGCTTGAAGGGTTCTCGAGGATACATTTAAAGCCGCAAGAAACGAAGACCGTCACGTTCCGTGTTCCCTGCGACCAGCTTGCCGTGTGGAACGCGGAGCGTAAGTGGGCAGTCGAGCCGGGCGATTACACCGCCTGGGCGGGTGGCTCGTCTGAGGCGTCGCTGACTGCGATGTTCACACTTAAGTAGCCGCAGAGAGACCGGGAGAGAGCCATGCGCGACCGGATTTGCGCATCGCAACACACAATTCCCGTTCGACAGCGCAGTTTTGTCAAGCTCGTGGGAACATGTGGGGGATGCGGCCGCGTCGTCACAGATTGAACAATCGGGCAATTAGAATTTGTATGGAGCAAAGAGCAATGAGCAAGTTGGGCATATGGTTTCTCATCGCATGTGGGGCAGTTACGTCTTCGCCACAAGCAAGTAAGAGCGCCCCGGTTGTCAACCTGAGATACGAAGAGCCTATTCGCAACAGCCTCTATCCCGAGCTTCTCTACTGGTTCGTTACGCCTGCGACACTCGCTCCCGAGCGCTACACCCGCGACGTTCAGCACATCGCGCACGACACGGAATTTGATTTCCCGTTTCTCACTGCGCGCGAAGGGGTCAACTTCACCGGCGACAAACAAGCTCACGATGCTGTCGCGGGAATCGTCAGAGACGCGCATGAGAATGGCTTGCGAATCGGCGTAAGCCTCGGCCTGGGAGACGGAAGCGCGGCAAAAAGCACAAGCCCGGACGAAGAACAGACAGTCGTGGCCGATGGCGAGGGCGCTTTGGATGCACAAGGCGTCGGCAACTTTGAAGCATCCATCAAGCTGCGCTCGCTTGTCCCGCAGAAGACTGAACTACTGCGGGCATGGGCGTTTCGCAAGACCGGCCCCGGCGAGTACGACGCAACTACGCTTGCCGACGTGACCGCCCAGGTGACCAGCTCTTCGCCGCAGCCCGGTACGCTTTCCGTTGCGGTGAAACTTGGTCCGCGGTATGCCGGCTATACCGTCTTTGCGCTCGCCGAAAACTGGTACGGAGCGGTTGATCTCTTCAATCCAGCCTTCGCTCAATGGATCCACAGCGTGATCGACGAATATCGCGACGTTCCCCTCGATGGCACCGCGCTCGACGAGTTCGGTTACATTCGTATTCCCATGGTTCCCACAACCCCCTGGCGCGGCCACTTCGCCGGGCATGCCTTCGCCGCGGGCTTCCAGCAGACCACCGGAATGCCGCTCGTGCAAGCGCTCTTTGCCACTCGGTATGCGCCGGCCGGCCATCCCGAAGTCCGCATTCGCGCCATAGACGAATACTGGGATTTCTTCCGCAAGGGCCCGCTCGGCGTGGAGAATGAATTTTTCCAATACTCGCGAAAGGTATCCGGAGACAAGAATTTCGCCGGCATTCACAACACCTATCACAATCATCTGACCAACGACGAGGCTTGGGCCACAGGCGTCAACTGGTGGACCATTCCGCGCCAGTACGGCATGAGCGACGAAGATCTTTCGCTCCCCCTGCGCATGGGACTGCTGGTCGCACACCCCGGCAACATCATGTACGACCAGTTTTACGGCCGGGATATCCGTCGCTTTGCTGAGAAAGCGATGAACGACGCGCGATTCGACGCGCGCATCCATTACCACGGATACAACGACACCGGCCGTTGGGGCGTCGATCTCTCCACCGCACCCTTTCTCTCTCAATTGAATCCTGTCGAGAGGAAAATCCGGCTCCTGAACCGATTCGATCCAGCCGCTCCCGAGCTGCCGCTCCTGGTGATCTTCGGGATGCCCGCACTGCTCAATTGGTATCCCGATGAAAATGCGCGCAACGAATTTGATGTCAACGCATCCCTTCACATCGAAGAGAAGGTCAAAGCAATCTGGGATGCGGGCTACCGCTGCGCAGTGGTTCCCAGCGACCTGATCGATAACGGCTCGTTGCAACTCGATAAAAACAATCGCCCCATGTTGAACGGCCATGTGTTTCGGGCCGTCGTATACCTCTACCCGCAATATGCCAAGCGGAGCACGCTTGCATTTCTCTTCAAGTACACGCAGCACGAAGGACATCTGATGCTGGAGGGCGCAGCGACGCGGGGCTTCGATGGCGCGCCAATCGACGATGTTTTCAGCAGAATCGCCGCCAAAGCCACCGTGAATGGCTTCAGCGTAGACAAGATTCCGCAGCTCGGCGTTGCACCATCGCCACTGCGCGACATCGGTGGCGAGCTCGAAGACGGCAGCATCATCCTCACCGATCTCAATTCATTGGAAAGCCATCAGCCAAAGCAATTCTCAATCGATGTGGATGGTCATCATTTCAGCGGCTCATACGAAGGCGTTTTTGCTTTGAAGGCAGCCCAAAACGGAGCCATCGAGAAGCTAGCCTGTGGCGCTTGTAGTTCCCTGGATCGCGATGGCAAGCCCGCACTGCGGCTTGCTGGTTCCGCTGACTTGATCCTGACTCGCAGCGCAACAGGCGACTACGAGGCTGTCGTCGAAGGACCAGAAGGCAGCAACAAAGTTGAGTTGTACAAATAGTTAGCCGGTTGCTTCAGCCGCAAACGGTGCAGGGAGAAAGCATGATGCAACGGAGGAATTTCTGCAAATTGACCGCCTCGGCTGCAGCTGCGCTGGCTCTACCAGCCGCGGCACAAGAGACGACGGCAACTACTACGGATGCACTGAGCGATTTTGAAACTTATACGCAGGACTATGCCCAGTTCTGCGGCACGTCGGCGGACAAGCGCGTGTTCTACATTTTGGAAAATGGACGGTTTAAGAAGACAAAGCTCGACGAATCTGCCTGGTATGTGAGCCCCAATTCGGAGTCCGGCCCGGCCATGCCGCCCGATCTTCCAGTCCCAGGGGGCTCCTGGAATGGCGCGCCGATGATCTCTCCGATCCCGGGACTGGGAGGCGAGGGACCGTACAAACCCACATGGGAGTCGTTTGAGCAATACGAAGTACCCGACTGGTATCGCGACGCGAAGTTTGGTATCTGGGCGCACTGGAGCCCGCAGTGCGTTCCCGAGGCCGGCGATTGGTATGCGCGCAACATGTATATGCAAGGCTCTGCTCAATACAAGTTCCACCGCGAGCACTACGGACCGCAATCGCAGTTCGGCTACAAAGACCTGTGCCCGCAATGGACACTGCAGAATTGGGAGCCGGACGCGCTCATCGAGCGTTACAAAAAGGCAGGCGCCAGGCTGTTTCTCGCGCTGGCCAGCCATCACGACAACTTCGACGCCTGGGGCTCGCGCCATCAGCCCTGGAATGCCGTCAACATCGGCCCGCATCGCGACGTAGTGGGCACGTGGGCTGCGGCGGCACGCAAGCAGGGGTTGCGGTTTGGCGTCACGGTACACCAGGCCCGCAACTGGTGGTGGCTCCAGGCCGCGCACGACACCGACAAGACCGGCACGTTCGCAGGAATCCCCTACGACGGATGCCTGACCGCTGCCGATGGCAAAGGCAAGTGGTGGGAAGGCCTTGAACCGCAGCAACTCTATGGCCCCAAGCACCCTCCCAACGCGCTTCCGGATATCTCTTATGTAAAGAACTTTTACGATCGGACCTGCGACCTTGTGGATCAGCACAATCCCGATCTTCTTTATCTAGACAATCGTCTCTTGCCGTTGGGCTGGGGCGGGATGAATGCAAGCTGTTACTTCTACAACCGCAATCTCAAGACCCACGGCGGCAAGATGGAGAGCGTGATTACCACCAAGGTCGTGCCCGAGCATCTGGCCAAGTGCCTCGTAGCGGATATTGAACGCGATGTGACCAGCAGCATCATGCCCTATCCCTGGCAGTCGGAGACCTGCATCGGCGGCTGGCACTACGATCGCAGCCTCTTCGAGCAGCCCGGAGAGTACGGCGGATACATGCATCCCCGCGACGTAATTCATTGGCTCATTGATACGGTGAGCAAGAACGGTAACTTCATTCTGAACATTCCCGGCCGTCCCGACGGCACCATCGATACAAAGGAAATTGCAGTGCTAGACCAGATCACGGCATGGATTGAAGTGAATGGCGAAGCGATTTATGAGACCCGGCCGTGGAAGGTATCCGGCGAAGGACCCAACCTGCGCGATGTGCGATCGCACCAGCCTGGCAACCCCATGAACTTTGGCGTTGATGACATCCGGTTTACACGAAACAAGTCAAACACCGCGGTCTATGCGCTGGCTCTGGGCTGGCCAACAAAGGCGATTGCGATCTCGTCTCTTGGAACTTCCGCGGCCGCAAGAAAGGTCGAGCATGTGCAATTGCTGGGAACCGAAGAGATGTTGTCATGGAAACAAACCGCGGATTGCCTGCTGTTAGAACCGCCAAAGACGTATCGGCCTAATACCGACTTCGCAACGGTGTTCAGAATCCGGTTCGCCTGAGTGATCAGCGCCTGATATTTTGATCCGCTAGGTAAGGCACAAATCCTCAACCCGCAAAAAGGCCGGGAGTGAATCTCCCGGCCTTTTTATCTAGTGGGATTGAACCAGCGTCGTTTGGGTTTAGCTGCAACCGCTCGTCGAACCGCAGCTCATGCAGCGATAGCAACTGCCGTTCCGCACCATGATCGCGCCGCAGACGTTGCAGCTCGGCGCGTCGCCCATGTCGTACATGTCGCGCATGGCGTCGGCCGCGTGGTACAGTCCGCGGTCCTGCAGGCTCGGCATGGGTGCGGAGCTCGCCGCTGCCGATGGACGAGACTGCACTTCGGGGGCAATGCCTCCGCCTGCTGTGCCGCTATGCCCGCTCATCTGATTCAATCGTTTGGCTACTTCCTCAGCAAGGTGCGCCAGGTGATCGCCCGTCGCGGCTCCCAGTTCATCTTCTACACCGTTCTCCCCGAGTAGGCTGGGCGAAGCAGGCAGCGCCGGCGCTGGGGAACCCAGACCTGCGAACAGCGTTAACTGCTCGCCCGAGAGGAAGCGCAGGTTGAGCCAGCGAAACATATAATCCATCAGGCTTTTGGCGTAGCCAATCTGCTCGTTGCCCGTCCAGCCTGAGGGCTCGAAGCGCGTGTGCGCGAACTTCTCGCACAGCACCTTGAGCGGCACGCCATGTTGCAACGCGAGAGAAACCGAGGTAGCAAATGCGTCCATCAGTCCACTGACCGTCGAACCCTCTTTGGCCATGCGGATGAAAATCTCGCCCGGCTGGCCGTTGGGATAGAGCCCGACCGTGATGTAGCCCTCGTGCCCGGCGATGGAGAATTTGTGCGTGAGCGACGCGCGCTCCTCTTGCAGACGGTGGCGAATGGCACGCGGCGGAGCCTTCAGGTCCTGCTTGTTCTTTTCGATCTCACTGGTATCCACCGAAGGCGTGGCCGTGAGCACGGGAACCGCGGCAGCCGTGGCGATCTCTTCCATCGCCTTCTGGAAGGCCTGCGAGACGGCGAGCAACTGCTTCGCGCTGACTTCAACCTTGTCCGCTCCGTGCGTCTCCAGCGACTTCAGATCGGCTTCAGCGGCCGGTTGCGAACCAGACAGGTGGCTGAGCACCCGGCTGCCCACCGCGTCCAGCGCCGAAGGTTCCTTCTTCGCGTCCATGCTCGTGTTCAGCGGCTGGGTTCCCTTCGACCCATCGCGATAGACAGCTACTGCTTTGATGCCCAATCTCCAGCTCTCGGCATAGGCCTCGGCCACATCTTCCACGGTGGCTTCGTGCGGCAGGTTCACCGTCTTCGAGATTGCGCCCGAAAGGAACGGCTGCGCCGCCGCCATCATCTTGATGTGCCCCATGTAATGAATGGAACGCGTGCCCTTGGCCGGCTTGAAGCTGCAATCGAACACTGCCAGGTGCTCCGGCCTGATGCCCGGCGCGCCTTCGATAGTGCCCGTGGCGTCGATGTAGCTGACGATCGCGTTCACATCGTCGTTCGAATAACCGAGCTTGAACAGCGCTGCCGGCACCGTGTTGTTCACGATCTTGATCATGCCGCCGCCGACCAGCTTCTTGTACTTCACCAGCGCCAGGTCCGGCTCGATCCCAGTGGTGTCGCAATCCATCATGAAGCCGATGGTGCCCGTGGGCGCCAGCACCGTCACCTGCGAGTTGCGATAGCCGTAGCGCTCGCCGTAGAGCAATGCCATATCCCAGCACTCGCGGCTCGCTTCAAGCAGTGCTTCCAGCTGCGGCACCATGAAGGGCTCGCCCGACAACGCCGACTTGCCGATGTTGTTCACCTCGGCGCGGTGCATGCGGATCACGTCAAGGAACGGCTCGCGGTTGACGTAGAAGCCCGGGCAGGCTCCGCCCTGGTGCTCCACTGAGGCGGTGAGCGGCGTGGCCGAGGCCACCGGCGGGCACTGCGAGGCAATGATCGCCGACTGCAGGTACGACTGCCCGCACATAATCGCCGTCATCGCCGCGGCCAGGTCGCGTCCGGCTTCAGAATCGTACGGCAGGCCAAACGACATGAGCAATGCGCCCAGGTTGGCGTAGCCCAGGCCCAGCGGCCGGTAGTCGTGCGAGTTGCGCGCGATGGCCTCGGTCGGATATCCCGAGTTGTCCACCAGGATCTCCATCGCCGTGGTCATCACCGAGACCGCGTGCCGATACGCAGCGACGTCGAACATTCCCGCCGGCGTAACGAAGCGCATCAGGTTCAGGCTCGCCAGGTTGCAGGCCGAGTTGTCCAGAAACATGTACTCGCTGCACGGATTCGACGCATTGATGCGCGCCGTGTTCTTGCTGGTGTGCCACTTGTTGATGGTGTCGTCGAACTGCATGCCCGGATCGCCGCACTGCCACGTTGAGTCGGCGATCTTTTGCATGATCTCGCGCGCCTTGCGGGTTTCTACCGGCTGGTGGCCCTTCACCGTAAAGGTGGTAAAGTCCCCATCGGCTTCGTAGGCACGCATAAACTCGTCACTGACCCGTACTGAATTGTTCGCGTTCTGGAAGAAGATCGACGAAAACGCCTCGGAGTCCGGCCCCGATCCGTCGTAGCCGGCCTTGATCAGAGTGTGCGCTTTAGCCTCTTCCTTTGATTTGCACTCGATAAAATCCACGATGTCCGGATGGTCCACATTCAGGATCACCATCTTGGCCGCGCGGCGCGTCTTGCCGCCGCTCTTGATGACACCGGCAAAGGCGTCAAAGCCCCTCATGAAGCTCAAGGGCCCGCTAGCCGATCCGCCGCCCGACAGCAGCTCCATTGAGCCGCGCAGCGACGACAGATTCGTCCCCGTTCCCGATCCCCACTTGAAGAGCATGCCCTCGGTCTTGGCCAGGGTCAGGATCGAGTCCAGCGAATCTTCCACCGCGTTGATGAAGCAGGCCGAGCATTGCGGATTCTTGTAGCCTGTGGGCGCGTACTGCACGCCGCCCGTCACCGGGTCCCAGTGCCAGTTCTGTCCGTCCGCATCCGGCTCCAGCCGGTCGCAGCCCACGTTAAACCACACCGGCGAGTTAAACGCCGCCTTCTGCGTCAGCAGCAGGTGCGACAGTTCGTCAAAAAAGATGGCTGAATCGGCGGGCGTAGCAAAGTAGCCGCCTTTGATGCCCCAGTCGCGCACCGTCTCCGCCACGCGACCCACCAGCTGACGCACACCCGTCTCGCGCTCCGGCGTGCCCATCTGCCCGTGCAGGTACTTTGAAGCCACAATATTGGTGGCCGTCATCGACCAGTCCGCCGGAACCTCCACCTCCTTCTGCTCGAAGATCGTGTTGCCCTTGGTGTCGGTAATGGCCGCGGTCCGATGCTCCCACTGAAGCTCGTTATAGGGCGAAACGCCCTCCGTCGAAAAACGGCGAATAAATGTCAGTCCCTGCTGGGTCCGGGGGCCGGTCGGGGTGGACGGGGTTGACGGGAAGGCAGCAGTCGAAGTCTTTTGTTGAGCCTCGTTCATCGTGATTCTCTCCATCGGGCAAAATCAGTAAAAAATACCGTGTATCCGGCGCTGGCGCCGGAGATGTGTACAGCCTGCAAAACCATGAAAAAGAACGAAAACGGGGATGAAATTGAAACCGCGAACTTGACTGACATCGCGGCTTCCCCGCACCCCATTTGCGCGGGTGTTTCGTTACAATCCGTTTACAGCCGCAGATGAAAAAGTACCGCTGTCCGTGGTGCGTGTCAACAATAAACCACAACATCTTGTATTTTGTTGGCATTTCGCGCACCTGCTCTCTAAACACCGCCATTTGCCTGTGGAAAGTTGCAAACGGCCTTGCCTGGAGCGGGGTTGCGCGGTTCGCTTTGCACTAAAATCGGGGCAAACCCAAGGCTCGGCCCGATTCCCGTACCATTCCTCAAGCGTAGCCCTTCTCTGGTCTCCTCACAAGACGCAGAAACGGTGCAGAATCGCGCTTCAATTGTGCGAATTGTGGAGATCGAGGGCCATTCCCCAGCCCAACTTCCGGCTGCCGGAAATTTCAAGCCAGCGGGTGCTCGGCGAGGCCGCTTTTACGCCGTCACCGCGACCACCCGTTGCCCCAACAGGGCTCCGTCGCCGTGTGACCGGCTCAGCGTCAGCACCGTGATGTCGTCTTGCTGGCCAAAGCTCTGCGCCGCCTGTGCAATCGACTCCGCCGTGTCGGCCGCGATGGCCGACGTGCGATCGAAGCCGAAAAGTTCGCCGGACTTGCTGCGCGCTTCCACCACGCCGTCGGTCAGCAACGTCAGCTGCTCTCCCTCGGCAAGTTGCGTAGTCGACTCCGTGTAAACCGCGCTCGCCGAAAGCCCCAGCGGCAATCCGCTTTCAATTACCATCTCCTTGCACTTCAAATACGGAGCCAGATGCCCCGCATTGGCCGCGGTAATTTTGCCGTCCGGGTCGGCGCGCAGAATCAGGCACGTGGTGAACCCTCCATCGTGAGTCCGCGCCAGCATGCGTTGGTTCATCGCCGCCAGAATCTCCGCCGGACTCTGCGTGTAGTGCGCGAGCGTGCGCACCGTGCCCACCAGCAAACTCACCGTCATCGCCGCCGGAATTCCCTTCCCGCTCACGTCGCCGATCACCGACAGCACGCCGCCGCCGCGCAACGGCATAATCTGAAAGAAATCTCCGCCCACCTCTTCGGCTGGCTTGTAGACACTCTCCACCTTGAATCCCGGCGTTGCGGGAATCGCCTCCGGAATCAGCACCTGCTGCACGGCTCGCGCGTTGCGGATCTCTTCTTCCAGCCGCGCCTGCTGCCGGTGTGCCTCAGCTGAATACCGGTAGACCGCGTACACCAGCGCCACCAGGAGCAAAGCCCCGGCCAGCGTGCGCGCGTTCACGGGATTTCCCAGCACGACAAAAAGTGGCGCGGTGATCTTGTCGCCGAGAGTGATATGCGTAAATCGGCTGCCCTGCTGCAATGCGACGGAGACCACAAAAACCGTCTGCGAAAGGAACGCCAGCATCGCGACCATCCAGCGCGCCGGATCGAGCTTCCGCTTGTGTACCACAGCGTAGCCGATCAGGTAGATGGGATAAAGCTCCAACAGCATCACCACCGGCATCAGCGCCAGGTCGAACACCTGCCACGGCAGCGGATGGGGAAGCGACATGCCGTATGTCAGACAGCCATCGACAATCCCTTCGCTAAACTCCACGATGGCGAGAATGCGCGTGAGCCGCACCACCCGCTCGGTGTCATGAAGGCCCAGCAACCAAATCAGTACGTACCATAGCGAGATGTCGCCCAGCACATATACCGGCTGGTTCAGACCCATGGCCACAACCAGCGAGATCGGCAACCTCAAGCTGACCAGGATCAACCCCAGCGGCTTCGCCACCGCAAAGCACGCCATCCAAAACGCCAGCCACTGGCTCCGGTCGCGCAACCAGAACAGGAACCCCAGCACCGCGACCAGCCCATAAAGCGATTCCAGAGCAAACGTCACCTGGCGGCCGCGCATCCAGTGGTAGTCCATCATGCTGATCGCGTACCCAATAGCCTCGGGACTGCCCAGCACCGGCGGCGCATAAAACCCGCCCTGCAGGCCGCTGTCATAGGATCCGAACGGCGCCTTCCACACGCGAATGGCCAGCACTCCCGACTGCGCCGGTCCCAGTCCCCACGTATGCGGCCGCATGTCGTAGTACCACACCGGATGCGGCGGCAGCGCTCCGTAGGTGCCCACCAGTTGCCCATTCCAATAGAGCTCGTACGCGTCCTCCACCGCGGGAATCAGAATCGCCAGTTGCTCAGGCCCCTGCTCGCCCGGCGCCAGACTCACATGCCGCCGGTACCATGCATACCCGTCCACGCTTTCGTGCCCCTGCGCGCCCCACGGCTTTCCGGCATCGAGCATTTCCCACCCCGAGTCGTCGAACCCCGCCGCAGCCCAGGCGGAATCGTCGCCCAGGTGAAACTGCCAAGCCCCATCAAGCGTAGCCAGCCCGCCATCGAAGCGCAGAGTTTGCTGCGCAGCGGGAGCAACCGCCGCCCGCGATATGGTTGAACCAGCAATCGCAGCAACAAGAACAGTGAGCAGCAAGATGCGGGGAAGTCGCATGGAGGAAGCATACTGTGGTGAGTTCCAAGGGGCAATGGGAAAACATCCCATCGCTTCCAGCTATTAGCCTGATCCCGCGTAGATTGCATGACCTTCTCGACCGCCCTCGCAGCAAGGAACACGGTAAGGGCGAGAAACTCTGCCAAGGTCCGACACACAATCCGGATAGATAGCTAAGGCAAAGTTACTGGAGTAGTTTGCGAACCTGGCCCACAAGGAGACGCTGCGTCGGGGGCATAGGTGACAGCGATCGCGTAGCTTCCTGCTGCGCTAGGGGTAAATGTGACGTTTCCGGCGCCGCTTGTCAAAGCCGACGGGGTCGAAACTACAGCCGCCCCAGTTGACACAAGGGTAACCGAGGACGTGATCGCTCCCGTGCATGTCCCAGCGCCGGTGCCCGAAACCGTAACTGGGATGGCGACCGGGGCACCCACCGCAGCGCCGACCGGTTTGGCTCCGATATTGATGGCCGCAGCTGCCGGAGGCGGAGCTTTAGGCGGTGTCGCAGATAAGGTAAGCGGTGGCGCCTTTATCCCAGTGCTTTTGCTCTCCACGCCCACGGTCACCACAGTTGTTGAGGTCCAACCTACAGGAAGGCTGACGCTTGCGCTGGCTGTCTTTCCGTCGGAACTAGCTGAGGAAAGCGGGGAAGTGCTGGGTGACGCGCCACCGATGGACAAGTCAACGAGCGTGTCTGAACTCGTAAAATTGGTGCCGGTCAAGTCGACTGTCACACTGGCGCCCGCGATCGCCTTCGTCGGATCGTCGTATTTGACGCCCGTAAGGGTGACCGCTGGGACTTCTGAGATGAATACCCCATCCACGCAGACGGCGGTCTTCCGGAAATCCATCCCCCCCCGACGGTGGTATTGAGGACTGAAAATGGCTCCTTCCAGTACGCATTCTGCTGCGAATGAGTCATGAAGAGGCCCTCGGGAACGAAGATCGCAAAGGTCTTGGCCGATTGTTTCGCAACCACGGTGTTTGTCGTGAAGACACTGTCACTGAGGCGATTTAATTGGTTGGCAGAGTGGTCCGGAAAAATGCCTGAGAACGCAGTGAGCAAGGGGCCGTTAAACGCGGCAGTAACGCCGCCATACAAGTCTTGAATGGCGGCCGAGGTCAGCCCGGTTACGCCGCCACTTACAGCCCCAGTTCCCTGCATGGTATGAAGGATGAGATTCCGAGGGTCATAGTCGGCGCCCTTCTCCGGTACGCCTCGAAGCATAATCAGGTCTTGACTGGAAAACGCATACCAATAAGTTCCAGCCGGCGCATTGTAAACGGAACTTAAATCGACGCTAACATCGTGAAGCAAATATTGCAAAGACGGGTTCTTATTCTCGACCGTCACTTCGAACACGATAAACCTGCGCCCCAATCGTCTCCCATAGCTGTCGGACGCTTCCTTGGGGTCAACGAGGGCGCGCCTTACGACAATGTACGTACTCTCGGCGGCGCTATCTGGGGTACAGTATGCGTTTTTTGTCCCGCCTCCGGGTACGCTCAAAGGGCTGAGGTTCTGCGACGAATTGGGAGTCGTATCGGGTTGCGAGCTCGACATAGACTTCTGGTCGCTTGCGCGGGCTGGCGACAGGAGAGAACTCAGAAGTACCACTGCAACGATTAAGTGCAAAACCTGCTTCAAGACGGACCTCCTTCAGCGGCCGAATGATCGGCATAAGTGAGAGACACGTTTAGTTGCGCATCCGGGACCGAAACGGGAGAACTCGGCGCGCACAGATAGAGATCGCAGGGAAGCTCGTGACCTTTGCAAACGGCAGTATCAGCGTGCCTGATACCTTGGGGGAATGGCTGGAGCATAGTCTGAATCTCGCTGAATGCAACTGGGGAAAGGTGCTTATCGGTGGAAAACCAACTTACAAACGGCCATTGTCCTTAAGTAAGTAATCGCCGGTTACTAACTCCGAGATAACTAAGCTCCGCACGCGCGTCCACACTCACACGCATCTGCACTCGCGCCCACCAACCACCCGTCTCCTTTTCGCTTCTTCACTTCTTCACTCGTTCACTTTTTTCACTTTTCATTTGCATATAATTTCCCCCTGCCGGCGCACAATCGAACTATGAGATGCCTCCAGGATCAGGACCGTGCAATTCGTTCGCGTATAACGCCTCTCAGTTCCCGATTGGCTAGTGACTACTCCCTAACTCCTCCACCCCCCCTCCCCCGGAGGAAGCCAGGAGCAGGTTCCGGGCTGCGGTTCTCTGACCACTGACTGCCGATCACTCACCACCGGCGGCGAAACCGCCAAAACCGGCTGTGAGACTGTAACGCCCCATCGAACCGACGAAGATTCAGCAGTTTGCAGCCACTCGGCAGGCCCTGTTACAGCCACTGTGCAACTGTACAGCAGCAGTAACAAAAACATAAATAAAGACTTATATCCGGTACAGTCAAACGCATGAATTTGCTGTAACACTGTGGCCCTGCGCAAAAACGCGCGACAAAAAACGCCGCCCATTTGCCGGGCGGCGTTTTCGTCAACTTACAAACCAGGAGTTAGTTGCTCGACTTGGTTTCGATCCTCATGCCGTAGAAAGATTTGTGCACGAAGAAAACCGACACCAGGAAGAACGCCACCGCCAGTATTTCTGTCATCTGCGGATTGCTCTTGGTGAGCGTCACAGCAAGTTCGACTGCAAGTAATCCGAACAATGTCGTGAACTTGATAATCGGGTTCATGGCCACTGACGAGGTGTCCTTGAACGGATCGCCAACGGTGTCTCCGATCACGGTCGCGTCGTGCAGAGGCGTTCCCTTTTGTTTCAGGTCGACCTCTACGATTTTCTTCGCGTTGTCCCATGCGCCACCAGCATTGGCCATGAAGATGGCCTCGTACAGACCGAAGATCGCAATTGAGAACAGGTAGCCGATAAACAGGAACGGCTCCATGAATGCGAACGCGAGCGTAGCGAAAAAGACGGCCAGAAAGATGTTGAACATTCCCTTCTGGGCGTACTTGGTGCAGATTTCAACCACCTTCTTCGAATCGGCGACTGAAGCCTTCTCCGCACCTTCCAGATGGATGTTGGCCTTGATGAACTCGACCGCGCGGTAAGCGCCGGTCGAAACCGCCTGCGTGGAAGCGCCTGCGAACCAGAAGATGACTGCTCCGCCCGAGATCAACCCGAGCATGAACGGCGCGTGCAATAGAGAGAGGTTCTGGACGTTAACCGTCAGTCCGTGGGTCAGCGCCATGATGATCGAAAACGTCATCGTGGTTGCGCCCACCACGGCGGTGCCGATGAGTACCGGCTTGGCCGTCGCCTTGAAAGTGTTGCCGGCTCCATCGTTGGCTTCGAGCAAGTATTTTGCACGCTCGAACCTCGGTTCGATACCGTAGTTCTTTTTCAACTCGGCTTCAATGCCGGGAACATTTTCGATCAGCGAGAGTTCATAGACCGACTGCGCATTGTCGGTAACGGGCCCGTAGGAATCGACGGCGATCGTCACCGGACCCATGCCGAGGAAGCCAAAGGCTACAAGGCCAAAGGCGAAGACGGCTGGAGCCAGCATCATTCCGGCCGGATTGGTCTGCAAATCCGGTATGCCCAGACTGAAGTAATAGCCCATTCCCATGAGGGCGACCATGCTCAATCCCAGCCAGTACGCCGAGAAATTGCCGGCCACGAAGCCGGATAAGATGCCCAGGGAAGC